>DAHUZH010000140.1 GCA_027306695.1 Acidobacteriaceae bacterium
CCGCTGTCGTTCAACAATCGTTCGAGCTTGCGGATCACGGCATCTTCACCGCTCTTGTCTTGCGCCACGTCAATATAATCCGCGCCCGCTTCTTCCAGTGCGAGCCGCACGAATTCGCCGCGCCCCTGAATGCCCGGCCAGTAATATAGCTGGTAAATCATAGGTGTTCCTCGTCAGTCGCCGTTAATTGCAACAACCGCTCAGCCTGCATTCTGACCGCATCGCGCAACTCCGCAGGCCGGAGGATTTCGAACGCGAACGGCAATTTCGCCAGTTGACGCGCAAACCAGTCGAGACTGTCGGTGCTGCTGCGCAGCAGCACACCGGCATCGCTGGGTTCGTACAAGCCGATGTCGTCCCCCATATTCTTTACCGCTGTCCTGAGATCGGTCTTGAACAAGATCTCAATGGGCATGGATCGCGGAATGCTGGCAATGCTGAAACTCAAATGCTGCGCCGCATCGAAGTCCGCCGGCCGTTCGAACAGCGTCTCGAACTGGCGCACCCCGGTGATGCGATCCAGCCGGAACGAGCGCAGCCCCTTGCGCAAATGGCAGTGTCCGCTCACGTACCAGCAGCCGCCGCGATACACCAGTCCATAAGGATCGAAATCCCGCTCTGTCGCATCACCTTTCGCGGAACGATAACGCAAATGCACGCGCCGGCGCGCCTGCGCGGCAGTCGTCAACGTCACCAACGCATCGTTGTCGCCCGGCGCCGGCGCGCGCGAGAAATCGAGCTTCACGGTTTCGTCCACCGCGCGCACCCGGCTCTTCAGCTTCGCGGGCATCACACGTTCCAGCTTGGCCTGGGCGCTGGCCACCGCCGAGGCGCCATCCGCAAGCCCCAGACTGCGCGCGGCCAAAAGACCCACCGAGAGGGCCAAAGCTTCGTCGTCGGTAAACATCATGGGCGGCAACTTGAAGCCTGGCACCAGCACGTAGGCACCGTAGCGGCCGCGCTCGGCGGTGATGGGAATACCCAAATCCTCCAGCACCGTGATGTAACGCCTGAGCGTGCGGCCGTCCACGTCCAGCCGCCGCGCCAGCTCGGCGCCGCTCATGCGTCCCTGAGCCTGGAGTAGTTCCAGCACAGTAAGCACGCGGGTGGTCGGATGCGCCATGGCAAAAGTGTACATGGAATTAGGGCATGAATAGTCCTAATTACCCTGTAGCGTGCGCATCCAAGCCCTTAGCACTCAGGAGCCAGCCATGCACAAGCTCTGCTTCAGGTTCATTCCGCCCGCCAGCTTTACGGCTACGCAACCATACTTCCCACGCGAGCATGCGCCCAGCGGCCTCAAGTGCAAGCGCCAAGGGCGTTCTTTGCTTACCGCCCTGCTGGGAATGGTCATCGGCTTGTCGGTCACGGCTGGTTTCGCCCAAACCCCTCCAAGCAAGGTTGCCGCTCCCGCGGACAATGTGACCCACTTACAGAATTTCCCGGTCATCGAGTTCCGCCGCTACCCCATTCCAACCGGCGAACGTACGCAGTTTGCAAAATATTTTGACGACTATTTCCCCATGGCGTTCGAGCAATCCGGCGCCATCGCCTTCGGGCAATTCCTGGAACGCGGCGACAACAACTTCACCTGGATACGAGGTTTTCATACTTACAACGATCGTGCCGTGGACGAGGCAGCGTTTTATTACGGCCCCGTCTGGCAGGAAGTCCGAAACCGGATCAATGCCATGTTGCCCGGTGAAGACGACAACGTGCTGCTGTTGCACCCCTTGCATCCCGGCACCGCCATCCCCGTACTTCCGATCGTTGACCCGGTGCGCGAACCTCATGGTGCGACGGGTGTGGTGGTGGCGCAAATCTTCGCAGTGAAAAAAGACCAAATACGGGTCTTTGCCCGGCAAGCAGCAAACGTATTTGCGCGCTATCGTACCGCAGGTGCGCACCAAGCCGGCATCCTGGTTACGCTGGACGAGCCCATCAACAACTTTCCAATACTTCCGTTCAGGACCGACGGCCCGTATCTGGTATGGCTCGGCATCCTGAAAAATAACCGGATGCTGGAAACCAAGTTTGAGCCAGTCCAAAAAACCGCCTTGCGGCAATTCTCCGCCGACAGTTTGCTGAGAAAAGCACCGGAGCTGCTCATTCTTGATCCGACCCACCGCTCGCGCCTGCGCTGGCTATCTCAATGGAATCGCTAAAACCATGTCTTCCAGCAGACCGGGCCTCAACACAAACAATCTCTTATTGCGTCTTCACGCGCAGGAGAATCAAAGATGAATGACGCCAATTTACAGCAGGACCCTTTACATGATTTCGATTTTCTACATGGCAAATGGCGCGCCTATAACAAACGACTGGTGAAACGTCTTGCCGACTCACACGAGTGGGCGGAATTCGAAGCCAGCATAGATTGCCGCCCGTTACCCGGCGGCCTTGGTAACGAGGACGTGTACCGTACGGACTATTGGCCCAATTTCGTGGGTCTATCGCTGCGCATATACAACCCGCAGATTCGCCTGTGGAGTATCTCCTGGGTGGACAATCACAACGCAGCGGGTGTGTTGCAACAGCCGGTGACCGGATCATTCACAGACGGCGTCGGTATCTTCGATGGCCTGGATCAATTCAACGGCAAGCCTATTATGGTGCGCTTCACCTGGAAAGCATTTGACAAAAACCGTGCATGCTGGGAGCAGGCATTTTCACCCGACAACGGTAAGACTTGGGAAACCAACTGGACAATGGACTTGGCACGATTAGCCGGATGGCATGCCGACTGATCTTCCTCAGCCCTGGCTATCAGCACTGCGGCATTGACAGAAATCCAGCAAACCATTGGATACGCAATCATGCAAACCCTAAACCATCTGAATGATTACCGGGCAATCGAGTTTCGTCGTTACATCATCAAGGATGGCGAGCGGGAACATTTTTCCCAATACTTTGACAGTTATTTCCCTGAAGCCTTCCAGCAACTCGGGGCAATAGCACACGGCGAGTTTTATGAGCGCGACGATCCTTCCCGTTTTACGTGGATCAGGGCGTTTCACACCATAGAAGACCGCGCAGTTGTTAATTCAGCCTTTTATTACGGAGCGGTGTGGAGAGAACACAAAGCAACCGTGAACAATCTCATGCTCGATAGCGACAACGTGCTGTTGCTCCGTCCTCTGAGTCCAGCAACCAACATCCCGGTTTTACCGGCAGTGGACCCCGTGTTCGAGGAAAAAGGTGCTCAGGGAATCGTAATTGCGGAAATCTTCGCGGTAAAGACGGGAGAAGCGGAGGCGTTTGCTAAACAGGCGGAATCGATCTTTGCCCATTATCAAATCGCCGGTATTCGCCCAGCGGGCATACTGGTGACGCTGGATGTGCCGAATAACTTCCCACAGCTTCCTGTCCGTACGGATGGTCCTTACTTGGTTTATCTTGGCATCATCAAAGACAACCAGACATTAGAGGAAAAATTCAAGCCGCTGGCAGAGCATTCCCTGCGTTCCCTAACCGCTACCGACTTGCTAAGGGGCGCACCGGAATTGATCATCATGGATCCAACCCAGCGTTCGCGTCTGCGCTGGTTAGTAGAATGGCAGCAATAAAGATTCACACTCATGCTCCACGACGCGCATCTGTGGCTGTTCTTCATCATCGTGTTCGGCGTGGTCATCCTGCCGGGTCTCGATATAGCATACATTCTGAGCTGCTCGCTCACCGGTGGGCGCGCGGCTGGATTAACCGCCGTGGCGGGCATCATTGCGGCCAGCATCTGCCACGTAGTGATGGTCACGCTGGGGATCAGCGTGTTGATCAAAGTGATGCCCGGCGCCTTCAACGTCCTGCTGATCGCCGGTGCGCTCTATATCGCCTGGATCAGTGTCTCGATCCTGCGCAGCAAATCCGCTTTCGGCACTGCGCCTGATGCAACCGTGCGCTCGGCGTGGACGACTTTCCGGCGGGGTATGCTGACCAATCTGCTGAACCCAAAGGCTTACCTCTTCATGCTGGCGATCTTTCCACAATTCCTGCGGCCAGAATACGGTCTACTCTGGATACAGGCCATGGTGCTCTGGTTCATCATCGCGATAACAATAGCCGGCGTATACGGCTCGGTGGCGCTCGTGGCCGGCAACGTTCGCGGATTGCTGCTAGCGAACCCCAACGCCGGAGTGATGATCAACCGTGTGGTAGGTATGGCGCTGATGTTTGCGGCCATGCTTACCGGCTATGAAGGGATGAGCCATATCCTATGACGCGTTCGCGGCTTGTCGGACTGACTTTATCAGTGACCTGGGTGCTTTACGCCTCCAGTGCCATGGCTCAGGAGGCTGCCGCGCCCGATCTCTTTGCCGGCTACGTGCAGTTCATGAGCAACTATATCGGCCGCGGCCTGGCACAGAGCGTCGGCAATCCCTCGGTGCAGGGAGAGTTAGATTACTACTCGCCCAGCGGCTTCTACACCAATCTGGACGGCACCAGCATCAACTGGATTGATCAGATCTATCCCGGTGACAGCGTCAGTATTGAGGTGGACGGCATCGTTGGCTACCGTCAGACCTTCGCCCAGGACTGGCTATGGAAGGCCGGTGTATTGCGCCTGCAGCTCCCCGGCCGCTACGTGCCGCAATCACCGCCCACGGACCAGCCCAACACCACCGAGGTGTTCGGCTATATAAGCTGGAAAGGCCTGAGCGCCAGACTCAACTACACCGTGACCAACGCCTTCGCCACGCCGGACTCGCGCGGCTCCCTGTACGCGGACCTGTCCGCTACGCAACCGCTGAGCGGTGGCTAGAGCCTGGGAGCGCACCTTGGCCGCAGGGAAGTTCGCGGCACGGACGCGGCTACCGGCTAGGCGAATTCGCGCTTCGACTATACCGACTACAAGCTGTCGGTGGCGTATGCGTTTCGACCCGACCTAAGCCTCATGCTCGCCGAGACCTGGACCAGCGGCAACCACTCCCTGTACACGCTTAACGGTTACAACGTGGCCGGACACCATTTTGCGATCACATTGGAAAAAGACTTCTGAGCGATGCTCACGCGCATGCCATTTACACTGCCCCATGGACAGGAAAGTTTCACATTTTTACAAGGCATGGATGGCTGGAGAGTCGAACTGTACGCGCCAATAACTGAGAATTGCACTAACATCAGTAACAATGAGTAATCAATAAAATCCAGTTTAGAGGTGATGAATAGGCCAATACACGCATCTCTGGTTGTTTTTCGTAATCGTGTGTAATGTTGTGATCTAGCCGGATTTGTATATGGCATTGGTACTGGATGGCGCGTTGGTCCCCGCGACAATTTTCATCAGATATCCCGGCTGGTAAGGCCGTTGAGACATGCGTCGTGGAAAGTAACCCTGATTACTCGTCAAACATGCATTTACATAGGCCGTTCCCAATCGGCTACCGGACCTTTGCTGACGGAAAACAGTGGATGTGCATCGAGCGAGGTTACTCTATGCCAGCGACGAAAATATGCAGGGTTGCGTTTGCGCAACTTGCGAAGCAGGTGTTGCCGCTCATACTCAAGCTGACCCGTGGTTGCAACGATGCGCGCACGGTTGCGCACCGGTCCTATTTTACGGTAATCAAACGCATAGCCGCGTGATTCGGCTTCCGCGTGTACCGCCGCCAGATAGACGTTGATAGCGGAGCGCGGCGCTAAATGTTTCTGGAAACGTTCGAGTTGCGGGTGATGGCGGTAGCCTCTGGTTTCACCGCGCAATACGGCGCGCGCCAGCAATGCTTCCCGCCACAGCGCCACCAGCCCCTGTGGATCGAGATACCGAGGATGTAACGTCCACAATCGCATGCGCCTCAGCCATCGTTCCTGGTCATTGACAGGTCCGCGGTTATGCAATCAGCAGTAATCCCAGAGCGACAATCGCCGGGAGCGCCTGCACCAAGAGAATCTTGTGGCTCACGCTATAGGCGCCGTACAGTCCCGCTGCCACAACGCAACACAGAAAGAATAATTTTACATCCCGGCCGGCAGGGCCCAGCCACAACCCCCAGACCAGACCTGCGGCAAGGAATCCGTTGTATAGACCCTGATTTGCTGCCAAGGATTTTGAAGCTTTGGCGAATTCCGGCGTCAGCTTGAAGGTCTTGCGCCCGAATGGCTTGCCCCAGAAGAACATCTCAAGCACAAGGAAACAGACATGCAGAAGTGCGACCAACCCAATCATGACATTGGCAACCAAGATCATAGTCTTGCTCCTCGATTGCGGCTGTAGCTTAGCCTTTTTTCTGATTACTGTTATTGACGGATCTCAAAGAAGTACGCTTTAAAGTCTTGCGCTTGCGTTGCTGGCTACGATGGCCGCGACGATCCTCCTTCTGCAGGCGTTTTTCCGTCGCCCTGGAGCCGTAAATCTCGCTCCACTTGCCATTCTTGAAGATGATCTGATAGCCGCCAGCGAGAATTTGGAAAGGTTTCTTCACCTTACGCAGATGGTCAAAGGGCACCGAGCCGGGTTTGTGAAAAACCTCGAAGTACGAGGGATACACAAAGTCGCTCATGGGGATGCTGTTCACCTTGAAACTCAGCTCTTCCACCGGGTCGGCGCTCTCATAAGCATACACGGTCTTGGCCCGCGGCCCGGTGGTAAGCAGGTTTATGGCCGGATCCACCAGCATTTCCACCAGTTCGTGGGAAGCGGACACGCTCACGAGCGCGTCGTCCTGCAAGGTGGTCTTGACGAACACCTTGGCCAGGGGCAGGCCGTCGGGCGTGAGATCGTGATAGGCCAAGGCTCCCGGCGCATCCGCCACATCCAGGAATACCATGGCCCACTGATTCTTGATGAATCCCGCGGATCTAACCAGCTGCGCGGGCGTGCCCCACACGGGCGCGACGCATTGATCCACATACTTCTGCATGGTGGAGATCAGCGCCCCCAGGTCCACACCCAAGGGGGTTTTTGCCTTGTTGAAGACGGCGATGGTGGGGGTATCGCCCTGGTTGAATGCCCCGGCGACAGGTCTGATGGTATTCATTGAGCAACTTCCTTGTTTGCCTAGCGGCCCAGCGATTGAGTATATACCTGGAAATTGAAGATAAAAGAAAGCCTGCTTAAATGCAGGCTTTCATTATGCCTTCATAAAACACATCCTTGTTTAGATGTTTGCAGCTTTTGCCTTCCTGGATTTGGCCCTGCTGAACTCGAAGCCGATATCCCGGGCATCCACTTTGATGGTATCGCCAGGCCCGAACTCACCGGCGAGAATTTTCTGAGCCAGCGGATTCTCCAGTTGCTGCTGGATGGCGCGCTTGAGCGGCCGTGCGCCGTAGATCGGGTCGTAACCGGCGCGGCCGAGCTTGTCGAGAGCTGCATCGCTGACTTCCAGTCCGATGTCGCGGTCGGCGAGGCGTTTGCGCAGATACTCAATCTGGATGCGGGCGATGGCGCGGATCTGGTCCTTGCCAAGCGGGTGGAATACCACGGTCTCGTCCACACGATTGATGAACTCGGGGCGGAAATGCTGGGCCACGATCTCCATGACCGCATCTTTCATCTTCTGGTAATTTTCTTCAGCCGCTCCCGGCGCTGCTCCCGCAGCGCCCCTGCCTCCCGCGGCACTTGCACGTCCATGTGCATCGGCCACCATCTCCTGGATTGCCTGCGAGCCGAGATTCGAAGTCATCACCACCACGGTGTTCTTGAAGTTCACGGTGCGGCCCTGACCATCTGTGAGACGGCCGTCATCCAGTACCTGCAACAGCACATTGAACACATCCGGATGCGCTTTCTCCACTTCGTCCAGCAGGATCACGGAATAGGGTTTGCGGCGTACGGCTTCCGTGAGATAGCCGCCCTCTTCGTAACCCACGTAGCCCGGCGGTGCACCGATGAGCCGCGCCACGGAGTGCTTCTCCATGAACTCACTCATGTCTATGCGTACCATGGCGTCCTCGGTGTCGAACAGGAACCAGGCCAGTGCCTTGGTAAGCTCGGTCTTGCCCACACCGGTAGGCCCCAGGAACAGGAACGAACCACTGGGGCGGTTGGGATCGGACAGCCCGGCGCGGGAACGGCGGATAGCGTTGGACACAGCACGCACCGCTTCGTCCTGGCCCACCACCCGCGCCATGAGTGCGTCTTCCATGCGCAGCAGCTTTTCCTTCTCGCCCTCCAGCATCTTGGAAACCGGGATACCGGTCCACCGGGACACTACTTCCGCAATCTCCTCGGCGGTGACGGTATTGCGCAACAATTGCGTGGGGGCGTTTTCGGCGGCGCCGGCCTGAGCAAACTTCTTCTCCAGCTCCGGGATGCGGCCGTACTGCAGTTCCGACATGCGCGACAGGTCGCCGGCGCGGCGCGCGGATTCCAGATCGATGCGGGCCTTTTCCAGGGATTCTTTTATATGGGCCGCATCCTGCACCGAGGCTTTCTCGGCTTTCCAGATTTCCTCCAGGTCCGAGTATTCGCGTTCGAGTTTCTTGATGTCCGCTTCCAGCGTGGCAAGCCGCCGCTTGGAAGCCTCATCCTTCTCTTTCTTGAGGGCTTCGCGCTCGATCTTGAGCTGGATCAGGCGCCGGTCGAGCCGGTCCATCTCCTCGGGTTTGGAATCAATTTCCATGCGGATGCGGGACGCGGCCTCGTCAACCAGGTCAATGGCCTTGTCCGGCAACTGCCGGTCGGAAATATAGCGGTAAGACAGCGTAGCCGCCGCCACAATCGCGGGATCAGTGATC
>DAHUZH010000141.1 GCA_027306695.1 Acidobacteriaceae bacterium
AGCATGGGGAATACAGCAACCAGTTCATCAGCAACTACGTGGACGTATATGTTTCGGATGCATTGAAGCGAGTGCCCGGCGTGGGCGGTACGATCATCTTCGGCGTGCGTAAATACGCAATGCGTATATGGCTCGATCCTACGAGGATGGCGGCACGCGGTTTGACGGCGACAGATATCGTGACCGCCCTGCAGCAACAAAACGTCGAGGTCGCAGCCGGTGCGCTGGGCGCTCCTCCGTCAGACCCCAAACAGCAATATCAAATTACGGTGAATGTGGTAGGCCGGCTGAGCGACCCGGCGCAGTTCGACAACATCGTAGTTAAAAATACCGCCAATGGAATCGTTCTGCTGAAGGACGTTGGCCGCGCCGAATTAGGTGCTGAAACCTACGCAACCAACTTGAAATACAACGGACATTCGGCCCTCGGTATTGGAATTCAGCAGCTCAGCAATGCCAATGCGCTCGATGTGGACCGTCAGGCGCGCGCGGTACTCACCCAACTTTCCAAACAATTTCCTCCCGGCCTCAAGTACGCCATTGCGTTCGATACCACGACGGTTGTAGGAGATTCCATCCGCGAAGTGCTTCAGACATTGGTGGAGGCCATCGTTATCGTCATCATCGTCATTTTCCTCTTTCTGCAGGACTGGCGCGCGACGATCATTCCGGCTGTCACCATTCCGGTCTCGCTCATTGGAACATTTGCGTTTATTCGCATGTTCAATTTCTCCATCAACTCGCTCACTCTCTTTGGCATCACGCTTGCCACCGGGCTGGTGGTGGACGACGCGATTGTCGTCATTGAAAACGTCCAGCGTCATATCTCTGAGGGGATGGCGGACACGCATCAGGCAACGTCGGTGGCCATGAAAGAAGTGACAGGCGCGGTCATCGCGACTTCGCTGGTGCTGGTCGCGGTGTTTGTGCCCGTCTCGTTTTTCCCAGGGACCACGGGAATCTTGTACCGCCAGTTCGCACTGACCATCGCTTTTTCCATTGCCATTTCCGCCTTCAACGCGCTGACCCTTTCCCCGGCGCTGGCGGCAATTCTTTTGCGCAAAGAGGAGCGGCATCGCGGCCTGCTGGCCGCAGTGGATCGTGGCATCAAAGCGTTGTCCAGCGGATATGCCCGCAGCATTCATGTTGTGCTTCGCCTGCGGTATTTGATGATTCTTCTTTTTATCGCGGGACTGACGGGTACGGTTTACATGTATCGCCGTGTGCCGACCGCCTTTGTACCGCAGGAAGACCAGGGCTACATTATTTTGCAGGTGCAGGGGCCGCCCGGAGCTTCGCTCTCTTACACGACCAATCTGGCGGACCAGGCGCAGGCCGTTCTTGCGCAGGAGCCGGAGGTCGCTGCATCGTTTGCGATTACCGGGTTCAGTTTTTCCGGCAATGCCGCCAACTACGGATTGATTTTTGTCAATCTGAAGCCATTCAACCAGCGCAAAGGCGCACAACATTCCGCTGCGGCGATCGTTGGGCGATTACGGTCAAAATTGTTCATGATACCGGGTGGTCTCATTGTGGCGTTCGAGCCTCCGGCCATTCAGGGCATTGGCAGCTTTGGTGGGTTTCAGTTTGAATTGCAGGACACGGGCCGCAATACGCTCGCGGACCTGGCTCGTGTCGCTAACCGGATTGTCGCCGGCAGTCGGCAACGCCACGACCTGACCGGTCTCTTCACTTCATTTACCGCCAACGATCCATTGATGCAGGTGACGATCGACCGCCAGAAAGCACAGGCGATCAATGTTCCCATCAGCCAGATTGACGATGCGCTTCAGATATATATGGGGTCGGAGTACATCAACGACTTCAACTTCAACAACCGTTCCTATCGCGTTTATATTCAGGCGGACCAGCCATTTCGGCGCAATGCGCAGGACCTGCGGTCGTATTATGTCCGCTCCGGCAGCGGGCAAATGGTGCCGCTGGATAATCTTGTCACCATCACGCAGTCTTCGGGGCCGCAGGTCATCAGCCACTACAATCTCTTCCGCTCGGCGGAAATAGATGGCTCCTCTGCGCCAGGGTACAGTTCCAGCGAAGGCTTGACCGCAATGCAGCAACTGGCCAGGAAGTCCATGATGCAGGGAATGCAGTATTCGTGGTCCGGGCTGGCGCTGGAAGAAATCGAGTCCGGCGGCAAGGAGACGATCATCTTCGGCCTCGGCATTCTCGTGGTGTATCTCACGCTGGCTGCGCTGTATGAAAGTTTTGTGCTGCCATTCATTATTCTGCTTTCTGTTCCGATGGCAGTCCTGGGCGCATTGGCTGCGGTTTCGATGCGTGGACTGGTCGATGATGTGTACTGTCAGATCGGCCTGGTCATGCTGATTGGTCTGGCGGCCAAGAACGCGATTCTGATCGTCGAATTTGCCGAGCAACTGCGGGGGCAGGGATTCTCCATTGCCGATGCAGCCATGGAAGCGGCGGAGCTGCGGCTGCGTCCGATTCTGATGACTTCGTTCGCATTCATCCTTGGCGTGTTGCCGCTGGCGTTTGCCACCGGCGCGGGGCAGATGGGACGGCACTCGGTCGGCACCACCATCGTCGGCGGAATGCTGCTGTCCACCATTCTCAATCTCTTCTTCATCCCAGTCTTATACGTGCTGACCAAGACGGTACTCGAAAAAATTTCCGGCTCCGGTTCCAGCCGTGTGCAGAAAGAAACTTCGGAGGAGGCTACGGTATAGGCGGCGTCAGGGTTTGCTCGCAATGTAGTAGACTGGGCCAAATCTCCGCAGGGTATTGTCCTGGATGCGAAAATCTTTGTTCCTCCCGATCTTTCTCGTATGTCTTTTGCCAGTCGCTTTCGTCAATGTCCCTTCGGCACGTGCTGAAGCATCTCCACCCATTGCATCCCCACCCGCACAGCAACAATCCGGCGGAGCAGGCGGCGTATCTACGGCGGGAACGTTTGCGCCTGTCCTGGACGCGGAAAAACGGCCCATTACCGCAGGCGGCTACGTGGATGCCGGCCCAATCGTCTTTCAGAACATTGCAGACAAGGCCGGCCTGACGAAGTGGCGGGAGAAGACTGGCACTCCCGAAAAAAAATACATTATCGAGACGGTCGGCGCAGGCGTTGCCTTATTGGATTACGACCACGACGGCTGGCTGGACATCTATTTGGTCAATGGCTCGACCTATGATGCTATGGATGGCAAAGTCACTCCGCCACACGCAGCTTTATTTCACAACAACCACGATGGAACATTTACCGACGTAGCGGAAA
This sequence comes from Acidobacteriaceae bacterium, assembly GCA_027306695.1. Taxonomy (GTDB): domain Bacteria; phylum Acidobacteriota; class Terriglobia; order Terriglobales; family Acidobacteriaceae; genus JAKAAZ01. The sequence continues at coordinate 3,248 of DAHUZH010000141.1, forward strand.
AAGCTGGCGTGACGAACGACCGCTGGGGAGAAGGCGTGGCCGTCGGCGATTTCGACAATGACGGCTGGCCCGATCTCTACGTGACGAACTTCGGAAGCAATCGCCTGTACCACAACAACCACGATGGGACATTTACCGATGTCGCCGAAAAGGCCGGCGTCACCGTAGGCAATTGGTCCACCGGTGCGACGTTCGGCGACTACGACGGCGATGGCCGCCTCGACCTGTTTGTGCCCCGCTATGTCCATTACGACATTGCGCATGCGACGGCTTCTGGATCGTGTCAGTTTCGTGGCGTCAATACCATGTGCGGCCCGCGCGGACTGCCCGGTGCGACGGACCATCTGTTCCACAACAATGGAGATGGCACATTTACCGACGTCAGTGTAAAGGCCGGCGTCAGTGACCCAAACCGCTACTACGGACTCAGCTCTGTTTTTGTCGACATCAATAATGACGGTAAAGTGGACCTGCTGGTCGCCGATGATTCCACGCCAAACTATCTCTATATCAACAAGGGCGATGGAACATTCGAGGATGACAGTTACAGTTCCGGTTATGCGTTGAATGAAAGCGGCAGAGAGACCGCCTCGATGGGGATCGCCATCGGCGATTACCGCAACAATGGATTGCTGGATGTTTACAACACCACGTTTTCCGACGACTACAATCCGCTCTATCGAAACGATGGAGACGCAAACTTTACAGACGTCAGTTATCAGATGGGGATCGCCGATATCACAGTTCCTTTCCTGGGTTGGGGTGATGGCTTCGTGGACTACGACAACGACGGCTGGAAAGATATTTTTGTCGGCAACGGCCACGTCTACCCCCAGGTCGATCAGCAGAACTGGGGCACTAGCTACGCGCAGCGCCCGCTGCTGTTTCACAACATAGGAGGCAAAAAGTTCGAGGCAGTCCCGCCGGTGAAGGGAACTGGCCTGGCCGCGACGTATGTCGCGCGTGGAGTTGCGTTCGGCGATCTGTTCAATGATGGCAAGGTCGATGTTGTCATCAATCAGTTGGATGGCGTGCCGGTCTTATTGCGCAACGTCACCCACAACGCCAACCATTGGATTGGCCTGCAATTGATCGGCGGCCTAAAAAGTCCGCGCGACGCCACCGGCGCGACGGTATATCTGACGGCTGGCGGAATGCGTCAGCGAGGCGATGTGCTCAGCGGCGGCAGCTTCGCTTCCAACAACGATTCCCGCGTGCATTTCGGTCTGGGCACAGCTACAAAAATCGACAAGCTGGAGGTCCATTGGCCAGACCGAACAACCGAGCAAATCACTGTGCCAGCGGTCGATCGCTACTTTACAGTTCAGGAAGGCAAGGGGATCGTTCTGGGCGTCTATGATGCCGCGACAAAGCCCCACAGCAAAAGAGCGCAGAAGTAGAAAGCCCTGCCGCATTCTTCAGAATGTGCGGACTTGATGCAGCCTACCAGCGCAGCAGGACCAGCTCCGAGCAGAACCCTGGTCCCATGGCGGCCAGAATGCTGTAGGTTCCCGGCGCGGGCCGATGGTTCAGCATATAGTCTTCCAGCACCAGCAAAACAGACGCCGAGGACATATTGCCGTTGTTGCGCAGGCTCTCCCACGAAAGAGCGAAGGCTTCCCGCGGTAGACCCAGTGCTTCCGCAGACGCATCCAGCACCTTGGGGCCACCAGTGTGCATGATCCATGTGCCTATGTCGCTGCGCTTCAGGCCGTGTTCGGACAGGAACGTGTCGACGTCATGCGGAAAGTGTTTATGAATCGCGTCGGGAACCTCTGGCGACAGGACGATCTGAAAGCCTTCTTCGGAAATGTCCCAGCCCATCAGATGCTCGGTGTTCCGATAGAAGCTGGACTTGTGCGCCAGAATCTCCGGTCCGTCGGCTTTCACTTGGTCTCCGACGACAACCACCGCAGCCGAGCCGTCCGCGAACAGGCCCGATGCAATCATGTTGGCCACGGAAAGATCCATGCGTTGCCAGGTGAGGGAACAGAGTTCTACCGACAGCAGAACAGCGATCCGGTCCGGATAAGCGCGGACGTAATCCGCCGCCTGGCCGATGCCTGCAGCGCCTGCGACGCATCCCAACCCGAAAATCGGAGTGCGGCGCATGGCCAGCGGAAGGTCCATGACATTGCTCAGTTTGGCGTCGAGCGACGGTGCGGCGATGCCCGTGACGGAAACGGTAATCATGGCGCCGATCTCTTCTTTTTTGCGGCCCGCGCGCTCCAATGCAAGGGACACAGCGCCTTCTCCCAGTTCAACGGCCGCCTTGATCCAGCGGTTATTGGCGTCGCCCCAGGTGTCGATGGAGGCATACTCGTCGATTGGATACGCCAGATGACGGCCTTCCACGCCGACCCGCTGATGCATCCGCTCTAAAACGTCCGGCTTGTCGAGATCGTCTTTCCAGTGCTGGCAGAGAGTTTCAAAGATTTTTTGCTGGCTGTAATACCATTTCGGCATAGAGCGAGCGACGCTTGCAATTCTCATTCGACGCGATCCACTTTCATGTACTTCTTTAGCTGAAAAGACCTTCTCTTGAGACTATCAGCACGCCGGTTCGGTTCGCCATCTGTTTTAGTCCGCCTTTCGATATCGTGCATCCGGTTTAAGGCTGGGTTTTGACGCTGGCTGTGTTTGCTTATTTCAGATAAGACCGCACCAATTCGATCAGCTCCTCGGCCAGCTCCGGCGTAATGCGTTCGCCGGAGACCCCGGCCACATGCAATCGAAGATGGTCTTCCAGGACCTCCGCCATCAGACTGTTGACGCCTCCACGAATCGCGGCCAGCAGCATCAGAACGTCGGTGCAATCTTCTCCACTCGTCAGGATGCGTTCCGCAGCATCCATTTGCCCGCGGATTTTTTTCACACGATGCAACAGCTTGCGCTTTTCGTGTTCCTGCATGTGCTGCGTCATGGCTGCCTCGTCGAAATCTTTTTCTACAAGCAGTTTAACGTTACTGCATCGGGTTCCGGCGCTTCTCTTCATTTTGAAGACAATACCCCGCACTGTTATCCTTTTTAGTGGAACTCCTCCTCAATCTTGCGTGGCTTTGCATCGTTTTCGCGCTCTTCATTCTGCTACGGCTGCAAGGAGATTCTGGATCGGGAAGACTTTCCAACTTTCAGGCAAGCAAGTCACAACGATACCTGATCCTGATCGCTCTGTCGTTTCTGCTGCTCCCCGTCATTTCCATGACGGACGACTTGTACGCCATGACTACCATGGCGGAAAGTGAGCGCGCGGACCGCAGAATCAGCGCCGTCCAATCCCAGCACCTGCAAGACCAAACGCAGATCCATCCGGCGTTTTCCGCAGGCCACGTCTATCTCGAATGCCCCTGGATATGTTTTGGGGTTGTCAACACCTTCCGCCCTTTGCCCAACGTGGAAATGCGGCCCATTGCCCTTTGTTCGGACCGCGCCCCTCCGAAAAACTAGATCGCCAATCCATTTTCCTTCGACGCCTGCGAGTGCGCACTTGCTCCCATTGCATCTTCCATCGCCTCTCGCGTACGCGCCAATGTTTTTGACGACGGCCTTTGCGCCTATCTGGAGATTGGGAATGAATGTTTCTCCGAGACTTCTCCGGAATTTGTTCGGATGTCTCTTCTTTGCGATTTTTGCCATGAAGTGCGCATTTGTCTATGGGCAGACTGCTCAGCCGACCGGCACATCGGCGTCGTCGCCCAATGAAGCTCGGTGGGTAGACAATACTAGCGGCCCTTTCTACACGGGAACAGCCGATGTGGATCCCGGCGGTTCATACTACATTGAACCTTATATTTTCAACTATCGAGAAAATGGGCAGAACAATATCTATGTGCCCACCAAATTTGCTTATGGCCTGGGCCGCGGATTGGAACTGGATGTCTACGCCCCGTTCGATTACAACCGCGTCACCAATCCTGCTGGTTCCTCTGGCAAAAGCAATTCCGCCATCGGCTATGGGGACTCTTTGTTCCAGTTGAAATGGCAATTTGCAAAGGAAAAAGACCGCTACAAATTCTGGACGCTCCCGTCGATGGATCTGGCAATCGATCTGAATGTTCCAACAGGAAAGTACAAAAGCTCCAACCCAAACCTGTCTGGGGCCTCACAGACCAGCAACGGCACATGGAATGAGCAGATCAACTTTTTGGTCCGCAAACAGTTCAAACCCTTCGAGCTGTATTTACAGCAGACCGAACTGGTCCAAAATCCCGCCGATGTCACCGGCCCGTATCAGTTCAACAATGGCATCGCCGCCATTCCGGCAGGGCAGCACTTCCACATGGTGGACGGGAACGCGCTGGAGACCTCGGGCGCTATCGAGCATGTCCTGCTGCCTAAAGAAGGGTTCGGGTATTTGGTCGAGTACAACGGGGAGCGGCAGCTTGGCCGAAGTCTTTTTTGGGGAAGGGCGACCGCACCTGCATTCGGTTACTTCGATCTGAGCCCGGAGATTGAAGTGACCTGGCCGAACCACGGCAAGTACCCGATCACCTGGGCTGCGGGAACTACCTTCACCGCCGCCCGGTCTAATTATCCGCGCCAACTTACCCCCATGTTTACCGTCAGCTTTTACGGCGACATTCATGGTTCGCGTTGAGCATGAATCGCCGGTAGTTCCAGACCAGCCAAAATCCGAGCCCGCTCGAAGACCTTGCGCAGCATTTCGCTGGTCAGCAGCCCGGTGTTCGTGTTCTGGAGCGATGGGTGATAGGTCGCTAATACATGGCCGCCACCGGGAACGGCATATTCCGCTCCGTGACGAAAAATCCATCCTTTACGGCTGGTAATTTTCTTCGTCCGCAGTAAATGCGCGACATACCCATCGAATGCGATTTTCCCCAGGCAAACCACCACGCGCAGCTCGCGAAGCAGCGCGATTTCTTCGTCCAGGTAAGGAGCACAGTTCTTTATTTCGACCGGCAGCGGCTTGTTACCGGGCGGGGCGCACCGCACGACAGCGGTGATCCAGAGGCCGTGCAATCGCATGCCATCCTGGCGGGAGGATGCCTGCGGTTGCGAAGCGAAACCCGTGGCATGCAGCACGGGATAAAGAAAATTGCCCGAGCCGTCGCCCGTAAAGGGCCGGCCTGTGCGATTGGAACCATGCGCTCCCGGCGCGAGTCCCAGGGCCAGCACGCGCGCATTGGGGTCGCCAAAGGATGGAACCGGCTTGCCCCAGTATTCCCAATCCGCATAAGCCCGGCGCCGAACGCGGGCTATCTCCGCGCAGTAGGTGCGAAGGCGCGGGCAAAGCTCGCAGGCAACGATGCGGGATTGAAGAATTTCGAGAGGTTGCGGGCCCGCGCCGCAATCGATGGGAGT
>DAHUZH010000142.1 GCA_027306695.1 Acidobacteriaceae bacterium
TGAGCTACGGCGGCAAGATCGTTCTGCTGCCGGGGCAGTCGAAAGCCGAGGAATTTTCAACCCTTGTGCATGAACTGGCGCACGAAATGTTGCACAAGGCCGACCGCCGCACGACAACGACCAAAGTTGTCCGCGAAACCGAGGCCGAGGCCATTGCCTTTGTAGTCGGCAAGGCCGTTGGTCTCCAAACGGGAACGGCATCCGCTGACTATATCCAGCTTTACCACGGCAACGCATCGCTATTGGCCGAAAGCCTGGAGGTCATCCAGAAAGCCTCTGCTGTCATTCTGGCCGCTTTGGAGCCGAAACCGGAAATCGAGGAACAGGAAACAGAAATACAAGATGCAATGGCGGTTGCCCGCTAGTCCGCCGCAAATCTACGGGCGGATGGCAAGCGGCTGTCCGCTCTCCCTATCCACGCACGTTCAACCTACAGGAGAAGCGCATCATGTCTACTCAAAATATCGCAACTACCGAATATCGCAATGTACCGCTTTCGATTCTCACGGAATCGAAGTCCAACCCGCGCCGTATCTTCGAGGATGCAGCCCTCAAGGAACTGGCTGAGAGCATCCGCAGTCAGGGCGTTCTCTCGCCCTTGCTTGTGCGGCCTTTGACTGAACGCAGCTTTGAGATCGTGGCCGGAGCACGGCGTTACCGCGCCGCGCAGATGGCCGAATCGGAAACGGTGCCCGTTCGCATCGTCAATCTCACCGATGCCGAAGCGTTGGAGGCGCAGCTTATCGAAAACCTGCAACGCCGTGACGTTCATCCGCTGGAGGAAGCGCAGGGCTTCCGCGCTTTGCTGAATCTGGAGGAGCCGAAATACAGCATCGAACAAATTGCAGCGAAGACGGGGAAAACTCCCGCCTATTGCGCCCAACGCATCAAGCTAACGGAACTCGCCCCGGCAGTGGTCGAGGCGTTCTACAAAGATGAGATCGGCGTAGGCCATGCGCTGCTGCTGGCAAAACTTCAGCCAGCCGAGCAGGAACAGGCGCTCTTCGCTTGTTTCCGCGAGGATTGGGGCGGCGGCAGCAAGGGCAAACGTATTTTGCTGCCCGTTCGCAACCTGAAAGACTGGATTGAGCAGAACATCATGCTCATTTTGAAAGACGCGCCATTTTCCAAAAGTGACGCGACCCTCAACTCGCAAGCTGGCAGTTGCCACGAATGCCCAAAACGGACGGGACACAACAAGCTGCTATTCGCGGACGTTCGGCAGGATGCTTGCACCGACCCAGCCTGCTACCAGACCAAGGTGGACACGCACGTTGCGAAGACCATCGCAGCCAAGCCGAAGCTGGTACAAATCTCCGTTGCCTACGGCCAACCAGTCGAAGGTAGCACAGCCATCCCGCGCAACAAATACATTGAGATCAAGCAGGAAAAGCCAACCGGCAAGCACCAGCGCGATTGGCCGGAGTACAAGACTTGCAAATCGATGACCGAGGCCATCATCACGGAAGGCATGGAGAAAGGCGAACTCCGCAAAATCTGTGCCGACCCGAACTGTCCTATCCACCATCCCAAAAAGCAAAAGCCGACCGCCGATGCCAATTGGAAAGCGGAGAAGGAGAAGCAGCGTCGGGCGGAAGCGCTGGCCCAGGCAACGGGCTTGCGTGTCCTGAATGCCATCGTCGCCGCCGTTCCAGTGAGGTTGATGAAGCGCGACCTGCTTTTCATCGTGGAGCGAATTGCAACCCTGTTGGACGAACGGCGGCTGGAGATCGTCGCCCGCAATCGTGGCATCAAGAAGGCAAAAGAGAGTGATTCAATTCCAAAGCTGCTGTCGGCCTACATCCGCAAAGCGGACGAAGGCGAACTCGGACGGATGCTGGTAGAGATGGTCATTCTTCATTCCGCACGGACACAGGCCGACGGCGGCAAGGTGCTCAAAGAAGCAGCCGAGTATTACAAGGTGGACACCGACGCTATCGCCCTCAAGGTGAAGCACGAGTTTACCGCGAAAGAGAAGGCAAGAATTGCAAACAAGTCCAATCCCAAGCCCTTGACCAGGGTCGCAAAGAAATCAAACGCCGCGTAGTCACCGCTACAAGACTGACGGAGCCTGAACCAGCAGGCTCCGTTTTTATTTGTCCGCCCGTCTTCCCACCCTGAAGCGTGCTGCCGCTCCGCGCCAGGCCAGATTCTGCCCACCCGACTGGCTAATCTAAGTGCGAAACCTTCCGTGGCATACCTTTACTCCATCCGCCACGGAGAGCGCTCCGGCCAACGACGCAATGCGTCGGTTGCCCAGGCGGTGGACTTGTCGGTGTGACATGAAGTACATGGATTGGGAATTTTGTATTTGTCCGTCATATCCGGGGTAATGAACTTAAACGTGTGGGCACGCACAAACGCACCAGGAACTCCCTCCGTTTCGATCTTCGGCATGTGGCAGGCTATGCACTCGCTTCCCGGAGTACCGGTCTTATGGTGGGTGTGCTCTTCAAGGGTCGCGGCGTGGGGGCCGTTCGGTGACAAGGGGCCGTGGCAGTCCAGACAAATCATAGTGGCGGGCTTTCTCAATTCCGCATAATTGCTCGTGCCGTGAACATCATGGCAACTCGCGCAGGTGATTCTGTGCCGGTACATGACACTCTGCGCAAAATCGTTGCCCTGCATGCGGTTCTTGTGCGCTGTGCCGTCCGGGAAATAGTAGAAGGTCTGTTCTCCCAGTGTGTGATCTTGCAGCTTCCAAAAGTCTTGTAGTTTCAGGCCCACTTGGTAGCCTACCGGCCAGTCGTAATACTGGCCTTGGATCGGATTGGTCAAGGGCTGCCCTTGCGAATGGCACTGGATGCAGGTATCGTTAGCGGCGACATAATCCATGTTTGCCGCATTCAGGATGTTGCCGCGAGATGGATGCGCGACATGCTCGCTGCCCGGCCCGTGGCACCGCTCACAGCCGACATTCCATTCCGCCACTTGTTTGGTTTGGATGTTGTACCCGACAGAATGGCAGCCATTGCAAGTTGGCCCCGTGGGATGGTCACTATTGTGCGGAGGATAGTACGGAGCCCACCAGTCTTCGCCTTTCTTCACCAGGTAGGGCACCCATTTTTTATGCGCGATGTTCCACTTTGCCGGCAATGGATAATACTCATTGCCGACCTGCGTGAAATAGTTCTGCTTCCAGATGCTGCCGTAAACGAATGCGATCTGTAGTGGCTTGAAATTTACAAAGGAAGGTGGGTTGGAAAAATCCGCGAGGATAGCATGTGAATCTTTGCGCGGATCACGGACCACATTGGCCATAGGAGTTTTCTTCCAGCGCTGGTAAATCTGCGCGTGGCACTTCTCACAGGATTGCGAGCCAACATAATGCGCCGAGGCGATGATGCTGGCCTGTTGGGCTTTTTGTTGGCTCGTCAGTGGCCTCAGATTTCGGATATACAGTGCCAGTTTCCAGCTATTGGTATTTGGCTGGCGGTGTGGATTACCCCAGGCAGGCATTCCGGTGAGTTGGACGCCGTTTTCAATGATGTAGTGAATTTCTCCATCCGTGAGATTTTGGGTCTCAGCCACGCGTAAATCCGGCACCCTCGGATAGAGATTCAATCCGATTCGGGTCTTTCCGCTGCCATCGATTCCATGACAAATGGCGCAGCGGGTCACGTAGAGTTCACGCGCATCCTGCAGGTTCTCAGGAGTTGCCTCCATAGGATTCTTCTCGTTACGAACGTGCCGGGGAATCGCCAGATTTCGCACAGTCCGGGCCACGACCATCTCCAATGCGGAAGGCGTCGATGTGGCGCGAAAGCCTCGCCGTATCACCAGCACTGCCCCGGTGGTACCCACTATTGCCACCGCGAGCAATGTGAGAAGAGACGCTTTCCAGATTTTCATACCTGTTCCCTGAATGCCCTCGATATACTTTCAGTTCCGATCAGTTGGCCGCATAATTCTCAACAAAGGATGTCCATCGATATTTTCAAGGGGAAAGTAGACAAGATGCGTCTGCGGATCGACGGCAACGGTGTGCGCATGGGGCATATTGAACGATCCGAGGAGGACCAGTTTCCTGTTGCCATATTGGAAGATCGTCACGGTGCCGGACTCAGCGGAGACATACAGCCGCTTCAGGCCCGGATCGAACGCCAGCACATCGGGATCGTCACCCACCTCATAACTCGAAAGCACCTTCATACTCTTCAGGTCAACCACGGCAAGCGAATGGTTCTCTTCGCCGGCGACGAAGGCCACATCGTCCGCCACATCGAGGGCAATTCCGTGAGGGTTCTCAATTCCGGGAAGCGGATATCGGCCCAGGATTTTGTCGGTTACAGGGTCAATGACAACCAGCATATTCACGCCATGCACCGCCACCAGGATGTGTCCAGACACCGGATCATACACGGTGTTACCAGCTTCGCCGCCGAGCGGAATTTTGTTGGTAAGGGTGTTGGTCGTGGCGTCAATCACTGCATCTACGCCACCGTGCTCATCGGAAACAAATACCTTCTTTTGCTTGGGAGCGTAGGCCAGGCCGTCTGGATAGCTGATTGGTCCTGCCGTGCCCACAATCTTCAGTGTCTGAGTATCGACTGCAGCGACCTGATGGTTTCCCGTTACTGAGGCATACAGCCGATGGATCTCAGGGGCGGCAAAGACGCCATGCACCCGTTTGAAACCGTCGAGGTTGGCGACGACCTGTCTTTTCTCAGTGTCGAAAACAACAAGCTGATCGGCAGTCATGTGGGCGATATAGAGTCGGTGGTTCACCGTATCCAGACTTTGATAATCGAACCGAACTGCTGGACCAGGCATTGGCACGTCGGCAACTAGAGTCAGTACCTTGCCGCCAGGGTTCGCAGACAGCGCATAAGCTCCAACGGAGGCGAGCGCCAGCGCTGCGGCCACGCAGCTTGCGAGTGTTTGCAGGTTTCGACGATTCATCATGATGCGTTCATCCTGTACTTGGTGCGGACAATATTGAGATGTTTGACGGATAGGTTCTTACATTGTGGTCTGATCGAGAACAGTGCTTTGTCCGATGCAGCGCAGTGCAAGATGCGGAATCCTATTCGTTTATAGTCGCAATCATCGAGCGCAACCCTGAAGACATTCTGACAATTTCCTTAATTCATCGTCAGAAGAACTTCAGCAACAATTCAGAACACTCAGGCACAATCTGCCTTTATACAAGAAAGAGGGTAAATACGTGCGCCTCCTTGTTATTGAAGACGAACCGAAGGTCGGCCATGCGGTGCAGGAAGGCTTGCAGGCAGAGGGCTATGAAGTCGCCCTTGCCGAGACCGGCGAGGACGGGTTTTTCCTTGCCAGCAGCCTCTCGTTTGATTTGATTGTCCTGGATGTAATGCTGCCGGGACGCAACGGATTGGAAATACTGGCGGCACTTCGCAAACAGAACTCGGCTGTGCAGGTGCTGATTCTCACTGCCAAAGACGCAATTGAAGACCGTGTTGCCGGATTGGATGCCGGGGCCGACGATTATCTGGTCAAGCCCTTCGCGTTTCCTGAGTTGAGCGCCCGCATTCGGGCACTCTTGCGCAGAGGCAAGTCCGAGCCAGTGACGCCACTCAGAATCGGCACTCTTGAGATGGATTCCGTGACCAGAACGGTGCTGCGAGAAGGTTTGCGCCTGGAACTTACCGCGAGAGAGTTTGAATTGCTGGAGTTTCTGGTACGAAACCACGGCAGGGTCGTTTCGCGCGAGATGCTGGCGCGCGATGTTTGGAAGGAGCCCGTCCGGGCCACTCCACTAGACAACGTAATCGACGTGCATGTGGCGCGTCTGCGGAAGAAGCTGGACGATCCCTTCGCAAGCAAGCTGCTGCACACCGTTCGCGGCGTCGGATTCATGTTGAGCGAGGAAATTCCATGAGCAGATTTGTCGGGAGGACTCTGCGGGGCCGGTTGACCATCCTCTATGGAGTTTTGCTTGCCCTGGCGCTTGCGCTCTATGCGGTGGGGACCTCGGTTTATCTCCTGCGCGATCTTAGAAAACAACAGGACGCAAGTCTGGACCGTGAGATTGAGACGGTAGAAGGTCTCATCGCTTTGTCTCCAGATGGTGGAATTGAACTTCGTTCGGAGGAAGGAGAAGCGCGCGAAGGCGTTTCCGAACGGGGATATCTGTTGGAGATCTGGACTGCCGATGGCAAACCGATGTTTTTAAGCGAGGGCCTGGATGGTTCTTCCCTTGGGCCTCCACCGGATCTGACACAGAAGCCTTTTGACAGGTCCCCACACACCTACCGATTGCGTAATGGGACGAGAGTCCGGGCGGCGGCACGTCGGCATGGGATTGAAGGTCGTGTTCTTCTGCTTCGGCTTGCCGTCAGTGAAGAGCCGCTCTGGGACGAGTTCTGGGACATGGTATCGGTGCTGGCAATTGGCCTTCCAGTCATGGTGTTGCTGATTGGTTTTGCCGGATATGCCGTTGCTGGGCAGGCCCTCCAACCTGTGGAGGAAATGGCGCAGCGGGCCAGAAAGATAAGCGCGGAATCCCTCAATGACCGTCTTACGATACAGAATCCTGGCGACGAGCTCGGACATCTTGGACTCGCATTCAACGAGACATTGGCTCGGCTGGAGAAATCCTTCGAGCAACTCCGCCGCTTTACGGCGGATGCCTCTCATGAACTTCGTACTCCGCTGACTGCGATTCGCAGCGTGGGCGAGGTCGCACTGCAGAACACGGGAGATGCGGCCTATTACCGGGACATCATCGGCAGCATGTTGGAAGAGGTGAACCGCCTCACCCGCCTCGTGGAAAGCCTGTTGACCATGTCGAGGGCCGATGCGGGGCAGATTCAACTGCAACGCACAACAGTGGAAGTTCTCGACCTTGCAAAAGAGTCGGCGGCACTGCTCGAAGTGCTTGCGGAAGAGAAACATCAAACGATTATTGTGGACGGAGACCCATCTCTCACCGTCCGCGCGGATCGGCTCATCCTGCGTCAGGCGCTCATCAATCTCATCGACAATGCGGTGAAGTATTCGCCCTCGGGCGAAGACATTGAAGTGCGTGTCAGGGCAATCGGTAAAGATGTCCTGATCGAAGTGCGGGACAATGGTCCGGGCATCTCAGCCGAGCACGCGGACAAAGTGTTTCAGCGTTTTTACCGGATCGATAAAGCGCGAACCCGCGCGGAGGGCGGAACCGGTCTTGGTCTGTCCATCGTGGAGTGGGCCGTGTCCGCCAACGGAGGCAGCGTAGAACTCAATCCCGGACTTGGCCCCGGCTGCACATTCACCATACGTCTTCCTTTAGACACGCAGGAGAGCACTGCGCAAAACGCATGACTCCGCTCAAAGTAAGCAGAGATGGTTTGTCCCAATATGTTGATGCGAATATGGCTGTCGGTAATTTATGTGGGATTGCTACTGGGTTTGGCGAACACCTTGTCGGGACAGAAGGTATCGTCTTCCTTGCGCGGAACTGTGGTCGATCCGAGCGGGGCCGCCGTTGCTGACGCACCCGTAAAAGTTCTGAGCGAGGATGGTAAAGCCGTAGAGCAAGGAGTGACCGGTCCACAGGGAGAATTCAGTCTCGCGTCCTTGGCAACAGGAATATACACGCTGTTTGTCACTGCACCGGGATTCCGCCCATCCAGCACTCAATTTTCACTAAGCGGCGGCCCCCATGCACCATTTACCATCAAGCTCCGCATCGCGTCAGCGAACACACAAGTAAATGTGACAGCCAGCGGGGAACTTCCAGAAGTCAGCAGCGAGACCAGCAACAACCAGAACGCCAACAGCTTCAGCAGAAAGTCTCTTGACAGCCTCCCATTACTGGACGCGGACTACCTGACGACGCTCTCCGCTTTGCTCGACCAGAACGACATCGCCACCGGCGGTGTGACTCTGGTCGTGAATGGGGTGGAAGCCAATGGCCCCGGCGTCACCAATTCCGCAATCAAGAACGCCAAGATCAACCAGGACCCCTACTCCGTTCTCTTTTCCCGCCCTGGCCGCGCACGCATCGAAATCACCACGGAGTCCGGCACGTCGCGCTTTCATGGCTCGTTGAACACGCTCTATCGCAATTCCATCTTCGATGCGGAGAATGCATTCGCAATCAATAAGCCGTCCGAACAGCGCCAATACTATGAAGGCTCGATCACCGGCCCCGTTCGCCATCTCCGAAAGACAACATTCCTGATTGGCTCCGATTACGACCTGCTCGACCAGCAGGCATTTGTGAATGCAGCGACATCCACGGGACTGGTGCAGGAAAATGTAGCCAATCCTACGCATCACTTCTTCGGTTTTGGGCGCATCTTTCACGACTATGCGCAAGGCAATCAATTCTGGATGGGATATTCCTGGGAGCATCGCAGCAGTCAGAATCAGGGCGTGGGCGGCACT
>DAHUZH010000143.1 GCA_027306695.1 Acidobacteriaceae bacterium
AAAGTCCTGACTTCGATGCTGCCTCAGATTTGAACCGAAAACGGTCAACTTTTACCCACTCGTTTCCACGATGACCCAATTTGCTCAACCCCAAGATCAGGGGCTGGGCCAATTACCATCGGCACGTCGTCGCAAAGAGGACGTACGCGGCGGTGGACAACCACATTTGGCGAGCACTGTGGCGCTGGGCGCGGCGCAGACACCCGAACAAATCGTGCGAATGGGTTCGTTTGAAATACTTCCGGACCCTTGGTCATCGGCACGGGGTGTTTGCGACTCAAACCCGAGGGTACAACGGCACACCGAGAACGCTGGCGCTGATTTCAGCCTCAGACACTCGGATCGTCCGGCACGTCAGAGTTAAATCGGACGCCAACCCATTCGATCCGGCTTGGGACTCCTACTTCGCGCAGCGTAAAGGCACGCGGATGTTGGAGCGGCTCAAGGAGTACGGCTTCCCAAAGCAACTCTGGCAGCAGCAACAAGGCAAATGCACAGGATGCGGTCAACTCATCGGCGAAGAAGATAGATGGGTGATTCAACCCGTCATCCCATTCAAGGCTGGTGGCACTCGCTCCCTCACCAACTTGAAATTGCTGCACTCTACCTGTCAACGTCCCTTCCGCGTCGCCGCTGGAACGACTTCTGGTGACGACCACCGGGTGCCGGCTCCTCGAAAGAGGAGCTTTCTCCATGCTTGAGCCGGATGCGGGGCCAACTCGCACGTCCGGTTCTTAGAGGGGCGCGGGCCAGCAATGGCTCGCGCCTACTCGACAAGGACAACGGAGCTACTATCCTCTGTTCTGTACCGTAGCACAGACCGGGCAAGTCCTCGATGTCTGGCACCGTCCCGGCAACGTGCACGACTCGAACGGCGCTCGCGCGTTCATCCTCGCCTGCCTCAATGAAATCCGGCAAATCCTGTCCCACGTGATCCTCGAGGTGCGCATGGACTGCGCGTTCTTCTCCGAGGAGATCGTCCACGCGCTCGATGCGCTCGGCATCCAATACACGATCTCGGTCCCCTTCGAGCGCCTCACGCAGCTGAAAAGGAAGGTCGAGAAGCGCCTGCTCTGGCACCGCGCCGATCAGGACGTGAAGTTCTTCGAGTGCTACTGGAAGCCGAACTGCTGGAAGGAGACACGGCGTTTCATCTTCATCCGCACCCGTGAGCCGAAACAGCGCAAAGGACCCTTGCAGCTGAATCTCTTCGCTCCCTACGAATACGGGTACCAGTTCAAGGTGATCCTCACCAACGCCACGCTCTCGGCGCGAAAGCTCCTGGCACTGCACAACGGGCGCGGCGCGCAGGAGGCGATCTTCGCGGAGCTGAAGTCCCAGACCCAGATGGATTACATCCCCTGCAGACGCCGCGCCGCCAATCAGACTTGGCTGCTCTCGGCGATCATGGCCCACAACCTCAACCGTGAGCTGCAGATGTCGGCAGACCAGCCTGCGCGCTGCACCACCGAACAGCGCGCCCCGTGGTGGTCGTTCGTGCGTCTCGGCACCCGCAGGATGAGGCTGATCCAACGGGCCGGCCGCTTGACGACTCCCAAAGGCCGCCTCACGCTGACCTTGTCCGCGAATCCTGACGTGCAAGCCGAGCTGTCGCATTACTTGAGGGCCGCTGCCTGAGGGCCATCAGGCCGATTTTTTGCAAGGATTGTGTTGAGATAAGATCGTCCGAAGAACACCGACGAGAAGTAAACCTTGACCTTCAGACCGGCCGAATTGCACGGAAACTGACTCGGCGATCACAGCGTGGACCTCTACGTCGTGAAAGAGTTGCTGGGGCACAGCGAGATTGCAATGACCGAGCGCTACGCGCGCACTTGGCACCCGACAGCCTGAGCGCGGCGGTCGAGAAGGTCGCGAGCCCATCACATAGTGTGTTGAGTGCATACGCACACAAAACTTGAAGTATTCGTGGCGGGATAAGCGGCCCAGCTGACACGCGGGATACCTTCGCCCGCTTCGGGTAGGGGGTGATCGTCTTGCCAATAAGCACTGTGTCACATAATTGATGACGGCGCTTTTCCTCTACAGGCAGGATGTGCTACATATCCGACACTACGTAAAATCCGAACAAAAACGTCGTACGTCCGAAAATGGCAACTAAAGTTGAACTGTTCAGGGTCACCAGCTGGCGCCACCGTAAGCGAATCTCCGCATGGTTGTGGCTTATTGCCACAGCCGCCCTTGCAGCAAGACCCGCCTTCGCAGTGCCTACGGCCTATTTTGCAGGCTTCGCTTTGCGCGGGGCGGCAGTCACACTGAAGCAGCGCTTTCCATACTCCTACGAAATCGCTGCCGAGAATGCAGACGGCGAAAATCATCTTGATCGCGTCATTCGTCACGAGTTGGCGAACTTCAAGTCGGCAAAGTTCAATCTCAGTCTGACCGGACTTGGGACTCTTTCAAACGGCCGCTCAACCTCGGTGGCATTCGTTCTCAATCGGGAAACGATAGGCCAGGAACAAATCGCCAATATCTACAAGCTCTACATACAGTTATCCGGGTCAGTTCTCTTCTTCAATTTCCACGGCATGAAGGTGGAGGCGTCCTACCCCGTTTCGGTTGAGTACGTAGATGCATTTTACTCCCCGCCCAGTACTGAGCAGATCGCGCAAGACGTCCGAGAACTATATTTTGGCGGCGTTTCGGTCAATATTCTGCAGCAATACGTACTCGCTTTGCACCATGCCGATCCGCGCTCGACGACTGGAAACACTCTGCGGCTCACATCCGTCACGCTTCTTCCGAATGCCCTGAAGCGGCTGCCTCCGTTCCTGCGCAGCAATCCCGCAGAAGCCGACGAATACATTGCGCAGACCTTCGACAAGTCGCTCGTTGCGAACCAAAATGTCTCGGTGCTTCCATACGTAAAGGACGCGGCTATTGGTAATACGATGGCGCTGCGGTTCTCAAACGGAAACGTTTACAGCCTCTCGATCCCCACGTCAGACTACGATATCCATCTGACAGTCTCCGGATTTCGACGCTTTCAGTTCCGCAAGACCGCCTTCGCCAGTGGTTGGGTGTACGCGGCCTACAGCCACTTGAAGATCTTCGAGCCGCTATCGAACAAGGTTTACCTTGACGACTCGTTTCGCGATGGGGTCGCAAAGATAGTCCCGGCAAACGAGCGGCACTTCATGAACTGGCCGGTCTATCAAGCGGCAATGCTTACTCTGTTCAATCACACAACAGCAGCGTTGGCGAATCCCCAAAGCGCTTGGGCAAAAAAAGCCAGCAACAATCCCGAAATCTCTAAAGAACTTCAGAATGTAAAGGACCTGTTGCAGTCATGTCGGTAAAAACATGTTGGGCTTTGACCGGACTCGCTATTCTTTTCTCATCTCCTGCCGCCTTCGCCTCCTCGCCGGTGGAGCAGCACGGAGTCGCAACGATCCAGTTTTCGGGTAAAGCCCCGACCGTCGTCGATTACCGAAATGCAGAGAAGGCGGCCGAGATCAATGCGATCGCACGATACGTTGCATCGACCACGAGCGCGGAAGAACGCAATTTTAAGAAGATGCGCAAGAGCGTAATGTCCTCTCTTGGTCAGTACGTACTTGGGGTTACGCCAATCTCCAAGAGCATCGACACCGATATGAGTACGCTCACGATGGTGGTGCGCGTTGACCTCGACACGAATGCCCTGTCAAACGCCTTCCGATCTCACAGCTCGGTGCACGCTACTGCCACGAATGCACGGTCCATTATGACGTTTATATTTGTAGCAAGACAGCAAGCTGCAATTACTCGCTATGGCCCGGAAACTTCCGCGCTGAATGCATCGCAGGTAAAAGAAAACGGGGTCAACAACGCCGCAAAGACCGAAACAGGTGCAGCATTCGCCGATGAGCACACCGCCATCACCAGAACCAAAATTATCTCCAGTGAGACCCAGCGCGCCGCCACGATCAAATATCGCGTGACCTCTTCCGGGACAGTGAACTCAGCGATGACTGGCGTATTCACCAACGCTGGCTACACGGTGGCCCCGGTTCAAATTGTTGCGGCCAGATCGCATAACGAGGTCAATTTAAAGGCGTTTAGAGATGAGTACGCTCGCGGCACCCACATTTCCTCGCAGACATTAACGAATGCCCTGACAGGAGCCCAAAAGCTGGGCGTGAAGTACCTGGCCATCGGCACGCTCGATACAGGCATGCCAAGCGTTGATCCCCAGACCGGTTTGCAGCGAGTATTTGTGAAAGTGACCGGCACGTTGTACTACTTGGGCGGGCTCTTTCCCCGAACCGTAGTTGCCGTGGGCCCCGTACAGTACTCAGCGCTCGGTCCCAACCAAAGCGTCGCCACAACGACTGCGCTGCGCCTCGCGGCCAAGGCCGCTGCACACAAGATGGCCCAGGCAATGGCAGCGGCCCAGGTTCATTGACATAGTTTGCGCAAAAGGATCTCACCATGAAACGAACAGACAGTGTAATCGTGCGCAGAGCGTTCCTCGGTGCTTCCGCAGCAATAGCGCTTGCCGCGATTCAGCCGGCCTTTGCCGGGTTCGGCTTTGGCAGTTTTGCGAAGAAACTGGAACATCCCGCTGGAGGCGTTTCGCCTGTCCTCATGGCGCAGCAAAGCAAGCTCGTCAATGACTTTGCTGGGTCACAGGGACAGATTTTAGTTGCACAGGCGCTACTGGCGAAAGCGTTTGGTGACAAAACGCAGGCCGCTGAGCTCACTGCCGATGAGAAAGCCCTCGGCCAGGGGTCGAGCGCGAAGCCACTTGAGAAGGCGTTTGCGGATTCGTCTCGCGCGAACTCAATGATTCAACGTCAGGTGCATAAGGACGCGGCGCTCAGCGCCAAAGGCAGGCAGCTCTATATCAAAGCGCTTCCCCACTACGCCACAGGCTTGGTGCGTGCGATCGCGTTGCGACCGGATTTCCCGAATTTCATCTCCAACGCCGAAAGGCAGGTTACCTCAGCCCCGATCATGGACAAGCTCTCGATACGGAACAAACTTGCCGAGGGACTGTATGTGGCAAGACACGGCCCCGGGTTCATCAAAGGGGCTCAGAGCACGACAGGGGATCTTTTGACCTACGCAAAGAAGGAAAAGATTTCCGTGCCCAGCAACGTCCTGAACGAGATACCGAGCGCCCCCTAAGCAGGAGTGATTCTCATGACCGGAGTGAACGGCAGTCGCGATGTGCATTAGACACAAGGTTCTCGGCGCCATTGCCGGGGGGGTGCTGATGCTGATCTCCGGGTGCTCGCATCGAGCGACACCAGCTCAGCAGCAAAGCACGCCGCGTCCTGCCGCCAAAATCGCTCCCGCTGCATCCACGGCGGCTCAAGTGACTGACAGATCGGACCGCCTGCGGGTTGTCCAGGTGACCACGACTGGCACGTCGATGACCCGCGACGGGGCTGTCACCGATGCGCTTGTAAACGCCATCAATAAGGTCAACGGCGTCGTTATAAACGAGCAGACACTCGGCATATCCCTGAACGCCGGATTTCGATCGACATCAGTGGGGGCCGTGAACGCCGCGGCCAAGGCATCATCCGCCGGCTCCGTAAACTCCGGATTTGAGGCGGCACCCTCAGGTGCACGTGGCCTTGGCCAGCCGCAGACCACGCAAGCATCGCTCGCTGGTGGTGCGTACGCTAAGTTCATGAAGGAGGAGACGCATGGGGCAATCAAGACGTATTCAATCTTATCGTTAAAGCAGGGAAAACGCGGGACTTGGCACGCCACTGTCCAGGCGTCTATCACGAAATTCAAGAGGCCCCAAGAGGCTTTGCGTCGCAGCATTGCGGTGCTGCCCCCGAACATCTCCACTGGCGCGATCTCGATAGACGGCTCGCACGGCGGACGGAAGCAGACTCAGATGTTTACTACGCAGGCGATCGTAAGCAGCCTGACGGGCACTCAGAAATTCACCGTTCTCGATCGCGAGCATACGAGTGCGCTGAATGCCGAGCTTTCGACCATTCGGACAGGTCAAGCCTCAACCAATGACTACGCTCTCCTTGGGAAGCGGATCGTCGCCGATTATGTGCTCGTCACCAGAATCGACAGACTCCACTATCGAGTGGAGGTCACTCATTTCATTGATACCACTCGCACCATCAGCACGAGCGTCGGCGGCATAACGGCATTTTATGAACTCATCGACCCGGTCACCACGCAGGTGGTTGCCTCCGGAACTCTAAGATCCGATCTCACGCCGACTCAGATGATGAGGTATGGGTCCCTACGCACGAACAGGGGCCGGATCCAAGCATTGTCCTCGTATGTCGGGGAGCGTATAGCGAATGCGATATCCGATGATCTGTTTCCGATCATGATCGTGGATGCCGCCGGGAATCATGTCGTGATTGCTGAGGGCACCGGTGCACTGCAAGCGGGGGAACAATATAAGGTGTACGAGTACGGAAACACCATCAAAGACCCGTACACGGGGGAGAACCTAGGGCGAGAAGAGGCATTCTGTTGTATCGTGAAGATATCGCGAACGACGCCAAATCTCGCCTACGGGAATATCAGCGGTTTGGCACAGAGTTTCCAACATGTATTTAAGCCGGATACGTACATTCTACGTAACGCAGTGGTAGCATCACATCCGAAGCGAGCAAAAGCCAGGAAGAACGCCGTCGAGAAGATGATGAAGCAGCAAAACTCCGTGTTCGGTAGCAATTAGGTTGCACGGGACGGCCTCCGCGTGACGTTTACGAATCTCGGTGCGTGAGGAGCGCTTCCGTCATTGGCAGTCCGGGTTTACGCGGGAGCGGGTCGCGGAGTGCACACCAGGTTGCGCACTCGCTGGGCGTTGTCTGTATAGACAAGGGGTGCGGTCATCATCGGGAGATGGTGTCCCCGCTTGGCGCGTGAAGGGGTTCCGGCGCTTGCTGGCGCTTGGAGGCGCAGTGGAATCTCTGCTAAACGCAGCGGCCGCGGAATGCACGCCCGCTTTGCTGTGGGGCCTCACGCGTCGCCTCGAGGGGCTCGTGTGGGCGTTGCGCCTGATCCGGGGTCTCTGGCTGCCCGTATCGGCCTGACGCCGGTGGCTCTGTGCCTGGGCTATACGCCTTTACCCCTCTGAGCGAGCCGGCTTCCTGTCCTTCGCATGGCTGGCGCCTCGGCACGATCCAGCCTTTACTGCCCTGATAAGGTGGCCACTAGATACGGCTACGCTTGCGTTCACCCTGTTCCCAGTCCCCGGAGCATCTGCTACACTACCTGCTCCACAGACCGAGGTCGCAGCGCGCGCGAATCGCAGGAAAGTGGGCGATTTCGCGGTGGCCAGTGGAGTCCCATCGTCCACCCCAAATTCGGCGGAAGTCGCCCCGGGCGGCTGCCGCAACACAATATGGGCCGTTAGCTCAGCTGGTAGAGCAGGAGACTCTTAATCTCTTGGTCGTAGGTTCGATCCCTACACGGCCCACCAAATCAAAGACTTGCGAGTACACAGTGTGTCCATGCATCCGGTGCTACGCCGGTGCTGCGGAAGCGAGGCAGGGCTGACTCGCGTCTGCTGCTCAGGGCCGTGGGTACCGTTTGGCTCCCCCAAATAGCCCCTCGGCCCTGTCACTGGGATTGCGGGCTGCGGGCAAGCGATCCTTCGATGGCAGCCACCGGAAAGCCGTCCACCT
>DAHUZH010000144.1 GCA_027306695.1 Acidobacteriaceae bacterium
CGATGCGCAGAAGCCGGTGGCCATGACGCGCAACGATTAAGCAACGCCAACATTTTTTACGGGACAGCGAAAGAACCTCGATGGCAGACATGATTCAGTACTACGGGACCGGACGGCGCAAGACGAGCATTGCTCGCGTATTTTTGCGTCCCGGCAGCGGCAAGTTCACCGTGAACGGCCGCGCGTTTGAAGAATATTTCGTCACCGAACAGCAGCGCATCGCAGCCAAGCGCGTTCTGGTGGCGACGGATTTGGCTGCAACGTTCGACATGCTGGCCACGGTAAAGGGCGGCGGCGTGACCGCGCAGGCCGATGCCGTAAAGATGGGTACGGCGCGCGCTTTGCTCGAATACAACGTGGAGTTGCGCGCCAGCCTGAAGGAACAGGGCTTTTTGACTCGCGATGCCCGCATGAAGGAACGCAAGAAGTACGGACAGAAGGGCGCGCGCAAGCGCTTCCAGTTCTCGAAGCGCTAGTTCTTTGCTAAAGGGATTTGCGTGGATCGAGTTGGTGAAACCGCAGGCCCCTCCACTTCGGTCGGGATGACAGATTTTTTGTGGGGAACGGATGTCGCCCACATACGCAGCAAAATTTCCCTACGGGGATGAATCCTTGCCCGCTCTTTCAGGCAGAGTTTTCCTGAAAGCAAGGCAGGATGCAAATCACAAGGAGGTCGTTTGGCCACTATCACCATGAAGGAGCTGCTCGAAGCGGGGGTCCACTTCGGGCATCAGACAAAGCGTTGGAACCCAAAGATGAAGGAATATATCTTTGGCGAACGCAACGGAATCTACATCATCGACCTGCAAAAGACCTTGAAGATGTTCAAGGAAGCCAGCAAGTACGTCACCGACCTGGCGCTCGATGGCAAGACGATTCTTTTCGTTGGCACCAAGCGGCAGGCGCAGGACGCTATTGCCGAGGAAGCCACCCGTTGCGGCATGTTCTACATCAATCAACGCTGGCTCGGCGGACTGTTGACCAACTGGACGACCGTGCAGAAGTCTGTAAAGCGCCTTCAGGAACTGGATGAGATGGCCACCGACGGCCGCTACGACCTGATGACCAAGAAAGAAGTCATCAAGCTGGAACGCGAACGCAAGCATTTGCAGGCCAACCTGGCCGGCATCAAGAACATGCGCCGCCTGCCAGACGCACTTTTCGTAGTCGACTCGAACAATGAAACGATCGCTGTGATGGAAGCCCGCAAGCTGGGTATTCCCGTGGTTGCGGTGGTAGACACCAACTGCGACCCCACGCTGGTCGACTACATTATTCCCGGCAACGACGATGCGTTGCGCGCCATTCGCTTGTTCACATCGAAGGTTGCCGATTCCATTGTGGAAGGTGTCCAGATGGGCGGCGACAAACAGGTTGCCGAGGTTGCCGGTGTGACCGCTGGCGCTGCGGACGGTGCGGCGAACACCTTTAATGCGGGGCAGTACGACCCCGAATTGGCCGACGACGAAGTGGATCTGGAGCAGGCGCTGGGCGGCGGAATCCGCAAGGCCCCGGCGGCTGTTACGGCCGTCGAAGAGGAACCCCAGACCGCAGCCGCGGAGAGCGGCGTCTAGTCTGGCCCAGATTTTCTAACCTAACGCATCGTCATTGCTGAGAAAGCGAAGCGTACGAAGAATCTCTGTATTTTCTGCAAAACCCAATACTATAGATCCTTCGCTACGCTCAGGATGACGTATCGATTGGGTAACAGCAACTCTAAGAATGCCAAAAAGAAGTGCCCTAAAGAATTGGATGGAAAAGGATGTCGACCGTGACGGAAACTATTTCTGCCGCAATGGTGAAGGAACTGCGCGAGAAGACCGGCGCGCCAATGATGGACTGCCGCAGCGCCTTGGCGGAAGCGAAGGGCAATATGGAAGAGGCGGTTGTCGTCCTGCGCAAGAAGGGCATGGCGTCGGCGGCCAAGAAGGCCAGCCGCACCGCCAGCGAAGGCGCGGTGGGGACCTACATCCACGCCGGCGGCAAGATCGGCGTGCTGATTGAGATCAACTGCGAGAGCGATTTTGTCGCCCGCACGGAGGACTTTCAGGAACTGCTGAAAGACATCGCAATGCATATCGCCGCTACCGATCCACGCTACATCCGCAAGGAAGATGTGACGGGGGCGGACTTAGACCGCGAGAAGGAAATCTATCGCGCGCAGGCCGCGCAGACCGGCAAGCCAGCCCCGGTGATTGAAAAAATCGTCGAAGGAAAAATGTCGAAGTTCTATGAGGAAGTCTGCCTGCTGGAGCAGCCCTTCATCAAGGAGCAGACGGTCACGATCGGGCAGTTGATCGCGCAGAAGGTCGGCAAACTTGGCGAGAACCTCCAGGTGCGCCGCTTCGCCCGCTTCAAGGTCGGGGACGCGAACTGGACCGTGGCCCAGGTTAAGACGACGGGCGAAGAGCCAGCATCCTGATCTTCAAAGAAGAATTGCAAAGCACCCATCTAAATGCGTAGTGTTCTCAAGGACCTCATCCCTACCGCTCAGGACGAGGTCTTTCGCATTCCATCCGCGCTTTCACGCAAGCCTACAAGCGCTTCTGCCTTTCTGCGCAAGGTGTCTGTTCGTCTCTCAAACAGGAACCAGATTCCAATTGCGTAAACGATGGGAATACACAGAATCCCGACCGCGTCAGAAAGATGTTGCAAGCTCGGATACCAGCGCTTTCCCAGCCATGCAGCAAGGAATACCAGCACCGGCATATGGGTCAGGTAAAGCGTGTACGATACGCTGGCAGAAAATTTCGCAGTCTTGCGATAGAAGTCGCTGACTGAAAGCGAATCGTGCAGGCTAAAGTACATCAGAACGGAGAAAATTGCCCCCAAAATTAAGTCCGACTGATCAAAGCCGCCTTTTTCCAGGTTGAAAGGCGCAGGAGCATACGTCAGCACCAACTGAGTGAGCAATAGGAGCGCCGCAATCACCATGGCCATGCGGCGGATGCGCGGTGCAATTGCGGCAGGCGGTGGTAGTACAGCCAGGACGGCCCCGAGCAGCCAACAGAGAAACCCGCGGAGTATCCCGTCCCCATCATGCACCCAAAAAAATCCGACGAAAATAAGAGCCAGAGTCAGCGCAATGAGTCGCTGGATCCTACGAAATCCTGTAGTCAGAAAAATTACCATGCATGGAAACAGAGCGTAATACCAGAACTCGTTTGTCAAGCTCCATAGCGGATTGTTGGAGCCAAAGGTAGGTACATAGATTGTCTGCAGAAATGCGATATTTCCAAGAAAAATGTGCAGTTTAATATGCTGCATTACGTTATAGGGCAGTACGACAAGTCCAGCGGTTCCCATGTAAACCGCAGACGGGTTGAAAAGATGACCGCCAGTTTCATCAAGAATCCAGC
Source organism: Acidobacteriaceae bacterium (assembly GCA_027306695.1). Lineage (GTDB taxonomy): Bacteria > Acidobacteriota > Terriglobia > Terriglobales > Acidobacteriaceae > JAKAAZ01. The sequence goes on from DAHUZH010000144.1 coordinate 3,360, forward strand.
AAAGAATGAGCGCTGGAATTAGAACAACCTCCAATCGGGTAAGGCGATGAACCATGTACCGCTTCGCAGACCACCCGCCAACCCAAACGGGGCGCAGAACCGTACGTCCAACAAGGAATCCACTCAGGACAAAAAATATAATGACGGACTGATGGCCCAGTTTCGTCGCCCAATAAAAGAAATACAGACCAACTGTGAGATGTTTGATTTGTGAACCATCCAGAAACAGCAACATCCTCCAGTGTGCAACCAGAACCAATAGCGCCGCACTCCCGCGAAACATATCAAGATGTGCCGAGGCCGCGGTAGAAAGTGCTCCAACCCTGGGACAGAGCAATTTCTCGCGAAACCATGCACCGGTATGTGGACGCATTTGATTCACGTCTAGTTCTCCGCTGTCTCTGGCCCCAACGTAAATGTGCGGGACGCGAATCCTCGAATTTAACGAATGCTTCTCAGGCCAATTCTAGCTCCAAGCCAAGACGTCATTCGGGTGCAGAAGTACCCTGCATTCGCAACTTCTGCGATACTCAAACAGGCATGTACAAACGAGTCCTTCTTAAGCTCTCCGGCGAGGCGCTGGCCGCCGAGCGCGGCTTCGGTGTCGACGTTACGCGCGTCCTTCAAGCCATTGCAAAGTTGAGTTGCGCGACATCCAAGCTGTCCGCAGGGCGAAGCCGCTTCCCAACGACGTTCTCAGACGCGCCGTAATACCTTGCCGCAGCGCTCATCGTCATTTGCAGCAAAGACTCCGGCCCCAGCTCGATAGTGTCCTGCGGACGCTGAGGCTCTTTCTTCATCGCTAGGAGGAGTTCCGAGGCCACCGCGCGACCGAGCAATGGGGGCACGGAATTTCCAATCTGTCGGAACCCGTGCCACTTTGTTATGTGCAGGCGGAACCAGTCAGGATAGGAATGGAGCCGCGCAGCTTCGCGGACAGTGATGCACCGCGGCGCGTAGGGATGGATCGGGCGAGGCGAGGTGAACGCTCCGCGGTCGCTGCCCGTTCCGGCGCGAAGCGTATTGGATGTTCCGTTGGGATCGAGCTTGAGAAACCGGCTTACTGCTTCTACCTTGCCCGCCTCGGTGGCCTTGAACCGCCGTTGCGACAATGGGGTATGTTCAGTTCGCATACTGGAGGTGAGACGCCTCGGATCCCATTCTCTTGGGTATGAAAAGTCTCGGGCATCTTCAGTCAATCCACGCAGGACCCGCGCATAGTGCGACGCTTTCCCGAACCGGGCCTTTGCAATCGCATCGGACCCCATCAATTCGGGATATTCATCGGCATTCGGCAGGTCCCCGATCGCTTCCCACACCGTTGTGGGCGCAACTGCAACCACGGTCGGGTATTGTGGCAGCGGAAGGCCCCTCTTCGCGCCAATCAAGAACAATCGGCGTCTATCTTGAGGCACTCCGAACTCGGCTGCATTGAGGACCCGATAGGGCAAGAGCACATCGTATCCGTTGTCGTGGAATGCATCGATCAACTCATCGAGCAGTTGTCTATGCTTGCCGACTGTCAGCCCTTTCACGTTCTCAAATACGAAATAACGCGCGTCCAATTCGACGGTAAGACGAACGAATTCAAGAAGAAGGCGATTGCGCGGGTCATCCAAGGCCCTCTTCCCGATCAGTGAGAATCCTTGGCAAGGTGCGCCACCGAAGACCACGTCCACGCGGGCACCGTTCAGTTTCGCAGCTTTTCGGATATCAGCTCCTGCGATCTTTGAAGCGTCCGCACAGATGGTGGCGCAATTGGGGAAATTGAACTCGTGCACTGCGCAATGAATCGGATCAATTTCGACCGCAGCCGCTACCTCGAATCCCGCTTGCTCGAATCCGAGAGATAGACCACCGGCACCTGCAAACAGGTCTATTCCGATCGGACGTCCTGCACCTTTTCCGTTCTCAGTCCGCGAGAAAGTCATTGAGTCGCTCCGTCAATTTCCCGGGTTTTTTGAGTTCGCATTGCCATACCGTCAGCACCGCCCAGCCCAACTTTTCCAACTCTCGCCGAGTACGGCGGTCTCGCGCCACATTGGCACAGAATTTGAGTTCCCAAAAATCTACTCTCGACTTTGGCGTTGTTGTGTACTTGCATTTCGGATGCCGGTGCCAAAAGCATCCATGTACGAATATCACTTTCCAGCGAGAAGGAAAGACCAAATCCGGTCGCCCCGGCAGGCCGATGTCGTAAAGCCGATAGCGATATCCCAACGCATGGACGATCTTCCGGACGGCCATTTCCGGCTTGGTGTTCTTGGAATGGACCGCTGCCATGATGAGAGAGCGCTTCGCACGATCTACGTGGTCGGTCACCCACTCTAACCTCTCAGACCGCAGCATTTACTTGCGCTGCTGCCAATCCTAGCATAGGGCCAGCACGTTTCATCAAGCTCTGCGCTGGCTGCTGACGTAGCTATCTAACATCTGCGATACTCAAACAGGCATGTACAAACGAGTTCTTCTCAAGCTCTCCGGCGAGGCGCTGGCCGCCGAGCGCGGCTTCGGTGTCGACGTCACCCGCGTCCATGAAATCGCGGGCGAAATTGCCGATGTCCACACCATGGGCGTCGAGCTGGCCATCGTGGTCGGCGGAGGCAATTTTTTTCGCGGCGTGGCCGAACAGGCCAAGGACATGGACCGCGTATCGGCGGACCACATGGGCATGCTGGCCACCATCATCAATGCCCTGGCTTTACAGGACGCGCTGGAAAAACAGGACGTGCATTGCCGCGTGATGAGCGCCATTGAGATGAACCAGGTTTCGGAGCCCTACATCCGCCGCCGGGCCATTCGCCATCTGGAAAAAGGGCGCGTGGTCATCTTCGCCGCAGGCACAGGCAACCCATATTTTTCAACCGACACCGCCGCATCGTTGCGCGCAATGGAGATCAAGGCGGACGTGTTGTTGAAGGCCACCAAGGTGGAGGGCATCTACAGCGCCGATCCAGTGACCACGAAAGATGCGGTGAAGTTCGACCAGATCAGCTACATGGAGATCTTGCAACGCAACCTGCGCGTGATGGACATGACCGCCGTCAGTCTGTGCAAGGACAATGACCTGCCGATGATTATCTTCAGCCTGAACCAGCCGGGCAATATCCGGCGCGCAATTGCCGGTGAAAAAGTCGGCTCGCTGGTCACTACTTAGCGTTATGGCGCTTGTTACTCACATGGCACGGCGGCCCGTGCTGCCAGCATTGACCGGACTGCGGGCATTCACCGCGACCAACATTGTCTTCTTCCACTTCTGGAACCCGGCGTGGTTCGGACCGCTGGCGCCGATGATGGACAACGGCTATGTTGGCGTCAATTTCTTTTTTCTTCTGTCGGGGTTTATCCTCGCCTACAACTATGCGGACCGTCAGGCTGCTGGACAATTCAGTCACCGCCAGTTCTGGCAGACTCGATTCTCTCGCCTGTATCCGGTCTACCTGCTGGGTCTGCTGATCTCGTTTCCGATTCTTGAGCTGGAATGGCGCTATCGGACGCATGCGCAATTTTTTCAGGGTCTCGGACTCACCATGATTATGCAGCAAGGCTGGAGTCCCGATTTGGCGACATTCTGGAACACGCCAGCGTGGACGCTGTCGTGCGAAGTCGCTTTTTACATGATGTTTCCTTTGCTGCTCACGCTCAAATGGCCGAAAAGTGTGCGCAAATTGCTACTCATCGTGGCCCTGTGCTGGCTTGCCTCGCTGGTGCTTCCGTTGCTCTATATGTGGATTCGCCCAGACGGGCTGGCTCCGCTGAACCGCACTTCCAACAGCTACTGGCTGCGCGCGGTCAAGCTGACGCCGTTGCCACATCTGCCTTCGTTCGCCTGCGGCATTGCACTCTCGCATTTGAATGACCGGCTGCGATTGTCGAATCGCTCGCGCTTCTGGCTGGCGCTCGTGGGCCTCAGCTCCCTCGTGACAGTGCTGATGCAAGGCCAGAAGATGCCCTACCTCCTGATGCACAATGGCCTGTTGACGCCGTTGTTCGCCATTACAATTCTAGGGCTTGCCGGCCATCACCCGATTACGCGAGTGCTGCGCTTTCCGCTGTTCGTCGCCATCGGAGAAGCCAGTTATTGCCTCTACATCATCCACTTCAATTTATGGCGCTGGATTCACCACAGCGGCCTTCTGGTCCGGCTGCACTTAGTGCGATTCGATCCGTGGATTTCCTACCTGATGTTGGAGGTCGCCGCCTTTGTGGCCTATCGCTGGTTTGAGAGACCCAGCCGTGACTGGATACAGAGGGTGAT
>DAHUZH010000145.1 GCA_027306695.1 Acidobacteriaceae bacterium
CGAGCGGAAAGCCCTGCGGCGTCACCACCAGCGCGATCACCACCTGCACGCAGTCGGGCCGGTGATCGCGGGAATAACCGTGCTGGCGCTTGTCCTCGTCCGAGAGCGGCGGGTCGATCTCAAAGTAAGTGGACGTGAGATCGTAGAGCAGCACGTCGAAGCTGACGTCGAACAGCTCCCGCCACCGGCACACCAGGTGATCGAAGAGGGCCGCCTTGTGCTCGAGCAGCAGAGCGTGGCACTCGTACAGCGCGTGGCTGTCGATCACCTCGTCGGCGTCCAGCAGATCCGCCAGCGCGCTCCTGCCGTACCACTGCCGGTGCAGCCGCCACTCGCTGCCCGGCGAGAGCAACCGGTACACCACCAGGATCAGCAGCACCTCGTCCCAGAGCGTGCCCTTGCGCGAGGGCGGCAATCGCGACCCCCAGAACGCATCGAGTCCCAGCTGCCGCCACAGCTCAATCGCCAGCCAGCACCCGCCCCACTGCCGTGGACGCTCGAGCCGCAACTGCCACAGCCGCAGCCGCACAACGTCTCCATCGTCGACTACCGACTCGCAACGATCCTCTGGAAACAGTGCGATCGTCCGCGGGGCTTGCGGACGCTCCTCGTCGAGCACCTCGATGGATTTGCGCCAGGCCAGCTGTTGCGAGGAGTTGATCTCTCCGAGGTACAGCACGTGCCGCTGCACCACGCGTCCATCGCAAAGACGCTTGTTCTCCACCACGCTGTAGTACGTGTGGTCTTTGCCGTCCTTCTTTCGGATCGTGGCGCGCAGGAACATGACGGATACCCATTATGCTCATCGCCGCCGTCCCGACCAGCACCAAGGTCTTCACTACAGCCACTTCCGGCCCTGGCCCGCGCGCAAGTGCCTGAATGGCCGTTACCCTGGCGGCCGGCCGCGCTCAAATCCGGGGGCGAATCCGCGAAGTCGGGCTAACTCAGGACACGCGAAAGGCAACCGACAGCCGCGGCGATCTGCGCGTTAGCGCCGATAACAAAGCACAACAAGATCTCCGCACGACATTTGCTCTCAGAACACACTCCTATGCCATCGACGCAAACTTCCGAAGAGGCCGCGGTAGGGCGTCAAACACAGACTCGTCGACCGACTTTATGGACCGTATTCCCGTCACTGCAATCAACAGGCTAGCAACTAAAAATATCACCGCTCTCAGAATGACGCTGGCCGTCGTTGCAATTTCCTGCCCTGCCAACACATTCGAACTTGCGCATGCAACCACACCAATTGCCGCGAAAATTATCAAGGATCTAATTCTCAGTCCCGCATCATAATATTGGCGAGACAAAACCCTTGAAAACACAAATGCAAAAACAAAAGCACCGCACTGGGCCGTTGCGGCGCCAGCTAACCCGTATCGTGGAATAAGTGCAACATACGAGACACTCAGGACCGCCGCAGTTATATATTGAAGGATACTGCTTAATTTGGTGTGACCAGTCGCTAGAAAGCTGAAGCTGAAGAACCCCCGAAGTTGATTAACGATCAGTCCCAACGTAAGTATTGGCACGACAGCGGCCGCGGCATGAAATGAAGACGTCGACATCAGATCAATTACAGGTGTTGCAAAAATACTTACGCCAACGCCCGTGACAAACAGCAGTGCAGAAACACCAATGAATGCAATCTGTAGCTTTTCCTTACCTTTGTCTTCTCTGTAGTATCTATAGAACATTGGTTCCCAATGTTGCGAAAACGGGATCCAAATAAGCATTCCCGCTATGGAAGCGAACTTAAGCGCAAGACCTAGTCTACCTACGTCGCCGAGCGTACCAAATATTCTGAGATAGATTCCCCCAGCGAAACCGACATAAAGCCCGGCCAGGCCTGACACCCACAACGGCCAACTGAATTGAAGCATTCTGCCCGCAATTTTCCAGTCGAACGCGGGGAGTTCGCGATGCGAGACATAACCCGTCAACGCGACACCGATCAAGACTGAGGAAATGGCACCACTGAGTACCGCCCCAACTACTCCTTTGTGCAAGTAGACTACTAAGAGTACGTTCAGTGCAACTTGCACAACCAGCTTAATCATACTTATCGCTAGAAACAGGCGCGAACGCTCGTGCATCCGCAGATACATCATACCAGTGTCTTCGAGCGCCCTGCTCAACAACGTCACCGAGAAAATCGCAAGCGCGAGTGAGTACCGCCGGTCTCCAAATAGAATTTCCGATCCAATGCCTCTCGCGAAAATGACTCCGACCACGCTAACCGCGCTTGCAACTCCTGTGACACTCAATGCGGCCCAAATTACAGCTCTCTTGTCGCGTTCGCTTGCTACCTCGAAGTAGAACTTCGGAAGCGCGGTGACAAGTTTTGCCCCGAAGAGCGGCTCGATGAACGCAAGCGCGAACGCCAGGAGTCCGATGACACCGTAGTCTGCCGGCGTTAAAAATCGCGTATATATCGGGAGCATCGCGAATCCGACGACACGGCGCACAATATTCCCCACCGCGTAGTTGCGCACATGCCCGATAGAGCTCAACCGAGATTCCTTAGCCACCGTCGCACCCCCGCGCTTCGGCTCGCAACTTTCGCGGACCTACCACTTTTCCTCCATCATTTGCGCCCGTTCACGAGTTAACTCCTGATACAGTGCCCGTACGCGCATCGCGTTTCGTGCAGCGGAAAATCTCTCCAGTGCTCTACCCTCGTATATTCTCAGACTCGCGCTATTGTGCAGCAGCTTTAGAATTGCGTCCCTATAGCCCTCAGGATCGTGGCGGAATACCAGATGCTCTTTCGGGAGCACACTCTGAAGTCCTCCGACGGCATGCGCCGCAATGGGCACTCCTAGCGCTACCGCTTCCAGGCAAGTCATAGGCAAGCCTTCATGGTCTGAGCAATTGACCAGAATGTCTAATCCGCCAATGCACGTTGCGATATCGTCCCTGTATCCATGGAAAGTAATGCAATCACTCAGATCAAGCTGTTCCGTCTGAGCTTCCAGGGCTGCACGCAATGGTCCATCGCCGAACACATGAAATCGCCAGGTATGCCCGAGGGGCACCCGCCGCAGCAACGATGCTGTTTCAACGAAAAGGTCAACCCGTTTCACAGGCACCAGACGACCAACGATCCCCACATGCATCGCCTGAGGCGTCGCCGCCCTGAACTCGGCAGCGCGCCGCGCCGCTCTAACAGCGTCAGAATCGATGCCGTTTTCAATTACCAGTACAGGCGTTGGCGCGAATCTTGGTATCAACTGCTGCCCAAGCTGCTCACTAACTGCGATGATTCTGTGCTGCAAATTGCGGCCGCACCAGGCGTCTAGGCCGCACAGCATCCGGCGCCGAGCCCGCGCAATCCCGCGGAGCGTCGCCTGTTCGTCACTACCGTGGACACTCCGCACGCAAGGGACGGCACACCACATTCGGTTAGCCACCGAACCCAAGATGTTTTCCTTGGTTCGATGCGTATGTATGACATCGGGCACGCAGGCCTTCATTAGCCGACGGAGGCCCAAGAGGATCCCCATCGTGCCGATCTGCCTTTCGTCTAGAATTTTGACGGGCACGCGAACGGCGCGAAGCCGCGCAGCCAGCGTGCCCTCATTTAGCAATGCTGCGTACACTTGCGTATCGCTGGCTCGCGCAAGATGAGACATTAGTGTGAATGCCTGGACCTCCGCCCCTGCCCACAAATCACCCGACACCAGATGCAGTACTCTAATTGGCCGCGTCATCTGTCTTCTTAAGAAATGCCGAAACGGGTGGTCGCCGGGTTCCCGATGCAATGTGCATCTCTGGCCGGCCGTGCGGCCGTACCAACGTGCCGCGCGCCTCCTGCCCTTCGACCGCTTTCCGGACGATATTGGCTAATGAGACCGTAAGTGCCAAGTTGATCCAAAGGAATGGGTAGTACCCAACCGTATTGAATTGCCCCGCGATGACAAATCCCCAGGCCGCAACGGCAAGTCCTCGCGCGATGCCTGGCGCAAACGCCGGCGTCTTGCCAGACACCGCGCACCGCCGCCTGATTTCCCCTGCCAGCCTGAAGTTCCGGAAGATCAGAATGATGAATAAGGCCAAGCCGATCAGGCCAGCATCCGTCCCGACCTGAATGAATATGTTGTGAGGCAATTGTGGCTTACCGAAGAATAAGTGATTCGGGTCGTGGATGGCATAGTCCGGCGCGAAGTTGAAAAAACCAACCCCCAGGAAGGGATGATGCTCAATCATCTTCACTCCCGCGTTCCAGTATAACAGTCGCTGGATGGAAGTCTGATCCGTGCCGGCAGTCGCGAATCGAGCTTTCTCCGCGGTCGGCAAGAATTGATAGCCAACAATGCCAAGAACAGTAATCACCAGCAATGTTTTGAGCTTGAGCTTTCGTTGAATGGCGATCCAGCCCGCCTGCGCACCGAGCGCCACCTGCGCACCTCGACTGCTTGCCCCAAGAATGGTCAGCGCTCCAGCGATAGAACCGGCCATCAGAAACCAGTATGTGAAGCGCTTTACATATGGCTTGACGAAGAGTGCGAGCTCGAATGCGATTGGCGCGAACATCAACATTTCCGTGGATAGATCCGCGGAATTCTCAAAAAATCCCTGCGGACCCTGGATTCCCCAACTGGCAAATCCGAAGCCTCGCGTAATCCATGTGCGCGCGCCAAAGAACGCCAATTTGAAATTCGCCAGCAAAAAGAGGGCAATGAAGAGAAAGAAGCGTTCCGGCGTCGTTACTATAGTGATAATCAAGAAATAGATGACGTACCAGTCAACGAACGCAAACCAATTTTTCCACGAGACAGCCGGAAATAGCGCCAATGCCGATGACAGCAGAATGACAATGAGAAACAGCGTCATCCAGATGTTGCTCGAGTCTTTCACCCTACCCCGGTGTGGATCGAGCGGTAATGCCAGAACGGCAAGCCCAAGTGCAACTTTGTCCCACGGAAGGAAATCCAGCCGATGGTAGATCTCCTGGGGATCGAAGTACTGCACGAACAGGTAAAGGCAGATCATCCAAAAGGCAAAATGCTCTCGCTTGAACTGCGCCCACAGCGCCTTGGGATTGAAAGTGTACAGCTTGTTCATGAGCGCGAATGTTCGGTTGGCGAACTCGTTGGCACCGACGGAGCGCAGGGCGCGCCAGACATGCCACCGGCGCCAACAAGCGCCTCATTTGCCACCAGGCGACGCATTATCTCTTGGACGCACGCATCGATCCCGGAGAAGCACTGCTGAAAATATCGGTCGCTTCTGCCGTAGGGATCTTGAATGTGGGGCCGAATTGGCGGTGACCAGATTCCCAGCAGAGTCACGCCTGCCAGTCCTGAGATACCGCACCGCATCACGCCCATCATCTGCTTCGGCTCGAAGACGACAATGAGGTCACGCTGCGTGATGAACGACGGCCGCAGCCGCGCCGACCGATGGGTTGACAGGTCTATGCCGCGACCCATCGCGTTGCGCGACGCGGCTGGATCTGCGCCGGCGCCCTCGGTTGCATCGAGCCCACATGAAATTGCAGTCATGCCGAGTGCTCGCGCGCGTGCGCTGGCGTAGGGACTGCGACAGATATTGCCCTGACACACGAACACCAATCTTGCAACTGCGGCCCATTCGATGCTCCGAGCGGAGCGGTACGCGCCAAACGCATACAGCGCGCGTTCGCGAAGGTGCGCAATGTATGCGCGTTTCCCTCCGTACAGCTCAAAATCAACGATTCTCCACTGTCTCACTGCAGGAAGTGCTCCAAGTGTCCGCCATTCGCACCGCTTGCGAATCTGCTAAGCTCATGCTTTCCTCGACATTCGAAATCCACGCACGGCGGACGAGATGGGACAGGTTCTGGTGCTCGATGCGAATCAGCGAAGCGCCCTAGCCATCATCCGCAGCCTTGGCCGCCGGAATCTGAACGTTGTCGCCGGTGACCACGTCGCGAACCCGCTCGGGAGTGCATCCCGGTACGCGGCGACCTCAGTCCGTTACGCGGATCCAGCGGCAGATCCGGATCGTTTCGTGAGCGAAATCATTGATATCGTGAACCGCCTCGGCATCGACACCGTCGTTCCGGCGACGGATTTGACGACGATGCTGCTCCTGAGTCAATCGAATCTCCCACAGAATATCCGGCTGGCCGCACCGAGAGTCGAAAGCTATGAGGCCTTGACCGATAAGGCACGCCTCATCGCCCTTGCCGGCGAGATCGGGATTGCAGCGCCTGAGACCCGCATAGCGCGCACAGCGGACGCCATCGTGGACGCCGCCCACGATTTGGGCTTCCCGGTCGTGCTCAAACCCGCCCGCTCTCGATATCTCAAGAGTGATCACGTTCGGAGTACGCGGGTCGAAATCGTTCGAAGCCCTGAGTCGCTCGCGGACATGCTGCAGTCGCTGTTGTGGTTAGCCGACGTCCCATGCCTGGTTCAGCGCTTCATACCGGGTCATGGCGCCGGGGTCTTTGTACTCTATGGCCCTGCCGGCCCAATCGCCTGGTTTGCCCATCGTCGGTTGCGCGAAAAGCCACCGACGGGTGGCGTCAGCGTACTCTGCGAAAGCACACCGATCGATCCCGCGATGCAATCGGCTGCATCGAAGCTGCTCGCCGCGGTCGGCTGGACCGGAGTGGCCATGGTCGAATTCCGCGTCACCGCCGACGGCACACCTTATCTCATGGAAGTGAACGGTCGCTTCTGGGGCTCCCTGCAACTGTCCATCGACTGTGCAGTTGATTTTCCGTGGCTCTTGTATCAGATGACTCACGACGTCCCCGTGGCAGCGCAGCCCCCCTACACGGTCGGACGACGCCTTCGGTGGCTCCTTGGGGATTTCGATAGCCTCCTCGCAGAACTGCGAGGAGGCCGGGTTGGTGATCGTCATCGGGCGCAGGCCGTGCTCGCCTTCTTGCGCTCCTTTGTTGACTCGCAGTGTCGGCAAGAAGTGCTGCGGCTACACGACCCGCGGCCGGGGGTGGCGGAGTTTGCTCAGTGGCTGCGAGACCTCATCAGATGAACTGAATCGACGGGCTAGAATTTTCCACCGAAACCAAAGAGGGCCGGATGCCTGGTCCCCATGAGAATTTTGCGGCTCTGCCCGTGCGTTACTAGTTCACAGCGGCGGACATCGCCGACGGCTGCGGGTCGGAGACAAAGCCACCGGTGGAGATCACGATGTTATCGTACCAGACATCGAAGGGCTGCGGATCAGTCTGGGCCCAGCCGAAAAAACCAATGTAATTGATGGGCAAATCCAGATAGTTTCGATTATACAAGCCCGTTGTGTCTACATAGACCTGCCCGTCGATCTCGACATAAATTTCCCCGTTCGGAACTTGATTCGCGGAGGTTGTCCCACTGTTGAACTTGATGTGAATCCGGAAGTGATGCCAGCCGGTACCCCAATTTGAAAAAGAGTGCATTTGGGGGGTAAGCACCGTTGCTATCCCATTTGCCCTGCCCACAACGGCAAGGCCGTTAAAGAAGATCGCATTCTGTGAATCATTGGATTGCGTCGTACCA
>DAHUZH010000146.1 GCA_027306695.1 Acidobacteriaceae bacterium
TGGATGTGGTCTTCCTCGGCTTCCTGTCCTTTGCCTTCATCGTCGAGGCACTTCGCTAAGTGTTAACACGCCCTAGTTAAGGCTGAAGACGCTACTTGAAAACAAAAACCCCTACTTGTTCCACGCAAAAAACCTGAATACGGCGGCAGACTTTGTGACTGCACTTCTGGAAGCTCGATTGTCTTCCTCTGAGGAGGGTTCCTTTGGTAAGTTTCTGAAAGATTTGGCTGTATTTGTGGCCACGGAATGTGGAGGCGGCCAAAAGTCACCAGCACTGGTATCGATATCGATCTAATCAGGCAAAATGTGCGCTATCTCATTTCCGTAAAGTCGGGAAAGAATTGGGGAAATTCTTCCCAACATAAGGCGCTCAGACAGCACTTCGCGGACGCCGTCAGAGTGCTCAAGCAATCCAAGCATAGCGGCGAAATACAACCAACGCTTGGTATTTGTTATGGCCGTGCAAAAACAACAAATAAAGGCATCTTTTTGCGAATTGCTGGCCAAAATTTTTGGCATCTTCTTTCGGGCGATCTTGATTTATATACCAGCATCATTGAACCCTTGGGATTCGACACGCAGAAACATGATGACTTGTTCAAGGAACAGAAAAGCAGTTCCCTCAATCGCATGACCGGCGAATTTATCAATCAATTTTGCGATGCAAACGGGGCAATTGATTGGACACTTCTCGTGTCGTATGTCAGCGGCAATCTCTTGCAATCAGTGAAAGCCAGCGATTGACAGTCCTGCCTTCTTAGCCGCATGCTGGAAGGTTTAGCCGTGGCCGGTCTTTCTCTTCTGGCTTACGGCGCAGCAGGAGGAATCTTCCATGTCCACCGACACCACGCAGTTGAATGCGGCGCAACTCAAGAATCCACAACTAAAGGCGGCGCGCCCGTTTCTCATCGAGCAGGACTGGGCCGCGTACACGCCGGAGCAGCACGCCACCTGGGCGGAGCTTGTTCGCCGCTGCATGCCGCAGTTGCGCCAGTATGCCTGCCAGGAATATCTCGATGGCTTCCAGCAGATTGGCCTGCGCGAAGACAGCATTCCCAACCTGGCCGCGGTTTCTGCCAAGCTGGAACCGCGCACCGGCTGGAATTCCACGCCAGTCTCGGGCTATCTGCCGGCGGACGCTTTTTTTGAGATGCTGGCCGCGCGCCGCTTCCCCACCACGACCTGGCTGCGCGATAAGAAGTCGCTCGAATACACGCCGGAGCCGGACATTTTTCACGACGTCTTCGGCCACGTCCCGATGCACGCGCATCCCGTCTTCGCCGATTTTTTGTATGAATACGGCAGGGTCAGCGGCAATATGGCAGGCCGCAAAGAGGACTCGACGCGCATGAGTCGGCTCTTCTGGTTCACGGTGGAGTTTGGCGTCATCCGCCAGCAGGGCGGCATCAAGGTCTACGGCAGTGGTCTGATCTCTTCGCACGGGGAATGCAGCTATGTCGTCGAGCGCGGGCCGGAGATTCGCGACTTCAATCTGGATGAAGTGCTGGAACACGAATTCTCCATCTCCGAAATGCAGCCGGTGCTCTACGCAGTGGAGTCGTTCGAGCAAATCTACGAGGCGGCGAAGGAAGCCGGGCGGCGGCTGGGCTGAATAAAAACATTTACAGAATCGCAACCTGTTTGCGAGACAATCGAGATAAGCCTGCAACCAGGAAGGATTTTGTGTGCCGCGCATTCACTACCAGCAACAACTGGCGGAACTGAAGGACAAATTGCTGGCCATGGCAGCCCTGGCGCAGCAAACATTGGATTGCGCGATGGATGGCTACCTGAAGGCCGATCCCGTGCTGCTGCATCATGTGCTGGAAAACGAAACGGCCATCAATGCGGCCGAGCGTTCCGTAGATGAGATGGCATACGACCTGATGGCGATGGAGCAGCCCATGGCCATCGATCTGCGCTTTCTGCTGGCCGTCATAAAAATCAATGGCGATCTGGAACGGATCGGCGATCAGTCGGTAAACATTGCCGAACGAGCGCGTGACCTGTTGCAGCGTCCACCGGCAGAGTTACCTGTCAATATGCGGCAGATGGGCGAGTTGACCGAAAAGATGATCCGCTTTTCGCTGCAATCTCTGCTGGATGGCGACGCCACAATGGCGAAGTCCGTGTTGACCATGGATGACAGCGTGGACCAGATGAATCGCGATGTGCATCAGGCGATGATTACCGTCATTCAGCAGCACCCGGAATGGACCGAGCAGGCGCTGAATACGATCATCATTTCACGCAACCTGGAGCGCATTGCCGATCATGCGACGAATATCGCAGAAGACGTCATTTTCTGGGTGCGCGGTGCCGATGTGCGTCACCAGTTGAGCGTAGGCCCGGATTAAGGCCCAGCAGCGCCTGCACCGGCTGAATCCTGTTTTTATAAGAATCCGCATCCAATCCCGCGGCCATATTATCTGTTATAACGAGTGTGTTCCACCGGAATGAAACGACACCGCGAGATGAGCCTCTCCCCTGCTAAACGTGCAAATCGACCGACCTCTGGCCTTCTGCAACGAGAACTGCGCCAGACCAAACCGTTCGCATCTTTGACTACGGAAGCGTTTCTGAACCTGGTGCGGACGACGGATCAGTTGCAGCGTACATTGCGTTTGAGTTTGAAACCTTATGGCGTGACCGAAACGCAATACAACTCTCTGCGCATTTTGCGTGGCGCTGGAGAATACGGGCTGACGTGCTCGGAGATCGGCGAGCGCCTCATCAGCCGAGATCCGGACATTACCCGCCTGCTGGATCGTATGGAAAAACAGGGACTGGTGCAGCGGCAACGAGACACAAAAGACCGCCGCGTTGTGATTACGCGCATCACACGCCAAGGGCTGACGCAGTTGAAGGAACTGGACCAGGTGGTGACGAAAACAGTGACGGCCCTGCTCGGGCATCTGGACGAAAACGAGATGCTGCGGATGATTGCACTCCTGGAGCGGGTGCGCGAACACTCAGGATAGCTGGCCTTGTTTCAGGGGCGAACGCGGCCCAGATTGATTTCCTGCACCTGCCCCATACCCGAGCCGACGGTTGCCGGCGGCTGCTTGAGCAGTTGATGGTGCAGGCAATAGAGCGCCAGTTCCAGACGGTCGGAGACACCGAGTTTGTCGTAAATTTTGCGCAGATAATTTTTTACGACTTGCTCTGTTGTGCCAATTTTGTAGGCAATTTCCTTGTTGCGCATCCCTTGCGTCACGCAACCGATAATGGAGAGTTCTTTTGGCGACAGCCGTGGCTGCATCCGGGGATTGGTCAGGGTGGTGGCCTGCGCACGATATGCCTCGATGACCCAACTGACCGACTGATTGTCGATCCAGGTCTCGCCATCTGCGATCTTGCGGATACAACGAATGAGCAGATCGGGCGAGATGGAACGAGAGATCACGCCGCGTACGCCCCGGCGATAGAGGTCCACAATAAAGCTCTCGCTGTTTTCGCTCACCTGGACAATCAACTTGGCGTTCGGCGCGCGGCGAATCATGTCGGGGATGGCTTCCGGGATTCCCGCGATCATGGCCCCATCCAGCAAAACAATGTCGGAAGGAAAGCGCTCTAACGCCGCCAGCAGACCGGGGTAATTCTCGGCTTGCGCGATGACGCGCATGTCGTCTTCAATGGCGAATATTTTACGAATCCCCACCCGATATATCGCTTGCGAGTCCGCTAGAAGGATGCGAATCCCCGAGGTTTCTTCTTCGGGAGAGATCGGCGAATTTTGGCTTGAACTTTGGTCCGAGTCTTGATTCGAGCCGAGGTTCTTGTTCGTAACGTCAGCAGAAGTGGAAGGCATAGTGCCTCAGGAAATCATTCGGTAATTATCGATAACGGTGGCTATTTCCACCTGTGTTGGACTTTTTCTATAAGAGCGTATCACGCGACCCTGGCAATGGACTACAACATCTTGCGGTGTACCCATTGTATTGGAAGGCATAATCATTTCAACCTCAATGATGCTGCCTGCATCCAAGGGGCGGGAAAATGCAAATAACACACCACTCGCTGAGACATTGATGGTCTCTGCATCTTCTTTTCCACGCTCCGTCTGAATCTTTATCTGCATTCGTACTGGAAACCGTACGGAAGCACGCAACTCCATCAGAGAGCCAGCTACAGCACTGGTCTCTCCAAGTCCATGTTCCGGAGCGGTCCCATCTTTTGGTTTCAGGGCTGACAAGTCCCCTTCTCCAGGTTGCTGATTGAGGATACACCGGTTGGGTACTTTTGGCACGGTTACTTTTATTGCTTATCTGGATCAGTGCTGACTCAGTGCTTATCTAACTAGTAATAGGCCGCCGTGCTTCCCACCCACTGCTGGTCTCGATTATGGTCCACTCCCATCATTTTGCCTCGTCCCATCCGTACTAACGTCAGCACTGGCAACAGATCCGCCTGATCTGGCCATACGTAGAGAATACGAACCTCCGCCTGGGTCGGACCAAACGGCGTCTCGATCACGGGTGCGAAACTCATCCGCTCCTGCAAAAGATACTGCTCGCGTTCCGCTGGCGGAATCGAGTCCAGTTCCTGCTGCGAGGGTTCAAACACGATTCCCTTCCCCGCAAAAGAATAGAGTGGTTTCAAAATCCACCGGCTGCGGTCTTGCGGCAGCCGATCACACCCACCACCCGCGTACCAGTCGCTTAAAAAAACGGCCCTGGGAACTGTCGAATGATCGAGCCATGGAAGAGAAAATTTACTGATGCGAAAGTACCAGTTGGGATGGCCTGCCCATTCGACATCCAGCGGATCGCGATAGTCGAACGGGAGCTGCACTTGTTTTCGCTCCATTTCATCCACAATGGCGCGATTGTAAATGCGGCGGATGGGAACCAAATCCGACCAAGCACCCGAAGGGCCATGGCTGGCTTTGCGGTCTTGGCGGCGATAGAACAACCGATTCCCTTGTTTTACAAGCTGGCTGATGTCTACTGTGGCAATCCCCAACCGGTCTTCAGTGACATGGAAGTCCGGTAAAGTCTTCTGCTGTTCGGGATCGATTTCAACCAGAACCACCTGTTCGGGGTCATGCTCGCCGACGATCACCTGCCGCAGCAGCTTCCAGTAACCGTCGTCGTCCAAATCGGACAGAAACCATCGCAGCCGTTCGTCGAGCGAAAAAATTTCCTGCATGTTGCGAGAGAGTACAGCCTGATACCCGTAGATGGAGGGGAATGCCTGCAATTCCACCAGACGCGGGGCAACGCTGCCATCGGCCTCTCGCACCAGACCAAAATCGACGGTCATAAAATGGGGGTGTGGCGACTCATTGGGGACGCGATAACGGTCCGGCACAGCAGCAGTGGAGCATCGCATGTAGTCCGGGCTATCGACCAGTTGATGCGTCAACTCCGCACCCGCCCTGGCCATCGAGGAAAGGAGAGATGCAGGAAAAAAGCAAGGCGTCTCCGAGGTACGAAAGCCGACGTGGGTGCGCGTCTCGCGGTCCATCCGCTCCAGCAGCTTCTGGTATAGCCTGGGATCGAAACGCCGGTTGAAATTTGCCCGCAATTCCGGTATCACGGCACTCTCCCGGTCGGAATAAAAAATACGACGAAAACTATAGCAACTTCACAGATACTGCACTCAAAAATGGGGCGAGTCATTCTGAGCGTAGCAAAGAATCCTGAGGGTGCTGGCGACGCAACCCAGGCGAGTATTCTCTGGATTCTTCACTCCGGTCGCTTCGCCGCGGCGAACGGCCTTCGTTCAGAATGACTCCCTTTCACAAATAACTACACCATCTGTCAGTCCGCTTTATGAGCTTCTTATGGTTCACTAACAAAACGGCTGTATTGAAAGCGCTGCACATTGCCTGCCGGGGTGGTGTGTTCCGTCCTGCGCGTGGCTGTCCATCGGAAGGCATCGCCCAGTTCCGCAGCCAGGCTCTTGGCTGAATATCTCTGCACAGGCAGACCGCTGCACCGTTCCGGGCCATCCAGCGCAAAGGTGCCGATGACCACAATTCCGCCGGGTGCAACAGCTTTCTCCATCGCCGCGCGATAGGCCCGGCGCTTCTCTTCCGTTGTAAGAAAGTGGAAGACAGCGCGATCGTGCCAGGCGCTGTAAAGTCTGTCCGGTTGCCATTGGGTAATGTCAGCGGCAACCCAGCGCACGCCGGAAGCTCTCTCCCCTAACCTCTGCTTCGATGTTTCCAGCGCTGTGTCGGCTATGTCGAGCACAGTAAGTTGGGTAAAACCCCGGTCAAGTAAAGCGTCTACCAGACGCGAGGCGCCGCCTCCAACATCGAGAACGGGAGAATTCCGATGGAGCGATGGCGTAAGCAGAATATCCAGAGAGATATTCGGAACAGATTCAAACCAGCTTAGTTCGGCCTCGCGCCGGGCCGCATAGACCTGTTGCCAGTGTTCTTTTGGCGAGATCGAGGACAACTGGGCCATAATGCATTACTCCCATTCAATAGTACCCGGAGGTTTGGATGTAATGTCATACACAACGCGATTGATACCCTTACCTTCGTTTACAATCCGACTGGAAATTCGCTTTAACACTTCATAGGGCAACGGAACCCAGTCCGCCGTCATACCGTCTTCCGAGTGCACGGCGCGGATGGCGCAGGAGTATGCGTACGTACGCTGGTCGCCCATGACTCCCACGCTGCGAACGGGCAGAAGAACGGCGAAGGATTGCCAGATTTGCTTGTACAAACCGGCGGATTTGATCTCATCGACTACTATTTCATCGGCCTCCTGCAGGATCGCAACCCGCTCCGGGGTCACTTCGCCGACGATGCGCACCGCCAGGCCGGGCCCGGGAAATGGCTGGCGCTGCAAAATATCTTCCGGCATTCCCAGATCGCGTCCGATGCGGCGGACCTCATCTTTGAACAGATCGCGCAGTGGCTCGATCAACTTCAGCTTCATCGTCTCCGGCAAGCCGCCAACGTTGTGATGGCTCTTGATGGTCTGCGATGGCCCCTTTACCGATGAAGACTCGATCACGTCGGGATAGAGAGTTCCCTGCACCAGCCAGTCGATGGAGGCCGCTGAGGGGCTTGCGGAAGAACCTGTCGGCGAACCAGCCTGTGCGGTGATGGATTGGCCGATGCGGTGCGCCTCGTCATCGAAAACAGCGATGAATTCCTTGCCGATGATTTTGCGTTTCGTCTCCGGGTCGGTCACTCCCGCGAGCTTGGAGAGAAATCTTTGGCTGGCATCGACGGCAACCAGATTGAGACCCAGCTTGCCGCGCAGGTTCTCCTGCACTTTGCGGAATTCATTTTTGCGCAGCACTCCGTTGTCGACGAAGATGCAGGTGAGCCTGTCGCCGATGGCCCGATGCACCAGCACCGCCGCCACGGAGGAATCCACGCCGCCGGAAAGCGCGCAGATGGCATGGCCTTCTCCCACCTGCTGGCGAATGCGTTCTACCGTAGACTGGATGAAATGTTCC
>DAHUZH010000147.1 GCA_027306695.1 Acidobacteriaceae bacterium
GTCCACCGCCTGCGAGGTCTGCGCGTCGAGCGGCGACTGCGCCCCGCGCCCCAGCACCCCAACGACGGTAAACGGCGCGCCTTTCAGCCGTATCGCTTTCCCAATAATGTGCGGATCGGAATGAAACGTAGTTCGCCAAAGATTGTTGCTCAGCACTACTACGCCCGGCCCGTTCGGACGGTCTTCCTCGCGTGTAAAGCTGCGTCCCATTTGCGGCGGAATGCCGAGCACATCGAAATATTTTGACGACACGCGCAACTGCTGCACATACTGCACGCTCTGGCCGGCCTGCAGGTTCACGCCGCTTTCCAACCCATAAGCCGCTGCCGTCACCGCCGGGACCCGGTCGCGCACCATCTCGTAGGTCTCGCCATCGGCGCTATTGTCGTCCTCCACGCCTTTTGGTCCGCTCCAGCGCGTGATCAGCGCGCCCAGCCGCATTGGCTCGGGATACGGCAACGGACGCAGTATCAGTGCATTCACCACGCTGAAGATGGCCGTGTTGGCGCCAATGCCCAGCGCCAGCGTCAGGATGGCCGTCAGCAAAAATCCGGGCGATTTGCGCAACTGCCGCAGCGCATAGCGAAGATCGTGGAGAAAATTCATATCTGGCCTCCAAACACACAAATGTGAAGGTAGATACTGCATTTTGCCTGCCATAGTTCCCGAAAGCCGGTCGCTTGCAAACAAAGAATATCGGCGGATTCTCTTCTTGGATGAAGAGTCAAAAGTGTCCGAATTTGAAAATCGGCGTCCGAAAATGGACAGTGGGCATGCTTTTTGCCTGGCAGCCTGGAAAGCAACCGGAAATCGTCATAAGCCACTCCCAGCAGTGGGAGCATTCGTTTCTTCCTTTTGATTACAGGGCGTTCGAGATTTATTGCATTGTCATGGTTGCCGTAAGGCAAATTGGAAGGAATCGTCATTCTGGTGGAAGCGAAGAATCCATGCATTTTCTTCGTAATACCGAGATTCCCCTTACATTTGTCCTGTTTCCGCTATAAAAATACTTTCTTATCAAAATTTCTGCTGGAGGGTTCGACAATTCACGGAAATCTATGGAGTATCAAGACAGCCCGAGGTTTGCGATCGATGCAAAGCTTGAATCATTTCCGATCCCTGCCGCATGTTGTTGCAAAGTCTTGGTGGAGGATGGGCCTGCTCGCTTTTCTCCTGAGAATTTTTTTGCCTGCGCAGGCTCAGCAGACGTCTCCACAACAACTCGTGCAACAGGTCATCCATAACGAGCTGACTGCGGACCAGAACGATCATTCCCTTTGGATGTATCGGGACTTCGACAAGGTCCCATCGAAAAGCACCGTAACGCTGGTGGTTCAGACCGCCCAGGGGACCGTTTCAAAGACCATCGAACTCAACGGTCATCCACTCACGCCACAACAGCGGGCGCAGGACGAGGCCAAAATGCAGAGCGTCGTCAGCGACCCGGCGGTACGGGCGAAACAGCACAAAAATAGCGCGCATGACGATCAGCAATCCACAGCACTGCTAAAGATGCTACCCTACGCATTTTTGTGGACCGAAACCGGCCAATCCAACGGAGAGATCACGCTGCATTTTCTGCCTAACCCCGCCTTTCAACCCCCAAATTATGCCTCCCGCGTCTTCGCCGCCATGGCCGGAGAGATGATCGTCGACGAGAAACAGAAGCGTTTGAAGGTCTTGAGCGGAAAATTGATTCAACCGGTGGAATTCGCCTGGGGGTTGTTTGGAAAATTGAATCCGGGAGGAACGTTCCGCGTGGTACGGTCGGAAATCGCTCCCGGCGAATGGCAAATTACTGAGACGCACGTCCATATTCAGGGACATATGCTGATCTTCAAAAGCATCAACGAACAGCAGGATGATGTGACCAGCGACTACAAACCTGTTTCGCCGGCCCTGACCCTGGAGCGGGCTGCAAAAATGTTGACCGACGGAACGGTTGCTAAGGAATTGGGGATTCTACAAAAATGACGCTTTTCTCCATCCCTGTGCATTCCTGGTCTTCGCGAAACTGCTCTCACTATTCGCTGGAAACGCGCTTTGCACATCCGACGCCTAAAATTCACATGAGTAGCAGCCCCTCCTGTGGAGTGTGTGGAGATTGAGACTGCTAATTTGACAAATAGGGTGAGCGGTGCACCCTTTTTACTGATTTTGCTTTTCGATGAGCCCGGTTTTCTAAAACAGGACATGCACGAAAGCAGCGTCGTTCCCTATTTCTTCCCACTTCTGCAAATTTCCACTGCCATCTGCTACTGCTACTGTCTTTGTATTTGATTTTGTAAAGCTTTTAAGAAGCAGTATTCAAGATTGCAGTAGCAGCCCAAAGATATGACGGCGCTTCCAGAGAATGGGGGCAAGGCCAGCCGGTTTTCCTAGCATCGACGGCATTTTCCGCAGAGAAATTTCCCTCCCCATTGCCGGTTTATCTCTACAATGAAATCAACGGCGCGGGCACGCTTTGCACAAGAGTGCGACTCGTGGTGTACAAGGGATGGGAGACGTTTAGCAATGCCAAGTCTGGAAGTCCAGCCGGAGAAAACTGTGGTCGAGAGCACTGCTATGGAAATCAGCGTGAATCGGCAGCAATTGCTGCGCGAATTGACTGCCACGCAGGGGGTGGTCGAGCGGAAGACGACGATTCCCATACTGTCGAATTTTCTGCTGGAGGCCGATCAAGACCGCCTGACCATCACGGCCACCGATCTCGACCAAAGCATTCGCACCTCCTGCGAAGCGAAGGTCAAAAAGCCAGGCGCATGCACCATCCCAGCGCGAAAATTGTATGACTACATCAAACTGCTGCCGGACGGCGAGATAGGTATCAAGTTGATGGAGAACCACTGGGTGCAGATTCGCCTCGGCCGCTCCAACACAAAAATGGTTGGCATGGCGCGCGCCAACTTTCCCCAGGTTCTGCCGTTTCCCACTGCAGGGGCCATCCGGCTGCCTGCGGCGACGCTGCGCACCATGATCGGCAAGACCATCTTCTCTGTCGCGAATGAAGAGTCCCGCTACACATTGAACGGTGCTCTGCTGCTGGTGAAAGCGGGCAGCCTGACCATGGTGGCCACCGATGGCCATCGCCTGGCGCACATTGAAAAGACCGGCGAAAATCTGGCGGTCAGCGGAGAAAAGCGGCTGTTGATTCCGCGTAAAGCGCTGGCTGAGTTGCAGTCATTACTGGCGAACACGGAAGAAGAATTTATTGATTTTTCCGATGACGAGCAGACGCTATATTTCCAGGTAGGCAATCGCGTCCTGACCTCGCGCAAACTGACCGGACAGTTCCCCAACTATGAAGCTGTTCTGCCGCGCGACAACAACCGCTTCGTCATCGTCCGCACTGCGGACCTGCTGGCTTCCATCCAGCGTGTCGCGCAATTTGCCGACGAGCGCTCCGGCGCCGTAAAAGTGCGGCTGGAGCAGAACGAGATGAAAATCTCCTCGTCTTCGACCGAAGCGGGCGAGTCCGAAGACACCATCGAGACGCCATACAGTATGGACTCGCTGGTGATCGGCTTCAACTCCGCCTATATGGTAGATTTTCTAAAGGCAGTCGGCGACGTGAGCGAGGTGCGCCTGGAATTCAAAGACGCGCAGACCGCCGGTCAGGTGCGTCCAGAAGACGCCCAGGACGACTTCAAGTACCGCTACATCATCATGCCCATGCGGATTTGAGGGCAGTCCTTCTTTTCACGCTGACAGTTAACCCATAATGTGGCCCGGGGCCTCATTATGGGTTAATTTGTTTTGCAGTAGATGAATCTCGATGAGTGCATTGGCCTGATTTCAACGAGCGATCACACGCAAGGGTCGGCAGAAGAGTTGTTGCCGTTTGGCTAATCGATCTCGCGGACCGGACGGTGGGTGGCTGCAAACAGCGTTACAAGCAAGACCATAACTCCCGCGATGAGGAACGTGCCCGGCAAGCTCCACTTCAACGCGACGCCAGCGGCGGCCAGAGAAAATGGCATCAGGCCGACGGAAGCGAACAGGAGGACACTCATGACTCGGCCCATCATAGCGCGCTCGACGCGCTGCTGAAACCAGGCAATCAGTTGCACGTTGAGGAATGCGGCAGTGGCGCTCATAATGAAGAGCAGGCCAGCCAGCAGCGGCGCCAGATTGACCAGGCCAATGCAGCCAAGGCAAAGACCGATGGCAGTGCTGACAAGGAGCAGGAGCCGCCCACGCTTGTGGTGCTTCGTGAGACCGGCAAGCAGCGTGCCCATTAATCCGCCCGCGCCGAGGGAAGACATCAGCAGGCCGAATGCGAGTGGCGTGCCAAGCTTCTGCTTTGCAATTACTGCGATGCCTATGCTGATGGGACCGGCTATTGCGAAATTGAGCACAGAGGCGACCAGCATCAGGGACGTGAGCGCAACGTCGCGTTTGACGTAACCCAGGCCATCAAGGATAGAGCGGAGCACGTTGCGACGTGACGCGTTGGCGGGTACGCTGGGCGGATCGGGCAAACGCCAGAGTGCGCCGATGATGAACAGAAAGCTGATGGCATCAATGAAGAATGCCCATGCCGTGCCGAAGGCTTTGATGAACAAGCCGGCCGGTCCGGGGGCCACGAGCGTGGTGACCTGAATCGTGGACTGGGAGACAGAATTGGCTGCTGCAAGCTGTTCCGGCTCAACCAGCGAAGGCAGATAGGCTTGCGCAGCGGGGCCTGCAAAGGCATCCGCGATGCCGAAGCACAAGGCCAGAATGTAGAGATGCGAGAGTTGCAGCACATGCGTCCAGATGAGAACGGGCAGGGCGGCCACCAATACGGTGCGTGCGGAAGCGGTGAACATCATAATCAGGCGCGGAGAGATGCGGTCGGTGACCGCCCCGCCCAGGAGCATCAGCGCCGCTCGGGGAATCGCAGCCATCATCGTAATGGTGCCAAGTACAACGCTTGACCTGGTGAGTTGAAGGATGAGCCATGGAAGGGCGACCAGATAAAACTGGTCGCCCGTCCACGAGATCGTGTTGCCCGCCCACAGGAGGCGAAACTTTGGATTGCGCAGCGGGTGTTGCTTGGCTGCGGGCGCGGCAATCGGGTTGTTATGCATGAAATCTCCAAGCGGGAGCGGGGTGTGGAAAATATGTAAATGTGAATTTACATTTACGTCTACACCGTGTCAAGATAGATTTACTGCGCCCGTCCAGCCGCAGGGTGCGAGTATCAAGGGGGAAGATGGCGAGAGCGACTGACAAGAGCACTCAGAGTAAGAATGCGAAGGGGAGTCCTTCGGCGAAGAGGCTTGGACCCGGAAAAACACAGTTGAAACCTGCTACGCGGAAGGACCGGGAACCAAACAGCCTGGAGCCTCAGCAGGCGCGAAGCCGGGAGTCGTTGCGCAAGCTAATGAAAGCGGCTGCTGAAGTGCTGGGGCAGCACGGGGTCGAGGGCACTACAATTCCGCGTATTGCCGTGCACGCGGGGCTAACGCCCGGAGCGATCTATCGTCGATTTAGTGACAAGGATGCGTTGCTGGAGGCTGTGATTTTGGGTGCCTTGGAGCGGCAGGACGAGAGGCTGCGCTCCGGGCTCACTCCGGAGACGGCAGGACAAATCCCGCTGCCTGTCTTTGCTGAACAGTTAGTCCACTCGCTGGTGGTAAGCTATCGGGCCAATGCGGGACAGATTCGCGCCATGCGGCAGTTTACGCGCAGCAGGATGGACACGGAGTTCTGGAAGAAGGCGTGCAGATTGGAAATCCGTTCCTACGAGCGCCTCGTCGCGTTGATTCTGGCGAATGCCAAGGACATTCGGCATCCTGATCCCAATATGGCGGTGTCGCTGGGCTTGATGATGGTCATCAGCACACTGCAGGAATTGGTGCTGGATACATCGGAAATCAAGGTGTGGAAAGGGTTGCTACCTCAAGATGACCGGACGCTCAAGAAGGAACTGACACGTGCGTTCTTGAGTTATCTCGGCGTTGGGTAGGCGGTGCGGGTGATCATTCGTCGCCTTGCGGACGAGCGGTTTGCCCTATCGATGGCGAGCGCCAACTGCGGAATATTCTCTGGGTTCTTCACTTCGGTCGCCACCGAACCTTTCTCGCACTTCTGGCCCTTGAAAAATGTTTTCAATGACAGCCTCGGTTCCCATGCTCCTGTCGCGTCCAGGCTTCACGTCTCCAATTTTCCAAACCATATTGCGTGGGCCATTGTCCTCACCTGAGAGCGTAAGCTGTCCGTCGCCGCCAATGACGAAGTAGCGATTCTTGACTAGCCTCTGCTCCGGGTCAACCAGTTCCGCGCCGGAAAATCGGTAGCCTTCAGCCTGCGAGTCCTTCAGGAACTTCAATGCTTCTGGTCGGCCCACGAATGTCACGGGTTCAGGCGTCCGCTCTTTCGCCCGAGCAGTCAAGGCTGCTGCCGTCCACTTCTGTCCTGCACGTCCGGCTTGGAATCCAATGGTGTAGTCCATCTTCTTCATGGAGGCTCCATACGCGGTCAAGTATAGGGCAGGCGGCCCGTCCTCCGCGATGCGGACACACGGAGTCTTAGCCGGAAAGATATTAGTCCTCGCAAAACGCCCATGTCGCCAGGAATGATTCTCAGTTGATGCCAAATCGCCGATGCACTCGTTCAGCGCGGATTAGTACCGGGGAGTCGGCCAGTATTTACAAAGGTGTTTTGTCGCGCGAACGCAACTCGGGTGCCCCATCCTTCGCAAGCTTCATCGCGAAGGGTGGGATTCGATGCCGACAGCAGCACTACACTCCCGTCGCTTCAATCGTCGCGCCGATCATCGCGTCAAATCCCATGCAGGAATTCAGCATCAGGTGATAGATCCGGTAGTCGTTCCATTCTGTGCGATAAAAATACTGGACATATTCCGCGCGACGGCGGTCCGTGGCCTGCAATTCTTTTTCCGCCAGATGGGCCTTATCGGGAAAGTTTTGCTCAAACCAGCGTATCTTGCGGGCCATGGACGCATACACAAACGTATGGAAGCATCCGGGTATGCCGTGCAGCGCACAGGCCGCGCCGCGGCCAACGATGACGCATTTACCGGCGCGTGCTTTTTCCTTCATCACTTCCTGCAGCAGGCCCGTCATGCGCGTCGCGTCGAAAATTTCCTGCTCCAGCGCGGTTGTGGCGCGCTCATTGCTGCCATGCCAGAAGGCGCGGCCTACCTTGTTGTACCAGGGATCCAGTTGTTCGTCGCGCCGCTCCACGACTGCATCCGGCACTTTGGCGCGCTTGGCGACTTCCTTCACCAGGGAGTGGTCGATCAATTCCCAATTCAAATGCTGGGCCAGCAGGCGGGCATATTCCGCGCCAAGGCTTCCATATTCCCGTTCCACCGTAATCACTTGAATCATGTAGTTTTATCTCGCACTCAATATAGATGCGCCGCGCGCTG
>DAHUZH010000148.1 GCA_027306695.1 Acidobacteriaceae bacterium
GGGTGCAGGCGCCATCGGTGGCGATGCGCAGCGCCAGGCCCGTGGCGTGCGCAGAGCCGCGGCCGAGGAGACGCTGATTTAGATTTTGCAGCATGACGAGCGGGTCATCACTGTGGGAGGCCTGATTGCGGATGGCCCCCACAATCAGCGCCACCAGCATTCCGGCCTGCAATCCCTTGCCCGTTACATCGCCCGCGACAATCAGGACGCTGCCGTCGGTGGCGTGCGGAATGATCTGGAAGAAGTCGCCGCCCACCTCGCGGGCCGGGCGGTATTCGCTTTCGATGGTGAGGCCGGGGATTTGCGGCAGGGCCATCGGGATCAGCACCTGCTGCACCTCCTGCGCCTGTTTGACGTCGAGCGCCATCTCCCGTTGCTGCCGCACGGCAAGCAGCGCGCGGCGCAGCAGCAGGGCGGCGATGGCCGCCACCAGAAACACATGGGCGATTTGGGCGAGCGAGACCTGCGCGCCGAAGGGAAACCAGATCGTGCGGATGTGCAGGACGCCCAGCTCATTCTCAAACTGCGCGATGCCGACCAGCACCACGGCGGGCAGCGCCAGCCATCCCTCCCAGCCCTGCTGCCGGACGCCTTCGACCGCCATCCAGACCAGCAGCAGCAGAAAGAGCAGCCGCACGCCCAGCGAGAGAAAGTGAAACGCCATGCCGACCGGGTGGGGGATCGCCGCGAAGAAGAGATCTTCTCCCAGCGCATTGGCGAGCATGTAGATCAGTGTCAGCCCGGCGATCAGCTTCGGCACCCACGCCGGTCGGCGCAGCCGGAACCAGACCCACCACACCATCGTCCATCCGCCCAGCGTCAGCGGAACAAGCAACACGTCCCGCGCCATGAACGCCGCAATCCCGCCGATCCATTGCGTCCAGGCGACGAGGCACAGGAGGGTCAACTCCATCGCCGTCAGCAGGAAGACCCCGGCCAGCCAGAGATAGACCGGGTCGGAGCGGTCGAAGAGGATCAGGCTGGCGGCCAGAATCGCCAGCAGCAGAAACAGCGCCGCCTCGATCGCGCCGAACGAGTAGGCGCGCACCAGCTCCACCCAGGCCAGTTGATACTGCGCCGTCACCACCCCCGCCTCGCCCAGCAGCGGCGCGCTCTTCATGCCGCCAGCGTCGGGCTCGAGCGTCAGCGTGGTCGGCTCCATCCAGACGCGGAAGGCCAGCACCTGCGTGGAGTCATCTGGATTGCTCTCCGCCTGCGGCAGCGGAAACATCGCTGGCTGGGTGTTGTAGACCACCGGACGGCCTCCGGTTACGGGGAAGGTGCCGAAGCTGCCCAGCAGCCTGCCGTTGGCGAAGACCTGGTAGGAGTCGTCCACGTCCGCCGGGCCAGCCAGCGCCAGCTTCTGGGCCAGCTTCTGCCCTGGCTGCGCGCCTGTCCGCACCCGGATGCGGTACCAGGCCCAGCCCCAATAGCCGGGATGACCCTTCGCCGTCCAGCCGGGGACGTAGCCGGACATTCCCATGATGGGATCGAAGCTGCCCGCCTTCGGCGTCAGGTCGACCGTCTCCCACTGCGAGTCGTCGAAGTTCGGGTCGGCCCAGGCTGGGTTGTCGCCGGTGTGGAACTTCCACGGGCCGTTCAGCGGGACGATGGACTGGCCGAGCGTGATGGTCGTGACCGGAGCTTGCGCAGGAGTGGTGCTCTGCGCGGGAGCGGCCAATACCAATAGAGGCAAAAACAAAAACGAGACCCAAAAACTTCGCTGGCGCATGAACATCTCCACAAAAGATAGCAAGCGGGTGACGGATTTACATTGCGAGCATTCTACCAATCGGCCTTCGATCTGGTGGACCGATGTTTCCCGCAGCGGATAGCAGCAAGAAATCCACTGGCCATATTGACATCCTCCGCAGCGAATGGTTTGTCGTCCTGAGGTCGGTCGCTGCAGCGACGCGACCGAAGGGCCTTGTGGTTGGCCGGAAAAACACAAGCTCCTTCGCCTCAGTCGCTTCGCCACGACGAACGACTTCCACTCTGGACGACACCCTCAGAATCTGTTTGAAACCTATAGGCGGGACCTTGGAAGGAATATGCTGCGAGGGTCATTTTTCATAACTTGGAAGGATGTACCCGAGCGATTTGAGGGATGTGCAGTGGAACAAACTGGAGCCATTGCTGAAGGAGCGGCGGGTTGGGCGACACGCTGGCGGGCGGCCGCGCAAGTATGAGTTGCGGCGGGTGGTGGACGCAATGCTGTACGTGGTGAAGAGCGGCTGCCAGTGGCGGCGGTTACCGGGCAATTTTCCTCCCTGGCAGTCTGTCTATCAGCAGTTCCGCACATGGCGCGACGCCGGAACATCTGCGCGCCGTTGTCGAAGCGGTCGAGCACGCTACGCCAGTGCCTGTTGCAACGTGGATTTGCACATTCAATCGATCGACACGCGAATACTTGTCTTAGGGCATTCTCTCTAAGGAGCAACCATGTCGATTCAGTCTTTATTTCTGTTGCGCGCCTATAGGGCCGCGCAGGCCGCACAGCATATTTTTCCGGAGTATGCAGCATGCGAGGCCGCGCTGGAGTCCGGTTGGGGCCACTCCAAGCTGGCGATTGAGGCCAATAATTTATTCGGTCAGAAGCAGAGTCATCCGCCGCTGGCGGGCACGGAAACCCTGCCCATGCCGACACGCGAATATCTCCATGACCACTGGACGACTGTGCTGGCTAACTGGACGAAATTCCCAGACTGGAATGAATGCTTCGCGGCGCGCATGGCGTTATTGCGACGGCTGAGCCAGACATTTCCGCATTATCAGGCGGCCCTGAAGGCGGCTACTGGTGAACAATATGTGATGGCCGTGTCGCAGAGTTGGTCCACGGACCCAGAACGGGCCGGCAAGGTGCTCGCCGTTTACGATGCGCATGCTGGAGCGTTCCAGAGCGCTCAGAGAGTCGCCTAAAATTTCACATCCAATGAAACTGCGCAAAAAATCGGTATGCGATGTTCTAACTATTCAAAGCTTGAATAATAAGGATCACTGGTTATATGAGGACAACTTAGCCTCACTGACATGCATCAGCAATGCGATGGCTGCCGAGGTCATGCGCGTCTTGGCCGAATCCGCACGGCTGGTAAGAATGATGGGGACGGAGGCGCCAGTAACGATTCCAGCCAGACTCGCACCGCCGAGATATTCCAATTGCTTCGCGAGCATGTTGCCAGACTCAAGGTCGGGAACAATGACGATGTCGGCTTGTCCCGCGACGGAAGAAACAAGGTGCTTGATCCGAATTGCTTCCGGGCTGACGGCCGTATCGAATGCGAGCGGGCCATCCAGGATGCCGCCGTTGATCTGGCCACGCTCCGCCATTTTACAAAGGGCTGCTGCATGCAAGGTGGAGACGATGTTGGAGTGGACGGTTTCCACCGCGGAGAGGACCGCCACTTTGGGTTCAGGCACTCCAAGAACATGGGCAAGGTTGATTGCGTTCTGCACAATGTCCACTTTATCTTCCAGACTCGGCAGAATATTGATCGCTGCATCTGTAATCAGCAGGATGCGTGAATATGCCGGCGTTTCCATGACAAAAATATGGCTGACCCTGCGTGTTGTGCGGAGTCCTGTTTCCCTGGACAGCACGGGATGCATGAAAACATCCGTGTGGAGGCTACCTTTCATCAATGCATGTGCATGACCGGAACGGCACAGTTCCACGGAGGTACTTGCCGCATTCATTTCGTCAGGAACGTCTATGCACTCGCAATTGTCGATATTGAGCGCTTCTGTTCTAGACAAATTTTCGATTTTTCTCTTTGGCCCAACGAGAATAGGTTGGATCAACCCACAGCTAGCAGACTCCAGCGCACCCTCCAATGCCACCTTTGTCAACGGGTAGCAGACTGCCACGGGAATTGCAGGAAGTTGCTTTGCACGCTGCACGAGGAGGTCAAAGCGGCAAACGGGAAAATTGCTACCCTCTGACATTCTTGCCTCCCTTTGTGCCGGCTGTGTTCAATTTCATGATGGAACTGTTTTGGGCCCGAAGGAGCTTCTTAACTTACATACTTCATAATAATAGTGCTTTGCCGATTTTATTCTGTGACCCTTGTCACGTATGCAATTTTATTAACAAGAACAAAGGCAGATATAAGATTGTGATGGTCATCACGTCGGACTGTATTGCTTATCACTGTTTACCATTCCACGTGGTCCTATGATTTTTGTTTGAAAGGCGCCAGTTTATGAACATCAAATCAACACCTATAAGCGACCCTATCTTGGTTGGTACAGATTTTTCAGAGCTATCCCGGTCTGTCGTGGACTATGCTACGAAACTGGCCTTGGAAGAGTCGAAATCTCTTCATCTGGCTTATGTCATGCCGATCGTCCCGGAAGACTCTCCTGCACTTCTGCAGATTCAGGAAGTGGAGCTTACGAATCAGGTGCGCATTGTGGAGAAACGGCTGCGCGGTAGCGGGCTGAAGGTTGAGAGCACCCTTGTAATGGGGTCCGCAGCGCACGAACTGATTAAATTGGCGAATGAATCGAACGCTACCTATATGGTCGTCGGTACCCAGGGGCTCGGCGGTCTGGAGCGCCTTCTATTGGGTTCCGTTGCAGAGGCGGTCATTCGCAAGTCAGATCGTCCGGCGATCGTCGTGGGTCCGCAAGCCGCAGCCATAGCGAACAAAACGATTCCCTGGAAACATTTAATGTTGGCCTGCGACACTGCGGAAGGGGTGACGGAGGCTGCACGCCTGGCCGGAAAAATTGCCACCACTCACCAGGCAAAACTGACAATCTTCAATGTAAAGGAGGAGGGGATCGAAAGTCCCTCAGAACATCAGTTTGAAGCCTTAGAAAAAATGATGAGCCGGGACGCGTGGTTGACGGTAAAACCTGAGTGCATTGTCCGCGAAGGAGAGCCTGCCAAGGAAATCCTTCGCATGGTGGAGGACACGCAAGCAGATCTGCTGGTGATGAGTGCCCATAGCGGCGGCGCATTCCTCACTCACCTGCGGTCTGGAATAATGGCGAAGATCCTGCGCATGTCCCGCTGTCCCGCCATGATATTACGCGATCTGCCAAGCGCACATCATGAAAACACAAGACATCTGGCAAGCCATCCGAGCACGATTGGCTGACCGATGTGTATCTCGGGAATTCTGGAATGTTGTTGGCAAGAAGAGCCTCTCCCGCCAATTTTGCTATCATCTACGGTATGCTCGGTTCCGCGGAGGACACCATGGCAGGACAATTTTCCAACAGCATGCATAGTGAGAACTGTCTGACCTGTAAAAACAGGCACGCTGATTGGTTCTGTAACTTGTCTCCGCAGGCGCTGTCGGAATACGATGCACTCGGAATGCACATGGTGGTCCCTTCGGGAAGCACACTTTTCTTCGAGGGACAGGCTCCACGCGGCATCTCCGTTTTGTGTGCAGGCCACGTAAAGCTGACCACATCTTCAAAAGACGGAAAGACATTGCTGGTAAGAATCGCCAAGCCGGGAGACGTTCTCGGGCTAAGCGCAGCCCTTTTGGATACTCCCTATGAAATCACAGCACAGGCGATTGATCCGGTGCAGATCAAATCATTCCAGCGCCAGGATTTTCTTCGTTTTCTTGAGCGTCACATTGAAGGCAGCATGCATGCGGCAAAGATGCTCAACGACGAATATCGTAACGCATTGAACGATGCCATACGTCTGGCGCTTTCCGCGTCCATTTCAGGACGCGTCGCACGGCTGTTCCTTGAAATGACAGCCGGTCATGATCATCCAAACTCTCATTTCACGCTGTCGCTTACGCATGAGAACCTTGCTTCTATGCTGGGCACAACGCGTGAGTCGGTAACCAGGGTGCTGAATGAGATGAAGCGGAAAAAGATTATTACCATCAAAGGAACGTTGGTGACCATCCTCCGCAAGGACACCCTGGAATTGTTGCTGTAGGCCTCCGCAGAACCAACACATCCTTTTCTGTATCATATGGTTCGCTTATTTCAGTGACCGTCATCACAAGCGAGTGTGCGAGTGAGCACATTCAATCGGGGGTCACGGATGAATACTGATGGACATAGAGGGAATGAGCGCCTATGTCTACCAGGAAGATACAAGTATGGGCCCGTCCGCGTCGCATTCTTTTGGCCACTGACCTGATCGATCTCGACTTTACGCTTCCCGTCGCCATCCAACAGGCTTTGGAGCACAAGGCGGAGATCAAGGTCGCGCACATCCTACCGAATCCAGATATATCGATCATTGACCCCGTGTTGCTAGTGTATGCCGATTCCGACCGACTTAACCGCTCGGTGGAAAAGCAGTTGGAGCAGGTAGTTTCTAGGGTCAAAGCGGTGAACATTCCCTGCTCTGCGCATCTGCTGGCGGGCGACACAGTCAATGAACTGATAAACCTGGCACATACGTGGAAGGCGGATCGTCTGATTGCCGGTTCTCACGGAAAAGAAAAATTTCATCTCCATATACTTGGATCCGTTGCAGAGTCACTCTTTCATCGTATTGAAATTCCTGTACTCGCGGTCGGGCCAAAGTCCGCTTCAAAGAAACAGCCTGCAAACCATCACAGGCGCATTGTTTTTGCCGCATCTTTAGATCACGACTCCAGAAGGATGGCAGAATTCGCCTTAAGCATTGCGGAAAACAGCGGTGCGGAAATTTGGCTGATGCACGCAATTCCCAATGTGGTCCAGGCACATCCAACAACGGCCCCGGTACACGAGTACGCCATCAGGATGTTGCAGGATCTGTTAACGGTAAAAACTATGAGAAAGTCTCAGCCTGTCTGCGAGGTGATTTACGGCCAGCCTGCGGAAGCGATCCTGAAGTCTGCGGGCACGCACGATGCCGACATGATTATTCTTGGAGCTTCCGCGCATTCTGCATTTGATGCACGCTTCATACCTGGGACTGCCTACCGGGTTCTGTGTGAAGCTCCGTGCCCGGTCCTGGTACTTAAGCAGGAGTCGATGTGGATGAGTGTTGCTACAGGGGTCGGCAAAGACAGGCGGTCCGCAACTGCCGGCTGATACGCTGAAAAATCTACCGCCACGTTTCCAGGACACCTTCAGCGCCTGTCTGGCAGCCGCCGCGATGAACTTCCATAAACTCCTCAGAGCTTTTTGGCGCATTTTTCTGTTTTGCTTGATCCGCCCATGGAACGAGATGCTCACCTTCAATCTGCTTGAGAATCACTTTTTCAGGATCGACGAGTGTAGCTGGGATACTATCCCGGCTATCCCGTAAATGCATCATCGAGCTTCGCTAGCTGTATGGTTCCGGAGTTTGATGGGTTGGATTCAGTCTGAAGCGCTGGGGTTCTTATGTCCAGGATTTGCAGA
>DAHUZH010000149.1 GCA_027306695.1 Acidobacteriaceae bacterium
TGCCGCCGCCATGTACAGCCTTATCGGATCGGCAAAACTGAATGGCCTCGATCCGGAACTCTATCTCCGCACCGTGCTCGCCCAGATCGCGGACCACCCCATCAGCCGGATCGACGAGCTCCTGCCCTGGAACCTCGCACTGTCGCTCCAGACCCAATCCTCCCAAGCCGCTTAAACACACTCATCAGGTGTCCACCAAAAAAGTAGCGGACACTTCAGGAGATGACACCGCAGTCAGGTCAAGAGGGGAACTCAGGACGCTTACGCTGGTCACCGCGTAACCATGATCGAAATGGCGCACCTTGTTCACATCGAATGAAATGATTGTGCCGCAATCAAGGTGTACGGTAAGCAGTCCGTCTTTACCAATTTGACCGATTGTGCCGAGGTCCCGGTTGGCAACATGCAATTCCTTGTTGGGAGCGGTGAATTGGACACGATCACCCACAGCGAAGTTACGCTCGGTCTCACGGTAAGCAGAGATGCCGCGCAATCGTGAAGGGTCATAGATCACCTGCTCGCCATTCTGCTTTTGGACGGTGAGCAGATTTTCCTTGAGATTAATCGCGATTACCTGGGCGTAGCTCTTTGGCTCTATGCCAAATTCCTTACTGCCCCGCTGGTAATGAATCGCATCCTGAACGTTATAGTGGGCGACCCACGCCCGGTCCGCTCCTGTCATATCGGAGCGAGGTGTTAGCACGCGCATGGCGTGCTCGGTGCGGTCTATGATGCCCAGGGCTTGCAACTCAGTGCGCACAGCCTGATTGATCTCGACGCGGGAGGCGTTATCCGGGGAAACAATCAGCGTGCCGTCTGGCTTCCCCGCATACCATCTGGCAATCGCGGCGTAACGCGTCTGCGGATCGGCGATTTCCAGGATACGACCCTGCTGTTCCAATAATGTGATGCCGGCAGTGGTTTCATTTTTGGAGAGATGCTCGACAGCTTTCAGCAGTTCCGGGTTTTTCTGGCGAACGATCTGATCGAGTTGGACGGTGGGCATCCCGGCCTGCTGCAATTGCTCAAAAGGCTTTCCGGCATCGACCCCCTGATGCTGCCGGATATCGCCAACCAACAGTATCCGATCCAGCGGGCCGATTTTCTCAAGGAAATCGCGTATCTGCTTGGTACTGGCGAGTGATGATTCATCGACCAAGTATAAATGTCTGTTGTTGGGATCTCCGACCCTTTGTTGCTGACCGCCTCGTGCAAGAAAACCTTGCAATGTTTCGGAGGATATTCCTGCATCGCGGAGTTGTCGGGCGGCGCGGGACGTGGGGGCGAAGCCCTCGACGGCATAACCGCTCAGTTCCGCTCCTTCCCGGATGACTTTCAGTGTGGCCGTTTTGCCAGTTCCGGCCACTCCTTGCAGTCCTTGTATCCGGTCACGCGAGGTCAATACTCGCTCGATGGCAGCACGTTGCGCCGAATTCAAAAGTGGGTGCGTGTCAGTCAGAGGAATGGCCTGCTGAATCGGCATGATTTGAGGCGTTAGGTGCCGACCTTCCTGCATCCGATGTATTATCTCTCGTTCCGCCTTAATAGTCTGGGCCGTCGTGAACTGGCGGCCTGTTGCGTGCTTCTCTGCAGCTACAACACGAAATTCCCCGGCGTCTGCACGCGCGTTGAAGACGGCGCGAACTTCCGGGTAGGTGGTCTTGCCCATACCACGCCGCAATGCATCGACAAACAGTCTGCGCTCATCGGTGACTGCCTCTCGCTCAAAGCTGCGATCTCGCGCATACGTTACCGATTCATTCGCCCGTTGCCGGTTCTGGCCGGGTGTGCGGTCTGGCGCGTGGCGCTGACCGCGCTCGTGTGCCTCGGCCACTGCCTTGTCGGCCTGGTTCCCAAACTCGTTTGCAATGTGCCGATGCGCGGCCATCCCCTCGGCAGGCGATAGAACTTGTTTCCGGTCGCGGGTATTGTGCGCGGCGATCTGCGCGGCTTCAGGTCCACTCTGCCCACTCCGGGCGAGAGCGTCCTCAATCTGTTGGCGACGCGGGCTGGAGGCGTCTAGATACTCTCGCGTGAACCCCTTGATTTCAGGAGCGCCGCTCTTTCCGGCCTCAATTTCATAACCAAGATTGCGAAGTTGATAGGTCAGATGCGATTGGTAGACCGCCGTTGCATACGCCTGGGTATCGAAAAGTCCTCGCGGCTGAAGAGCACGGGAACTGCCGTCCTCGCGTTCCGTCATATTGAAGATGACGCTGTGGGTGTGGAGCTGCGGCGCGGCATAACCGTCCACCGGACGGGCTGTATCGTGCTCAAACTTTGCCGCGACAAACCGGCCTGTCGTCTCGGCGGCGTGGTTGCCACCGATCCGCGCCTGCGTATACCGTTCCAATTCATTGAGGGCGACGTTGACAGACTCGCGGTGGGCTTCCCGCACGCGGTCATCGCCGCCCACAAGCGCGACCAGCGACACGGATTTGGGCGCGGAAAACGTCGCATCCCATCCGGCGCGATGTTCGACTGGGGCAACTGTTTTTCCATCCTCTGTCTGATATTTATGTACCGCCCTGTGACGCACCAACTGCTCTCCGGTCAGGGGATGCTGGCCTTCACTCAACCGAGCAAATTCGTTGGCACCAACGGACCCGGCAAGCCCGAATTTCTCTGCGAGCTTGCCATGCCACTCGCCTTCGATGCTCTGGCCCTGCTTCCAATAGTTCTGCTCGGCAGCCGTGAATTCCTTGGCATGGTAAGTCTGCGCCTGTCCTGCGGAGAGTGGTTTCGAGATCGTCAGCATAGCGGTCCCTATCCCCGGAGAATGAGACTCTGTTGTCCGTTGTCAGCCAACGTGGGAGCGGGTTCGGAGATTTCATGTCCCTGTGGTGACACTTGCGGCAGCATACTCCCGGCGATTTGTGGCTCCTGCCGGAGTTGCTCAGGCTGGGGCTGGGGTCTCGATCCGATCAAGTTTTTTGGGTCATATGGGAGCTTGTCATCGGGCGATTCGCGCAAGTCAAACTCGCTGGCGATAATCGGAACATCGAGGTATGGGAAGGAAAAGCGCGTCACGTAGTTTTCGTATTTCATGAACGCATGGCGGTCGGCGAGGCCGGAGATTTCAGACTCCATCACCAGCGGCTCGACCTGCCTGTCCAATGAGAAATTTCTGCCCGCGCGGGAACCATCGAAGTGCGTTTCCCGCAACCGCTCGATCTCCACCTTGCCGATGAATTTACTGACCCACTCGCCTGCGTTCGGCTCCTTGGTTTTAAGCCAGATGCTCGTGGCGGGCTGGGACAACATCACTTCAGCAAGATGCCCGTAAAGATATTCAAGTTGGGCCTTCCCCTGGAAGCCCAAAATCACGGGATTCTTGCTCTTCCGGTTCTCCGTAATCGCCGTGTGAAGTTGGGGAAGCTTCTGCAAGCTTGCCAGTTCGTCGATGACGAACCAGGCCCGTTTCTGGCCGTCTTTCGGCTCATTCAACAGACGCAAAACCAGCAGGTCGATCCATAGGCTTTGCAGCGGCCGCAACGCCTCACGTTCGGCGGGAAGGGACGTAATGAATACCCATCCCTGCCGCGTCTCGGCCCATTCCGTTGCGCTCCACTCTCCATTGCCTTCGCCCTTCTTCGGTAAGAGCCGCAGACTGTCTGCGACCAGGCCGAGAGATCCCAGAACACCTGCGCGCTGCTGGTGCGCCTTCGGATCAATCAGGTGTGCGTGCTCTGTTCCTTTGAGCCGCCGGTCAATCTCTTCCGGATCCGACATCCACTTGACGAGTTCCTCCGGCGTCGGCCCGTAGGCCATCAGGAAAGCGAAAATCTTCTGCGGCGATTCGATGAAAAACTCGCCTTTCCTGTCCTGCGGCGGCTGGAAGAGCGAAACGGCCAACGCTTTCGCCTCGGACCGGCGGCGCAGTTCCTCCGATGGCCCCCAGTACGGACAGCGCTTGTCCAGCGGATTCAGAATCACATCGCCGCGCTCTGGATCGTAAAAACGCTGCACAAACTCCCGCGCCGGATCGTACACAATGGCGGAATCACCCCGGCTGCGGATCTGGCGAAGTATCTGGAGCATGATGGTGGTCTTGCCCGCGCCTGTGTCTCCGATGATCTGCATATGCTGCGCCTCGGCGTGCTCTGGAATGCGAATCATTTCTTTCATGTCATCGGTCTTGATCCCGATTCCGCCGCCCTGGACGAGCTTGTTGAACCCTTTCGGCGATAGCATCTCCGGGCCTTTCAAGCGGCGTCCGTATTTCAATTCCGTGCGCCGGCGAAGGTCCTTGCGGATGGCAAATGGAAGCTGCACGACGAGCGCAAGAAACCCAAACAGGAGCGGCAGCTTATAGAGGTCAAAGAGGCTGTTGCCCTCGTAGATCGTGCGCTTCAAATAAGCGCTCAGCAGGGCGTCGTTGTAGAACTGTTCCGGTCCTCGAAAAAGGGAGCCGCAACCATGTTTCAAGGCGTCTGAGGAGAGTGCCAGCGGGATGTGTTTTCCGCCTGCCTTCGGCGCCTTCGCTTGGATCACATCGGCGTCCTTAGCGAGCCGGACCGAGGCGGTGCGCCCGCTCACAAACAGCATCCGGTACTTGTCCTGCCGTGTCGTAATCACGCTCCCCATAAGGGCTGAACGCATATAAATCGGAGTATAGAAACGTTGCAGCGGAGTGTTGCCGAAGCTGAACCGGCAGTAGAGAAATAGCCCCGTCAGAACGATTGCCAGAAACACAGCGCCATACGTGTAAATCGGGCTGTGTGGCGGCCAGATGACGGTTTCGTTGCGTCCCCATTTTGTCTTTGCCATCGTCTACCTCCTTCCATCCACAGTGAGTTTTTCTGCAAGTTGGTATTTCGCCCTGCCGATCTCGTCCAACAACTTATCGAATGCTTCTGCCGTGATTCTTTGTCCAGCTGCGAGTGGCCGCAATACATTCACGAGAAGCAATCGGACACCCAGGATCTCAGCCAACGACGGGTCGCTGACTGATGGGCCGCGCAGTTCTCGCAGGATCACATCGCGCATCCATTCACTGCGAGCAACGCCCTTTCCAGTGGCAAATTCATCGAGTAACTGCGCCTCTTGTTCCGTCAATTTGAGACACACAGTTGTATTCCGAAAAATCGTCTTTCCCGTGATCTTTCGGAGATCCACTTCTGTATCGGCCAGAGCCATCGGAGGTGCCTTCCCGTCGCGTATACCCAGGTATACCTGTAGCACGTAACTCTTTTGGTTTGTGCAGGTTTACCTTGGTATACCTGCACGACCCTGTGAGGGGTGGAGTGTCGAAATAAACCCGGTGCGAAGCACCGTCTGTGCTCCACCACGGATTCCGATGGAGTTCATGCCTGCTGAACCTGCAACGAATCGCTGGACTCCACTCCGGCAACTGGCTTCTTCGGAGTATGTTCAACCGCATCGGAAACGGCGGCTCTACGGACACGAAGAGTCGGCGGGACATACGTTGCCTGCGCAGTCTTCAGGAACTCCTGAAAATCGCGGTCTTTCAGAAAGACATAGTTGAGAGCTTTATCGACCACATCGTCCGCCGATGCGTGGATGAAAGCGGCATACTGATCGATCTGGATTGCAGTGGCTTCCTCCAGGCGGATGGAGGCGCTGACGTGGCGGCTTGGGTTGACTTCGAGCAAGGGCATAGCGGGTTCCTTTCATGCGGGAATTGCGTTGCGATAAGGTTCGTAAATGGATTCGAGAAGGAAGCATTTGGCATCCCGGTCATAGCCGTGTAATGCCAACACCTCGCGAATCACGCGGCGGCCTGGTTGCCGCTCGACATGGACAACGAAATCGACCGCCTCTCCGATTTCCGCTTCAGTATCGGAGAAGGTCGTCTGCGCGTGGTTTCGCATGACGAGATTGGCGAAGCGATGCAGGGCTTTCTCTGCTGAATTGGCATGGATCGTAGCCAGCGAACCGGCGTGGCCGGTGTTGAAGGAATCGAGCAGCGTGCGCGCCTCGATACCACGCACTTCGCCCAGGATGATCCGATCCGGCCTCCAGCGCAGAGCGGACTTCAGAAGATCGTCGAAGGAAATGTTGGCCTTGAAGGTATCGGTCTGACATTCGACGGCGAGAATGTTCGGCTTCTGAATGTGCAGCTCCGACGTATCTTCGATGACGACGATGCGCTCCTGTTCCGGGATCGCATTTGCCAGAATTCGTAAAAGCGTGGTCTTTCCCGTGCCCGTTCCGCCGCTGATAAGCAGCGTTTTTCCACTGCGAATCTGCTCCTCCAGAAAATCCGCAAGCGACCGCGTGAGCGTGCCGCGAGCGATCAGGTCATTGACCGTGTAATGGCGGCTGGTGAACTTCCGGATTGTGAGCGCGGGAGCCGGGCGCACGACCGGTGGAATGACCGCCGCCAGGCGGCTTCCGTCCGGGAGTTGGGCGTGCAGGACGGGGTTGTCTTCATCGAGCTTCTTGCCGAGTTGGTTGGCAATCACTTCGAGGCCGGTGCGTAACTTGCCGGCGTCGAAGGAAATGGAGGCTTCGCGACGCACGATTCCGTCGCGCTCATACCACCACGAAGCATCGGGATTGCCCATGATCTCGCTGATGCTGTCGTCCAGCAGCAGCGGCTCAATCGGTCGAAGGAATGGAAGGATCAAACTGAAACTCATAACGGAAACTCCACAGGGATGGAAGCCCAGCATTTGCCGGGCTTCCGTGAGTGAAATAGGAATGACCTATACGGCCGCTTCCTCGACGGAAACTTCCTCGTGCTCCCGATCTTCCGGGGCCGATTTTTCGGCCCGGTTCAACTTCAGGATCGAATCTACCCGCACCTCCCAGATGCGTTGCTTGGTGTCCGTCTTCTTGCTGGCGTACTCCCGGCTGCGCAGTTCGCCTTCCACCTGAACATGTGCGCCCTTGGTGAGGGACTTGGCGAACTCCGAGAGCTTGCCGAAAACGACGCAACGGTGCCATTCGGTGTGCGAGACGTACTGGCCGGTCTTCTTGTCCTTATAGGAGGACTTGGTAGCCAGCGAGAGTGTTGTGAAGCTGCGATTGTTGGCGGTATGGACTTCGGCATCGCCGCCGAGGAATCCGATGAGATTGACTTTGTTCATGGCTGGTGTCTCCGTTTCGTTGATTTTCCCGATCTGGATCGGGTCACACTGGGCGGAGCCTGGCGAGTGGGCCATGCTCCCAAGTGCCGCAGGTCTGCTTTCTGGGAGGGACCCGGAAGAAGTTTGCGCGGTGTTCGTACCGCGGTTTGCAAACTTGTTCCGGGAGG
>DAHUZH010000014.1 GCA_027306695.1 Acidobacteriaceae bacterium
CGAATGAGCACATCCGGCTCTCTTATGCGGTCTCTCATGCGGACGTGGATGAAGGACTGAAGCGGATGAAAGATTTTTTCGCGAAGCTCGGTTGACGCGCATGGCCTGGAGATGTCGTCAGGCTACGCCTGCGGATGCGGACCGAATCGCCGAACTGGTAAATCGTGCTTTTTTGGCGGAGAGATGGTTTAAATCGACGGACCGCACGCATGCTTTGGAGGTGCGGGATCTCCTGGGCAAAGGTACGTTTCTACTGCTGGAAAAGGACGCCCGGCTGCTGGCTTGCGTGTATCTGGAGCCGCGAGGGGAGCGCGTCTATCTTGGCATGCTCTCGGTAGAGCAAGACGCGCAACGCCAAGGTCTGGGTCGCCGCATGATGCAGGAAGCGGAAGATTTTTCGCGTTGCACCGGACACAAGGCCATCGATCTGCGCATCGTACATGTACGCAAAGAATTGCCGCCGTATTACCGCCAGCTTGGATATGTGGAAGATGGCACGGAACCGGCGGGAAATTTCCCCGGCGTAGGCATTCCGATCCATTTCATTCGCATGACCAAGGTGCTGGAGAGTTGATCGGACCACCCCCACAATTATGTTGACTCTTTCTCCTTTTCGTTTGCGTCCTTGGTTTCGTACCCGCATCTGGGGCGTGCAGAATCTCGCTCCCTGGTATGACTACAAGGTGGGTGACGAACCAATCGGCGAGGTCTGGCTCAGCGGCGACGATTGCATTGTCGATAACGGCCCGCTTGCGGGTCAGAAATTTTCCGCCGTGTTCGATCAGCACCGAGAAGCGCTGCTGGGGCCAGAGTATGCCGATGCCGAGCGATTTCCATTGTTGATGAAGGTCCTTTTTCCGAAGGAAAAGCTGAGTGTACAGGTGCATCCCGGCGACGCCATGGCGCGCGAACATGGCGAACAGCATGGAAAAACAGAGTGCTGGTACGCGCTGGAAGCAGAGCCGGGGGCTGCGGTGGCACTGGGTTTGCGTCCGGGCGCGACGCGAGAGGAAGTGCAGGCAGCCATCCAATCCAATGCACTGGAAGAGTTGTTGCAATGGGTCCCGGTGCGGAAAGGCGACATGATCTTTGTCGATGCGGGCACGGTGCATGCGATTGGGCCGGGCGTGGTGCTGCTGGAAACGCAGCAGAACTCCGACATGACCTATCGTCTGTACGATTATGGCCGTCCGCGCGAGCTGCATCTGGAAGAAGGGCTGAAGGCTGTGCGGCTGCAAACGGATGCGGGCAAGGTGGAACCGCGCACCAACGGCAAAAAAACGCTGCTGGTGCAGTCGAGCTATTTTCGGGTGGACCGTTACGCGCTCTCTGCAACGAATGTCGCGGAAGAATTCTCTCTGCATAAGCAAAACGGCTCTGAATTTGGCGGCGTGCAGTTGATCTTTGTCGCCAGCGGCAGCGGTGCTCTGCAATCGAAGGGCGAAGCGCCGATTCCACTGCGGCGCGGAGATCTGGCCGTTGTGCCAGCATGCGTTACAGACTGGAGTATGGTCTCAACGGAGCCGATGGAAATCCTGCGAGTGCTCCCTCAATAGGATTTATCGGCATCAGTACTGCGTCCGTCATTTACGATGAAATCTACTTCTAACTCCAGCATGGATTTTCGACCTTTCATTCTCGCAGGCGGCAGTGGGACGCGGTTCTGGCCGCGCAGCCGCCGCAGCCATCCCAAGCAGGTATTGTCGCTCGATGGAGAACTCAGCATGCTGCAACTAACGGTGGACCGTTTGCTGCCGATCGCGCCTGCCGATCGCTTCTGGGTCATCACGAACGAGGAGTTGCGTTCGACAATTGCGATGCAACTGCCGGACATCCCAGCAACCCAGGTCCTGGCCGAGCCTGCTTCCCGCAATACAGCGCCAGCGGCGGGACTGGCGGCTTTTTTATTGGAACGCGAAGCGCCGG
Organism: Acidobacteriaceae bacterium; assembly: GCA_027306695.1. Lineage (GTDB taxonomy): Bacteria > Acidobacteriota > Terriglobia > Terriglobales > Acidobacteriaceae > JAKAAZ01. The sequence continues at coordinate 1,927 of DAHUZH010000014.1, forward strand.
ATGCCGTGCTCGGAATTTTTCCCGCCGATCATGTGGTGCAGGATGGAACGCGTTTCCAATCGGTATTGCGCGCCGGTTGCCAACTGGCGACTGCGGCAGAGAACATCGTGGTATTGGGAGTGCTGCCGAGTCGGCCAGAGACAGGCTATGGCTACATTGAGACTGGCCAAAAACTGGACGCTGCTACCTTCCATGTGCGGCGTTTTACAGAAAAGCCAAATCTGGAGCGCGCGGAAGAATTTGTAGCGGCGGGAAATTATTTTTGGAACAGTGGGATTTTTCTTGCCACGGCGCGCACGCTGGCCAACGCTGTCCGCGAGCATTTGCCGGAAACCTCTCCCTGGCTGGAAAAAATTGCGGAGACGTTTGGTACGGACCGCTTCGCTCCCACCTTCGCGGAACTGTATTCGCAGTGCGAAAACATCAGCATCGACTACGCGGTGCTGGAGCCTCGCTCGGCCAAAGGCGAAAACCGATCCAACCTCTATTGCCTGCCGTCGGATTTTGGGTGGAACGATCTCGGCTCCTGGGCCGCGCTGTATGACCATAGGATGACTCGCGGACAGAATGTGCATGCGAAGGACAATGTGATCGAAGCGCCCGCGCATAGTTTGCAGGACGCCCAGGGCAACTATGTGCATGTACTCTCGAAACACGTCGCGTTGGTTGGAGTAGAAAACCTTGTCGTGGTGGAAACCGACGACGTGCTTCTGATCACCACTCGCAGCGGCTGTCAGGATGTAGGCAAGCTGGTAAAACGGCTGCGGCAGGAAAAACAAGACAAACTGATTTGAAAGCGAATGTATTCGACACTGTGACAGTTACAGATAAAACCACAGCATTTACTGTGAAATTCGGCACCGACGGCTGGCGAGGCATCATTGCAGACGACTTCACGTTTGCCAACGTTCGCCTGGCGGCCAGGGCCATCGCAAATTATGTTTTGACGGAAGAAGATGCATCGCGCGGCGTTTGCATCGCGTACGACACGCGGTTTTTTTCCGAAAGGTTTGCGCAAATCTCGGCGGAGGTGCTGGCGTCGGCGGGCATTCCCGTGTGGCTGGCCAGTGGAGTGACGCCAACGCCGGCCCTGTCGTTTGCAGTCCGTCAGCACGGCGCGGCTGGCGGCATCATGATTACCTCCAGCCACAATCCGTACCAGTGGAATGGCGTGAAGTACAAGGCCAGCTATGGCGGATCGGGCAAGCCGTCCATTATGGCTGCGATCGAGTCCAATCTGGGCAAGCCCCTGGCGCTGGCCGCTGCGCCCGCCTCCATTGTGCGCACGGATTTTTGTCCGGACTACATCGAGGCGATTGCTGCATTTGTCGACCTGAAAAAGATCGCGGCCAGCGGATATATATTTGCGATCGATTCGATGTATGGCGCGGGGGCGGGTATTCTTGCCGGGATTTTTTCTCGTGTCGGCGTGCCTTGCATGGAAATTCGCACGGAGCACGACCCGCTCTTTGGCTGCATCAACCCGGAGCCGATCGAGCCGAATATGCGGGCCTTGCAGCAGGCTGTGGTGGAACATGACTGCCAGGCTGGCTTGGTGACGGACGGCGATGCGGATAGGATCGGCGCCACGGATGAGCATGGGAACATCGTCGACGCGCACAAGATTTTTTCCATTCTGCTGCGTTGGCTGATTGAACGCAAGCAATGGCCAGGCGAAGTGGTCCGCGCTTTCAATACCACTCGCATGCTGGACCGCATCTGCGCCAGGCATGGCCGTAAGCTGCACGAGGTGGGCATCGGGTTCAAACACGTTTGCGATTTGATGCTGGAACGCGAGATTCTGATTGGCGGCGAGGAGTCGGGCGGTATCGGCATTCAACGCCATCTGCCAGAGCGCGATGGCTTGCTGAATGCGCTGCTGCTGGCCAATGTGATGGCGGACGAACAAAAGACGTTGGGCGAACTAGTCGCCAGTTTGCAGAGGGAATACGGCGAACATCATTACGGACGCATCGATCTGCATATTGCCGACGACATAAAAAATTCCGCCATCGCGCGGGCACGCGCAGGAGTAAAAGAATTTTCTGGAATGCCCGTGGAGCGCGTGGAAACTCTGGATGGCATTAAGTTTTTTCTGCAAAACCCTGAAGCGGCGACAAAGATGAACGCAGCGGAAACATGGCTGTTGCTGCGCGCCTCCGGCACAGAGCCGCTTCTGCGTATTTATGCGGAGTCCTGCTCGCCCGCTTCAGTAAAAAAGTTGCTGAAAGCGGCCCGCAACTTTGCTCTCCAAACAAAGGACCAAGCGTAATGGTGGATTTGAGCGTACGCGGCGTGCTCTTCGATATGGATGGCGTGCTGATGAGTTCACTTGGATCTGTAGAGCGAAGTTGGCAGCGCTATGCAGAACTGCGCGGACTGGATCCCAAGTCGGCGGTGCAGATGGCGCATGGCCGGCGCGCCATTGAGACCATCCGCGCGCTGCGTCCAGACCTGGATGACGAAGCCGAGCTGCGCGTGATTGAAGACATGGAAGTGGAGGACAACGAAGGCCTGGTGGTGCTGCCCGGAGTGCTTGCCATGTTGGCTGCGCTGCCGGAAAGTGCCTGGGCCATTATCACTTCTGCTACAGAACGATTGGCGCGGAGCCGCCTGGCCCATGCGGGAATAGAAATTCCAAAGTATTTTGTGACCGGCGATTCCGTCACGCACGGCAAGCCGCATCCGGAGCCGTATCAACGCGGGGCGGAGCTGTTGGGTGTTACTCCCCATGAATGCGTCGTGATCGAAGATGCGCCCGCAGGAGTGGCTGCCGGGAAGGTTGCCGGGTGCAAGGTGCTGGCGGTGTTGACCACCCATGCCGCCGAAACCCTTACAGCCGCAGATTGGCGTGTAGCCACACTCGCCGATGTACAAACATCGGCGGAAACAGACGGTTGCGTGGCCCTGCGCTTTGAATCCTGGAAAGACCACGGCGCGTCCTTGCGGCGGTGAAATGCTGCATATTTGGGGCCTTTCAATTCCATTCGCGTGAGAGTATGATCGATTTCGCAGGTGGATTATGGATTCTCACCTGTTCGGACGGAATGCGCACAGTCCGAATGTCAGGAACTGCGCACCTTCCACTGCATACCAGGCGGTGATTTTCATCACCTCCTTCTGTGACCTGCATCCTACGTTGAATCGTTTCTGCCGCCGTATCTTTCCTCGTGGACTATTGAGAATTTAAGGAGGGGTCATGAATATCGCGTGCGCCAATCCTGGTTGCCAATCAGAGCTGAAATACCTGCGCGGGGGGCGCTTGTTCTTGATGGAGCGCGAGCCAAGCGTAGCCGACCGATTCTCGGTTGGGACCTCCAAGCGTACTGTCACGATGCGGCGTTATTTCTGGTTGTGCGAAAGTTGTGCGCAAACTTATTTGATCCGCCGCTGGACAGAGGCGGGAATCGAATTGGTTTTGCGTCATCCCATGAAATCTATTCCAGCATCCTCTGCTGTGCAGGCGCACGACTGGGTGTTGCCAGGCCTGGTTGGCTAGTAGAAAACCCAAAAATCTTGTCCGCAAGACGAACGCGACGAATAGGACCTGCGATCCGCTAAAATCGGGGCAGACGATCGGATCCTATGCTCGCACTCAGAAGTATCGCACGTCATCGCTGGATATTTCGGTTACATGCTGTCTTGATGGTTGGGTTGGCCTGTCTGCTTCTCCTGCTCCAGTGGCTGATGCGCAACGCGCTGATCGGCACATTTGCAGGAATTTTTGTGCTGATGATTACAGGGTTCTTCGTTCTGCTTGCAGGTCTGGTGGACAGCGGCGCAGCACTGGACGCTTTTCTGGCTAGGGAAGCCATCGCGTGGCTGTTCATTGTGGTAGGCGCGGCGTGCGCGTTTCTCGGCGTTTTTCTTTTTGTATCGCCTACCATCTCCGTAGCGCGTCTTTGCTTGTTTGTTGCAGTCCATGCGCTGGCGCTGGGGTTTCTGGAAATGCTCCTGGCAAAACGGTTGCGCCATCATAAGCGGCAGCAAGAATCTTTGCGCAGTTTTGCCAGTCTATCGACGGCCTTCGTCGTTCTGTTGCTGATGGCAGCACTGTACGGCGAGCGTTTTGGCGTGGCAATTCTGTCGGCCTACTGTCTGTTTTTCGCGCTGGAGCTTACAGTTTTGCCAGGTAAGCAAAGTGTCAATCCACGCTCGAATTCATCGACGGTTTCTTAAAAATTCCGGGGAGTTGCCCTCTCCTCTACCGTCCGTTTTCGGACACTTCCTGCTGGGGTTCTTCATAGTGAATTGCGGCATGTCGTTCAAAAAATAAGAAAATTATTTCTTTGTGGAACTGGCGCGCCAATTGCACGTACATCTCTCGTAGGCATGAAAAATTCGGGAGGAACGCGATGGGCAGGTGGACGCAGGACTTACGCTACGCATCTCGGCAGCTTCGCAAGGCCCCAGGCTTCGCAGTGGTCGCCATTCTGACGTTGGCGCTCGGGATTGGCGCAACCACGGCCATCTTTACTCTGGTCTACGACGTGTTGTTGAAGCCGCTGCCCTATGCGCATCCGGGACGGCTGGTGGTGATGGAAGAGAAGGTCGCCGAGTTCAGGGACCTGTACCCAACGCTGCCCATGAACGCGAACCATTTCATGGACTGGCAGCAGCACAGCCATAGTTTTCAGTCGATGGCGGTGATGGAGCAGGGCAGCGTGCCCCTGGGCGCCGGTGGGCATCCGCTCCAGGTGGGCGAGTTGCGCGCAACCTCCGGCATTTTTTCCGTCCTCGATGCAGGCCCCCAGCTGGGCCGGGCCTTTACTGCGCAGGAGGACCAACCCGGGCATGAACATGTTGTGGTGCTGATGCACGATTTATGGAAGCAGCAGTTTCACAGCGACCCTGGCATTCTCGGAAAAACCATCACGCTCGACGGCTATCCCTACACCGTGATCGGCGTGATGCCGCCATCGTTTCATCTGCCGAATATACTGACGATCGCCAGTCCAGATACCACCAATCCGTCAGAATCGGCGGAAGCTATTGTGCCGATGGCGTTTTCAAAGAACCGGTTGCAGGAGGCGATGGGCGACTTCAATTACTTCGGCCTGGCGCGGTTGAAGCCCGGTGTCTCGGTTGCCCAGGCGACTGCGGAAATCGATGCGCTGCAACGCACCATCTCCGCCGGCCTGTCCGCGGATGTAAAAGGGACGCTTTCCGCCACATTCACGCCCTTCCAGCAATATCTTGTGGGCAACAACCGCGAGCCGCTTTTCATTCTGCTGGCTGCCGTCGCCGGCTTGCTGTTGATCGGCTGCATCAACATCACGAATCTGCTGTTGGCGCGGGCTGTAGGGCGGCGGCAGGAGATGGCGATTGCCTCGGCGATGGGGGCCAGCCGCGCGGACATGGTGCGCGCGGCGATGCGGGAAGCGCTGCTGCTCGCGGGGATGGGTGGGGCGTCGGGAATTTTTTTGGCAACCATGATTGTGCCAGTTTTGCAGCATTATTTGCCGGCTGCATTGAATTTCCGTGGGCCGCTCCATGTAGATTGGGCAGGCGCGGGTTGTGCGCTTTTATTGGCTCTGATCGCAACGCTGCTTGCGGGCGCGGCCCCGGCATGGATGAGTTGGCATACCCAACCGCAGGAGGCGCTCCGCATCGAGTCGCGCAGCGCCAGCGAATCGCGGGGCGGCAAGCGGCTGCGGAAGGCGCTGGTGGCCACGGAGGTTGCCGTAAGTGTGGCGCTGGTGTTGACGACAGGGTTGTTGACCACGAGCCTGTATCGCCTGATGCATATCGGTCGCGGTTTTACAGTCGAGCGGGTGTTGACGGCAACGATCGTCCTGCCAGAGAAGGAATATCCAAACCGGCAAGTTCGCGCCACTTTTTATAAAAAGGCGCTCGACCGGCTGACGCCTCTTCCAGGGGTGGACCGCGCGGCCGCGGTCAGCGTGTTGCCGCTCGGTGGCAATGACTGGGGCGACTGGGTCCGGCTTCCCGGCGATACCCGGTCCGTGATGCAGATGCCATTGGCGCAGTTTCGTTGGGTCAGTCCAGGATATTTTGAGGCCATCCATTTGCGGCTGATCGCCGGGCGCTTTATGAGTGTTGGCGATGAAGGCAAACGCTACGCATTAATTTCCCAACTCACAGCCAGGACGCTCTGGCACGGCAAGGACCCAATTGGCCAGCAGTTCAGCCGCGGCGATCCCAACCGGAAGCCCTTTACCGTGATCGGCGTGGTGGGTGATGCGCGGACGGTTACGCTGGCCAAGCCCGACCCGATGATAGTGTATGTCCCGTACTGGTATCGCGCGGATTCGTCGGGTGGGCTGGTTGTGCGCACCCAACAAGACCCAGCGGAGATGGCGAATGCGATTCGCAAAACCATCTGGAGCGTCGATCCCGCGGTTTCCGTGCCGACGGTGCGTATGCTGGGCGGCGTAGTCGCCGACTCGGTGGCAAATCGCAGGTTCGAGATGGACCTACTGCTGCTGTTCGCAATCAGCGCCCTGCTGCTGGCCGGACTTGGAGTGTATGGTGTAGTAACGTATTCCGTTGTGCAGCGGCGGCAGGAGATTGGCCTGCGCATGGCGCTCGGTGCGCAGCGGGCAAATATCTACGCGCAGGTGTTGCGCGAAGGGCTTGCGCCGGTCTTTGTTGGAACGATAGCGGGAGTTCTGACGGCATACATTTTTGCGCGGCTCATCGGGAGTTTACTGTTTCAGGTGAGCGCTTATGACCCGATGATCGCCTTGGGCGCGGGTGCGGTCTTGTTCTTGATTGGAGTGGCAGCGTGTCTATTGCCAGCGCGCCGCGCCGCAAGGGTCGATCCGATGGTCGCATTGCGTAACGAATGAAAATTACTGTTGGTTGAGATTGGCGACGAAGCTATCGCCGCAGATGGATATTCCTGAGAAAATAAAAACAGCTCTAAGGAAAATCCATACAAAAATGCCTCTTCGCATGAAGGCTCTTGTCGGGCTTGTACTATTTTTTTGTTGTTTGGGTCAATGCAGCAAATCCAGCGCGCAGACTGCACCGGAATTGCCAGCAGCTCCGAGCGCTGCATCGTCCCTCACGCAGGGGAACGTGAGCAAAATCGCACCGGTCCGCACTACCGTTACTGTGCTTGGCGATCCCACTCCCGTGCTGGTGGGCGAGTCTGCACGCTCTGTTGTGGTGATGGATACACAAGAGCATCCGCTGGCCTTCAACACAGTGGAAGATTATCTACGCACGGACTCTTCTGTGCAGATCAATCAACGTGGCGCCGGCGGATATCCGGCGGATCTTTCCATTCGCGGCACATCGTTTGAGCAGACGCTGGTGCTGATCGATGGCTTTCGCGCGAACGACCCAGAAACGGCGCACAACAATCTCGATCTGCCGGTCCCGCTGGACAACATGGCAAACATAGAAGTGCTGCACGGCGCCGGGTCTACGCTGTACGGTGCGGATGCGCTGGGTGGCGTGATCGATTTTGTCACCGCACGGCCGGCCGCGAACTCGCTCTGGGTCTCCGCAGGCGCGGGCAGCTTTGGAGAAAATCAGCAGACCTTCGTCGGCAACTATGCGCATCGAAACTGGGCGGAGCAGATTTCCGGGCATCGCGATTACTCTTCAGGGTTTATGTACGACCGCGATTATCGCAACGAAAGCGCCGATTCGGAAAGCTGGCTGACTTCGCCGCTGGGAACGACGGACGTCCTGCTGGGCGGGAGCGATACGCCATTCGGCGCGAACAATTTTTACGGCAACTATCCCGAGTTCGAGCGGACAAAAGGATGGTTCGCATCCATCCAGCAGGGCCTGGGCGCGAAGACGAATGTGGGCTATGCGTACCGGCGGCACACGGACAATTTCATCCTGATTCGCAGCGATCCATCGGTTTACGCGAACAACCACATCGACAAAAGCTGGCAGGCGATTGCGCGGCGGCAATCGACATGGAACGAGAAAGATGGCCTTTACTATGGGCTCGACTTCGACGGCGATTCCATCCATAGCAATAATCTGGGAGATCACGCGCGCAACTGGGGCTCGGGGTATGTCGATCTGGATTGGCGGTCGTGGAAGCGGGCAACGTTTTCGCTGGGCGCGCGCGAAGAGATCATCAGCGGCGGTTATGACGTGTTCAGCCCGACAGCAGCCGTGGCCTACTGGCTTCATTCCAAGCTGAAGGCCCGCGCTTCGGCGGGTTATGGCTTTCGCCTGCCCACCTATACCGATCTTTACTACAGCGATCCGACGACGGTGGGCAACGCAAACCTGAAACCGGAGTCGGCGTGGAACTATGAAGGCGGCTTCGACTGGTATCCGCGCAACTCGATTGGCGTGTCTGCAACAGGATTTTATTCTCCTCAGTCGAACTTTATCGATTACGTGCGCACCTCTCCCACAGCGTTGTGGCATGCCACCAACTTGAATGGCCTGACATTTGCGGGCACGGAAGCCTCGTTGATCTGGCACATCAGCCAGAGCCAGCAGGTGAATCTTTCCTGGACATGGCTGGATGGAGCGCAAAGCGTTCTGAACGGTTTGCAATCGGAGTATGTGTTCAATTACCCGGTCCACAACGCCGTTTTCAATTGGTACGCGAGCGCCGGGCGCTGGGTCATGATTAACACGCGAGTCGGAGTGCAGCAGCGCTTTCAGCAGACCGCCTATCCGGTGTGGGACATCTCTCTGGTGCATGAACACGGCCGGGTGCAGCCATTTGTGCAGATGACCAACCTGAGCAATACCGGGTATGACGAAATCGTCGGCGTTCGTATGCCGGGCCGCGCGTTTTTAGGTGGAGTAAAAATCTGGCTGGTTGCGCCGCATTGACGACGGTGCAGAGGTATGACAGCTTTCCATGGATCGGAAAAAGCCAGTGTGGCCAGCTTCATTTTTGCTGCACATCGTCTGGCGAACGAGCGAAGAAGTCGTGCCCACGTCGCTCCGGGCCAAAACCGAAGATAAAGAACAGCGCAACGATCACACAACATTCAAAGCATGTAAGCGCCCATCGATAGCCCAAGTGATTTCGTAGTATATATTCGATGCTTACAGACGGAGAGCCGAAAAGCACGCCCAGTTGGTATACAAACCCCGGAAACAGGCTGCGTACTGTGTCAGGAGACAACTCATTGAGATGGGCGGGGATTACTCCGAATGCACCCTGTACGCCGAACTGCATCAGAATCGACCCTGCAATCAGGATGGGGACCGAAGCGCCGAATGCCCACGCCGGGATGGCGATCAACGACAAAGCAAGCGCAAACATGATGCTGTAGCGGCGTCCAAAATGTTCGGAAAGATGTCCAATTACCAGTGCGCCTATAATCGCAGCAATATTGTAAAGAATGGCCAGTGTAGAGATTGTTTCATTTGAAAAATGATGGAAGGATTTTAGAAAGTCTGGATATAAATCCTGCGTTCCATGAGAGAGGCAAGTCATAGCCGACATGACCAGAAGCAGATAGCCAAAGCTCTTTTTGTGGGCGAAGAGCGTACGGAAGATATGTCCTACACTGGGTAATCGATGCAATTGCCAGGCAGACGATTCCGGTGCGCGCAAGGTCAAAAATACGATCACGAGGGCCAACCATAATCCACTTAAAAACATGGACTGCCACCCGAAATATGGCTCAATCGCACGCAAAGCAACGGCTGCCAGCAGATATCCTAGCGGATAGCCAGCCTGCATGATGCCCGAGAACAGTCCACGCCAGCGGCTGGGCGTGCTCTCCATGACCAGCGAAGCTCCTATACCCCAGTAACCCCCCATGCCAATGCCATACAGCGCGCGAAGAACCAGGAATGCTGTGTAGTTTGGGGCAAACGGTGTAAGTGCAGTAACAATCGAGAAAAAAAGGACACAAAACAGCAGTGGTCGCCGCCTGCCATAGCGGTCTGCCAGCGTGCCAAACAACAAGGCGCCTGCAGGACGCATGGCAAGGGTGATGGAAATTGACCATATGATGGCCTCTTTCCCAACCTGAAAATGGTGTGCAAGAACATCTATCAGAAAAATCAGAACGAAGAAGTAGTACGCATCCAATACCCAGCCAAGAATGCCGGCTGCTGCTGCAAATCCCCAATTTGGCTCACGTTGTTCGGTCGCACTTGCACCTTCAATAGGTTCCGGCAGCATGTATTCCTCAATAGCTAGGTTTATAAATTTAGGATTGACGATTCATTTATTAGAATGAATCGGGCATAACGATTGTGCATTTCAAGGACGAATACTTAGTGACGCAACATTCTAAATTTATTTAAGTCTTGGAGGCTTCTTCATGCTCTATATGGGAAATTTCCGCCGGCCATCCTTGTACATCCGATATTGCCTGGTAGTTCTCCCATAGTGGAATTTCTACTCGTGCTGTAGTTCCTTCTTCCAGCCTGCTAGTAAGTGATACATGGGCAGCAATGGCCACGGAAATTGCTTTGACAATGGATAGCCCTAACCCGGCACCACCTGACATTCTCGACCTGGCCTTATCTGTACGATAGAAGCGGTCGAAGACGTGGGGAAGTTCATCGGGTGCTATACCTTGGCCTGTATCTTCTACCATCAGAAGTGCATAATGTGGCTCTTTCTGCCATGCAACTGTTACTTTTCCACCCGAAGAGGTATATTTTATGGCGTTGTCCAGAAGGTTGACGAGCATTTGCTTCAGCCGAACAGGGTCACTCTTTACCATAATTTCCGGACCGCTGCGGCAAACAAGCGTGATGTTCTTTTCCACCGCCAACAGGCTCATTTGCTCGACTGTACTTGTGGCCAATTCACCTAGCCCGACAGGCTGAAGAGTGATGTCATTGGGAGCAGAATCGAACTTCGAGATCGTCAGTAAGTTTTCGACAATCTTAGCCATGCGTTCAATCTCTTCGAGCGCGCTGCCAATGGATTCAAGAACATTTGGATCGAGGCCGGGAACCTGAATAGCGTGTTCCAGTTCTCCGCGCAGAATCGTGAGTGGCGTTCGAAGTTCATGCGAGACGTCTGCCGAGAAACGCCGGTTGTGGGCCAGAGATTCTTCCAGGCGTGCAATCATCCGATTTAATGACAACGACAAGCGTTCTAACTCGTCGCCAGTCCGTATAACTGGCAATCGTTCGCCCATGTGATGTACGCCGACAATCTCAGCATGCTTTGTGAGCGCAACAACCGGTTTTAGCGGCTGGCTCATGAGTAGATATCCGCCGAATGCAGCAACTATCAGTGTGAACGGTGTTAACAGCACTAGCGTCAGCAAAAGGCTCCGCAGGCTACCCCGTTCCAACGCCGATGACCGCCCAACCTGGATGAAATAGCCATGGTAAGTCATGGTGTGTATCGCCAAATGGTCGCCCTTTACGGTGACGGAAGAATAGGAGTCTAAATGTGGACGAAGTTTAGGCATCGGAATCGTACTCGGATCCCATTGCGCTTTGTAAGGTCTAGCCGACTGGTAGAGAATTGTGTGATTGGAACGCAGAATACGAATAAACCACCCGCTGCTCTCCGGTGCATAGGTCTCATTCACTTCATGGGTTATAAAAAGTTCGCCTCTTAGCGGAGCCTTCGATACAAACTCGCGGGCAATATTGTTTGCATTGTCGAAAAGGCTCTTATTCAGTGAATGAAACAGGAAGCGGTTAAGGCTGACATAAAGAAACGTTCCGAAAATCAAGAGAGCAGCAGCGAGTAGTCCAATATACCAGGCTGTGACGCGAAGACGAAGCGATAGACCGTTCATATCGCATCCTTTCCGACAATCATGTATCCTGCCCCGCGCACTGTACGAATCATCTTGTGATCGTGTGGATCATCCACCTTGATGCGCAGATGGCGTACATAAACATCCACGATGTTCGTGAGGCCGTCAAAGCTCTGGTCCCATACATGTTCGATAATCATGTTCCGCGATAACACGCGGCCAGGATTTAGCATCAGATATTCAAGCAGGGCATATTCTTTCGTAGTGAGGTCGATACGCTTGCCGGTATGTTTGACAGTTTGCGTCAAACGATCTAGTTCAAGATCGCCTAACTTAAGAACACTTGAGCGGGTAGCAGTCCCTCGGCGAAGAAGCGCCTTACTGCGAACCAGCAATTCAGCAAAGGCAAATGGTTTTGTTAAATAGTCATCTGCGCCAGCTTCAAACAGCCGGACCTTATCTTCCACAGCATCTCGAGCGGTGAGGACCAAAACAGGAACAGCCTTATTTTTCTGTCGGATGCGGCGCAAGACTTCATAGCCATCGATCTTCGGTAACATCAAATCGAGAAGAATTAAATCGTAAGGATATACCTGGGACAGCGCGTAGCCTTCCTCACCATCGGAGGCCACATCGACGGCATAGCTCTCGGCGATAAAGCCCCGCGTCACAAAGGCGCCAAGTTTTAACTCATCTTCAATTAGAAGTATTCGCATCTCAAAAAGTCTCCATGTTTTTGGATCTTCAGAATACAACCTGTATAAATCAAACATGAAAAATTATTCATAACGATGGCATCTAGTTAATTTTTCAAATAATACACTTGCGGACTATATTTATCAGCGTCCCTACAGATCCTAGGAGTGAATTCAAACTTTTGCTCATAATTTATTTCACGGCAATAGTTGCTATCGTGGATTATGATACGCCTCCCAACATCCTATACACCTGGCACAAGAGTAATAGATATGGATAAAAAGGAAAACGAATCATGGTTGCAATAATCGAAGCTTACTTCAGCAAAAGAATGCATAAAGGTAATCACGATCAAAGATTGCGGCTTAATCGATGGCTGTGATGAATTGGATTCGCGCAAAGACTAGCAGAGGAGGTTTTCTGGCATTATGGCAGTATTTATCTCGATCAGCGCGAAATACAACATTCATGCCCACTTGCCCCCAAATAAATGAAAAATCCTTGTTTATATTTTGAAAAATTTGGTAGCTGCTCTCCTGCAATGTATTAAGTCTTCGCATATTCAGAATGTAAGCCTGTGAAATATGAACAAACTTTAATCTTTAATTAAGAGTTCTCTCACTTGGAGGGTATAGCGTCCGGTTGTCCCAATAAAATCTGAGAATACGAAACGAAATAGTAGTGCAGCCACAATGACTGTAGGACAGTGTAAGTTTGCTAGGCCATAGCTTGGTTGTTGGAGAGCAGAGCCGGATGCGCATATCTGGGTGACGCTAGGTAGAAAAATAAACAGATTATTTTTGCCCACATTATTCCGTGGTATCAATGAGACGCTCGTAAGCAATCTTAAGGAGGTAAGTATGAGGTCCAAGAAATTCTGTATTTACAGTTGCTCGTATATTTTTGCAGTTGTATTTTTGTTATTTTCGTTGAAACTGGCTGCGCAAGTCTCGGGGGGCACCATTCAGGGAACCGTTGCCGACCCAAGCGGCGCTGTAATACCGGGCGCAAAAGTCACCATTCGGAATCAGGCGACCTCCGTGTCGCGCGTTGTGACCACGAACGGCGCTGGCCGATATAGTGCTCCTAGCCTTCTTCCCGGAATCTACGAAATAACAGTAACTTCGCAAGGATTCAGGAGGCAGAGGAAGACCGATGCGGAGTTGAAGGTTGGTGGCGTGGTGGGTTTGGACTTTACCATGGCTATTGGTAGTCAGACCCAGCAAGTCGAAGTTAGCACTGCTCAGACTACAGTGGAACTTAGCACTTCGGAAATTGGTGGAGTGGTAGGGGAACACAGGATCACCCAGCTTCCGCTGAATGGCCGCGACTGGACGCAGCTCGCAACGTTGGAACCAGGAGTTGCTGCCATACGAACAGAGCACCAACAAAACAATAGAATTCAGCAGGGCTCTGGCCAGCAGATGACGATTGAAGGTGGTCGGCCCTGGGAGAACAATTACCGCCTTGACGGCATTAGCATCAACGATTATGCGAATGGTGCGCCTGGCAGTGCGCTTGGCGTAAATCTCGGCGTCGATGCAATCCAAGAATTTTCGGTAATTGCCAGCAACTATCCTGCACAGTACGGAAGATCGTCAGGCGGTATTGTTAATGCCGTAACACGATCAGGCACGAACACTTTTCATGGCGATGCTTATGAGTTCCTCAGGAATAGTGCGATGGATGCTCGTAACTACTTCGATCAGGCAACAATACCGCCATTCAAGCGCAACCAATTTGGCGGGTCAGTAGGCGGACCGATAATCAAAGACAAAACTTTCTTCTTTGCGGACTTTGAAGCTATTCGTCAAAACCAAGGGATCACCCAAATTTCGTTTGTTCCAACAGCAGCAGCTCGCGCTGGAAACCTTTCAGCGGGTAAAGTTGTAGTCGATCCATTTGTGCTCAAATTTATAAACACATTTTATCCGTTACCCAACGGTCCAATCTCATCGAACGGCGATACAGGGGAATACATTTTTCAAGCCCCTTATATCAGTACTGAGAATTTCGGTACCGGTAAATTCGATCAACGTTTAGGTGCAAAAGATAACATCGATGGTACATACCTTTATGACGGAAGTGTGGGGTCTCAGCCGGATGAGATGGATAATAAGCTGGCCCTCTATGATGTTTATCGCGACATTTCGACGGTGCAGGAAAACCACATGTTCAGCTCCCAATTCCTAAATGCTGCCCGGATTGGCTACCTTCGTGTTGTCGCTCAGGAGGGGTTGACATCACCGATTAATGCAGCAACTGGAAGCCCTGCCTATGGTTCTATACCAGGTGGGGACGCTGCCGGTGTTCAGGTGCCGGGATTGGTGACATTTTCTGGTGGATTGACTGCGCTGTCACAACACCAGTACTGGTACAACTCGTTCCAGGAGAATGACGACGCTTTTCTGACACTGGGAAACCATTCCCTAAAATTTGGCGCCTCTGTTGAGCGAATTCAGGACAATGAGTTCTCGGTTGCCACACCTGCTGGACAGTTCAATTTTGGCAGTTTATCGAACTTCCTAACGAATAAACCTCTGGAATTTTCGTCAGTAATTCCAGGAAATCTATCGGAGCGCGGTCTTCGGACGACAGTTTTTGGGGCCTATCTTCAAGACGACTGGAGGGCACGTCAAAATCTAACGTTGAATCTTGGTATACGCTATGAGATGCAATCTGTCCCGAACGAGGTACAAGGGAAGCTGTCGGTGATTGAGACCCCTACAACGGTAACTCCTCACCTAGGGAGTCCATTCTTTTCAAATCCGACACGTCTGAATTTCGATCCGCGTCTTGGGCTTAGCTGGGACCCGACAGGCACGGGAAAGACAGCTGTTCGCGCCGGGTTCGGCATATTTGAGGTGTTGCCGCTCCCGTATTTATTTGAACTGATAACCACCTTTAGTTCTCCGTTTTTCGAGCAAGGCACAAACACTAACCTGCCTCCCGGAACATTTCCTACAGGGGCCTTCGACCTAATCGCTGCAAATCCAAAGACCTTGCGGGCAGGGTATGTACAGCAAAAACCGCCACTCAATTACGTGGAGCATTGGAACCTAAATATTCAACAACAATTCACACCTAAATTAACAGGCTTGCTCGCTTATGTCGGTTCTCACGGGGTAAACATGGCCACGCCCTCGGATGACATGAACTCGACCGTGCCTACTCTGACGTCGGCTGGGCTGTTTTATCCATTAAGAGGCACTGCACCGCGTTTGAATCCAAACTATGGGCGAATTTCTGCTATTCAATGGATTGGCAGTTCCGAATATAATGCTCTGGAACTAAAGCTGACTCAGAATATGACCCATGGAGTACAGATCCAGGGATCCTATACCTACGGTAAAAGTATGGATACCAGTTCAACCTCAGTAGGAACAGATGCTTTTCAGAACTCTCTAAAAAATCCGCAGTGGTTCTACCCGGATTTTAACCGCTCAGTTTCGGATTTCGACGTCCGACAAAATTTGATGGTAAATGTCGTATGGACTATAGGTGGAACACCCTCTGCGGCAGATCGCGGTCTCAAGACAGCAGCGATCCGCGGTTGGGAACTCGGCACAATTTTCCAGGCCGCCACTGGTATTCCATTCAATGCCATTTTGGGTGGTGATCCAACGGGTCAACTTACATCTGTCGTTCAAGATCTACCGGATCGGCTTCCTGGGGCTGGATGTGGAGACCCGGTCAACCCCGGTCATCCACTGAACTACATTAAAGTACAGTGCCTCGCGTTTCCGAACCCGGTGAATCGTCAGGGAGATATTGGACGCAACGCTCTGACAGGACCTGGACTCCTGGAACTGGATGCATCGGTGGATAAGACAACTTATATTACTAGGACGCTCAGTGCTCAATTTAGAATAGAGGCGTTCAATGCAATCAACCACACTAACTTTGGTCTGCCCATCGCCAATCAGGTAGTTTTTTCACAGAGCGGCGCACCTGTACCCGGAGCGGGGCAGATCACTTCGACATCAAATCCTGCTCGTGAAATACAGGCTGCGGTGAAGTTCATATTCTGAATGGGCGTTCATCTTCAACCTGTTCCGCCCAACGGTCAGGTGAAGGTTGCTTGAGTCTCATACTGGAGAAGAGAGTGGTATCGCTATAATGTCGTCATTAGCGATGCCACTCCAGGCAAGCGAATGGCTCATATCTCTAGACAGCCAGCTAATCAAGTGGAAGGTATGGAAAAAATTGTCAAAATATCATGAAATGTCAACAGAAAGGAACAATCGATGAAACAAGAGCAGGAAACATTAACCCGGCGTAGCTTACTGCAGCGTGCTGGTTGGGCCGTGGCTGCGGCAGCACTTCCAGCTTGGCCGGCAGGGGCAGGGGTAGCAGCGGCAGAATCAGAATCGCTGGACGTTAATGAATACCCCAACCCGATCATGGATAAGCTCAGCACCTATATGGGCGAAGCAGGGAATCGTGAGCTTCCGGCTGACGTGTCTGAAAAGACGAAGCAGCATATCCTGGACACCATCGCTGCAATTATTTCTGGAGTGAATTTACCCCCAGCGCAACTGGCGCTTAAATTCGCGCGCGCTCACGCAAGTGGAAACGTCGCAACCGTCGTTGGTACCAATATATTGTGCGGTCCGATGGAGGCGGCAATCGCAAACGGAATGATGGCCCATTCCGACGAGACGGACGATTCGCATGCTCCTTCGCAATCTCATCCAGGTTGCGGAATAGTTCCTGCAGCCCTGGCAGCAGCTGAGCAGTTCGGTGTCAGCGGAGCCAGGTTTGTGCGTGCTGTTGCGCTTGGGTACGACATAGGGACCCGCGTTACGATGTCGTTGGGAGGCTTGCCATTTCAAGAAAAATCCCATCGGGACACGCATGCCATTGCCAATACTTTTGGAGCCTCCGCAGCGGCAGGTTGCACAGCAGATTTGAGTGCGCAGCAGATGCGTTGGTTGCTAGACTATGCTGCTCAGCAGGCCTCGGGAATCGCCGCTTGGCAGCGTGATACTCAGCATATCGAGAAGGCATTTGTCTTTGGTGGTATGACCGCACGCAACGGCGTTACCGCTGCCCTGTTGGTTCAACTAGGCGCCACGGGCGTAAATGATATTTTTTTCGGCCCTGACAACTTTCTTGCCGCTAATACACCCGATGCCGATCCGAATAAACTGATCGACAAGCTTGGTGTGCGCTATGAAGTTACTCGGACAAACATTAAGAAGTGGACTGTAGGGTCCCCGATCCAGGCAGTTCTGGATGCACTCGATCTCATCATCAAGCAACATCCGTTCAAGCTCGATCAGCTACAGTCAGCGACTGCGCGCGTCAATACTTACGAAGCGACTATAGTAAACAACCGTGATATGCCGGACATCTCTATGCAGCATATGATGGCCGTAATGCTTGTCGACAAGACGGTCAATTTCCAATCTGCACACGACAAAGCGCGGATGCAAGATCCAGAGATTCTTCGTGTGCGCACCAAGGTGCATCTCGTTCCTGACGCGGAACTGGATCAGCTATATCCTAAGCGAATAGCCATCGTGGATGTGATACTGAAAGACGGTACTCACTACACCCAGCGCGTAGATGCGGTACGTGGAACTGCACAAAATCCGATGACTCACGATGAGCTTGTTGCAAAATGTCGCGATTTGATCGCGCCCATCTTCGGTCAGGCGGCTTGCATGCGGTTAATCGATGCGGTGTTCAATCTTGATAACATAAAGGACATTCGCACGCTCCGTCCTTTACTCCAGCGCACTTGAGGAGAGATAGTTGCGATTCACGCTTCTTTTAAGTGTGTATTAAGCGACTAGCTGGCGGCTTTTCTGTAAAAAGAAAAGCCGCTTCGATTAGGACTGCGCAATGCATAGCAATGAGGATGATACTCCGGGCTATTGTGCAAAGAGAGCATTTTTGTTCGGAACCTTGTGCTGGATTTCGGCGCGGATCGCTTCGCCCTTCTTCAATGCGCCATCTTCGCTGCTGGCGACTTTGAAGGGAACCTCTATAGCGATCATTCCGAATGTCTGGCCGTGGAGATCATCAATCGGCAACCGCACTTTATAAAAGCCCTCTTCACGGTGCTCGACCTTGGCTTTTCCGGAACGTTCCACAGCAATGTCCTTGGCGGAATCCTTCTGCCCAATTAGCCCTGGAAGAGTGTTGGCTATAACGACGCTGTAGCTTAAGCCAGGAGGTACAGCATGCAGACCGATTCTTTGTACTTCCGGATGATGTTCTTTTGCTGCCATGATTAGCTTTTGCGCGTAGGGGGCGTGTACCTGGACCCGGCTTTGAGCAGTCGGCGGTGTTTGTGCTAGCGCGGGGTATGTTGTGGCAGGAACAGCAAGCAATGCTGCGATAAAAGAAATCTGCGTGGAATGAAACAAGTTCATGGAACCTCCTAGTCATGCACAAAAATAAAACCGCTAAGACATACACCCATGCTACTGCGCAAAGAGAGCATCTTTGCTTGGAATCTTGTGTTGGATCTCGGCGCAAATCGCTTCGCCCTTCTTAAGCGCGTCTGCTTCGCTGCTGGCAAATTTGAAGGGTATCTCCATTGTGATCATTCCGATGGGCCTGTTACTTGCATCGTTGATTGGAAGATAAAGGTCGTAGAAGCTGCCTTCGTCGCGGCGTATGACTTTAGGTTGTCCTGAATTTTCCACAGCCATGTCATTGACGGAATCTTTATCCCCTATTTTTACGGGAAGATTGTTGGCGATAACGACGCTGGCACTCTGGCCTGGCGGTACAGCATGCAGGCCAATCTTTTGTATTGCCATATGGTGTTTTTTGGCGGCCAAGATCAATTTTTGCGCGTAAGGAGCATTTACCTGGACCTTGTTGGGGGTCGGCGATACCTGTGCAAGCGCTGGGCAACCAATAGATACGGAGAACGATACTGAGAACAATGCTGCAATACAAAGTGTTTGCTGGCGATGGAAAAAATTCATGGAACCTCCGGAGTCGTGTTTCAGTAGTAGCCTTGGCGACCCTCTAGGTATTGATGCGGGACGACAAGTATTCAGTGGAAAAAAGGTCGGCTGCGGATTGACTTGGAATATCTACAATTTTAGCCATAAAAATGAGGATGAGAGAACCTGCAAGAGTTGCTGGGGATTATGCTTAAAGCAATATCTCTTCATGGGTAAGGAGCAATTGTCTAACTTTCACTTCTTTCCAAAACCAAATCTGTAGCTTTCGTTAGTAATGACATTGTCTGATTAATTATGGGTGAATAATAAATTAAATTATTTTCATGATTGCCTCTAACCTCTGCCTGGGAAGTTGGCATATTTCATCATCTTCAGATTCAGCATTTCTTTCAGGATTTTTTCATCTACGGCAGATTAAATTACATACTATGGTCGTTCCTCCAATGGGTCATGTCGAACGCATAATAGCCGGAGATGAATCGTCATTTAGCGGTGGATAAGTGAGCGAAGAGATATTGGAACAAGAACGATATAACCAGGAGGGTTAAATGAAGAAACTATTGGGTATGTTCGGGATATTCTGTTATGTCATGTCGGCCCAATTGTTGTGGGCCCAGGGGCCTGCGCCTCTAAGGCTCGTTCAGAAATACACGATGCCAAGTAACATTATGGGCCACTTCGATCATTTTGCTGTCGATCTTCAAGGGAACCGGTTGTTTGCAACTCCTGAAACTTTTCACGCCGTGCTCGTCTTCGATATCGGCTCGGGAAAGATGATCCATACGATCAGCGGGATTGCTGTACCTCACGCTCCGTTATATCGCAGCGACAACCAGCGCCTATACATTACCTATGGCGGAGGCGGTGCTGCAGGCGGGGTGAAGATGTTCGATGGAAAAACTTACGATCTCATCCAGGACATCAAGCTTCTCCCAGACGCAGATCCTATGGCTTATGACCCCGTGACGAAATATATGTACGTCAACAACGGCGGAGGTGACGCGCATGAGACGTATTCAATGGTCAACGTTATCGATATCGGCACGAATCCCATGAAGAAACTTAAAGAATTCAAAGTGCCAGGGGACACTCTTGAATCCATCGCGTTGGAGAAGGGCAGTTCAAGGATGTACGTGAACAACAGAGATAAGAACCAGGTGGACGTGATCGACCGCAACAGTGGAAAAATAGTTGCAAGCTGGCCAGTCACCATGGGTAAGACCAATGTTCCCCTCGCTCTGGATGAGGCCCATCATCGCCTTTTTGTAGGCTGCCGCAGTGGAGTCATTGTTGTTTTCGATACCAGGACTGGCAAAGAGATGCAGTCGTTTCCCATTGCGAAAGGAATAGATGATTTGGTTTTTGATGCAGCCAGTATGCGGCTCTATGCACCTTGCGGTGGGGGCGCGGGAGAAATTGATGTCTATAAAGAACAGACAGCAAATCATTACCAGCTTCTAGGGAAAATCCCCTCTGGACCCGGAGGAAAAACTGCGCTTCTTGTTCCCTCGCTCAAGAAATACTTCGTAGCGGTTCCATCTGGCGCAAGCACTCCGCCTCAGGTATACGTTTATAATGTTCAGTGAAACTGACGGCGCGAACCTTCCGCGTAATCGCCCGCTTCTTCTATTAGTGGGTGTTAACACTACGTCAATACAGTTCGTGTAGTTTTGTCCTTAATGGAGATTACCGAAGAGCGGTACGCGAGAATCAAGGATAGTTTGCCGGTGCAGCGCGGCAATGTAAGCCTGTCCAACCTTCAACTGCTGAATGCGCTGTTGTATGTGGCCGAGCATGGATGCAAGTGGCGTGGGCTGCCGAAGCGGTTCGGCAACTGGCACACCATCTACACCCGGATGAACCGCTGGTCGAAGAGCGGTGTGCTCGATCGCATCTTCGAAAAGCTGCAACTGGAGCAGATCGTGCGTATCGGGATTGAGGCGGTCGCGCTGGATTCAACCTCGATCGAGGTGCATCCGGATGGCACTGGGGCGTTAAAAAAAACGGACCGCAGGCCATTGGCAAGTCGCGCGGCGGGTGGAATACCAGGATTCATCTGGTTGCCGCGGATGCTCGAACGGCCATAACCTTCGCGCTCTCGCCCGGCAACGCGCACGACGCGCCGGAGGGCCGGGAACCGCTGCGGGATCTTCCGCCCATGCCGGAAGGCGTTCCGATGCTGATGGACCGCGCTTGCGAGGGCGATGAAACGCGGCAACTTGTACTGGCCCTCGGCATGGTTCCCGTCGTGCCGCCGAAGTCCAACCGCGTCGATCCCTGGCGCTACGCGCCGTACTCTCTACAAAAAGCGCAATGAAATCGAACGCCTTTTCCGGCGATTGAAAGGCTACCGGCGCATCTTCTCGCGCTTCGAGTAGCTGGATGTGGTCTTCCTCGGCTTCCTGTCCTTTGCCTTCATCGTCGAGGCACTTCGCTAAGTGTTAACACGCCCTAGGAGGTTGTCGTGAAACGAATTCTTGTAGTCCTATTTTGTACTGGCCTGCTACCCGCTGCTGCGTGGGCCGCACAGAAGTCCGTCACACTGGACGTATCCGGAATGACCTGCCCCACTTGCCCGATCACAATCAAGAAAACTCTACTTAAACAACTCGGAGTGACCGGCGTTACCGTGCATTACCAAAAGAAGGAACTGGTGGTGGCGTTCGATGACGCAAAAACCAATGCAGAGGCGATTACAAAATCGACCGCTTCCATTGGTTTTCCATCGACGGTGGCCAGGTAAAAGGCCACAAGCCGCTCGCGTGCAATAAACTGGAAGCAGTATGATTCCGACCCTTGAATGGACCGATGCAGGCGTACGCTTCCTGGACCAGACGAAGCTGCCGCTGGAAGAAACCTATGTTCTGGCCACGGACTATCGCGCAGTCGCCGAAGTCATCCGCACCATGGTGGTGCGCGGCGCCCCGGCCATTGGCGTAAGCGCGGCCATGGGCGTGGCGCTTGGCGTGCTGCGTTCTCCAGCTACCGACGTCGAGCAACTGCACCACGAACTGCACCTCATCTGCGAGACCCTCGCGGCCACGCGCCCCACAGCCGTCAATTTATTCTGGGGCATTGAACGCATTCGCCATCTGGTCCGCACCCTTTCCAACGCGCCCCGCGTGACCGTCGCACATATCCAGCGGGCCGCAGTTGCCGAAGCCTGCCGCATGTATGACGAAGACATTGCCGCCTGCCGCGCCATGGGTGCGCTGGGCGCGCGTTTACTGCCGCTCTCCGGTGGCGTGCTGACCCACTGCAACGCTGGCGCGCTGGCGACCTGCGGCTACGGAACGGCGCTGGGCGTCATTCGCGCGGCGGTCGAGCGTGGCCATGAAATCCATGTCTACGCGGATGAGACGCGGCCATTTCTGCAAGGCGCGCGGCTGACCGCGTGGGAGCTGCTGCACGACAATATCCCGACGACCGTGCTCTGCGACAACATGGCGGCCAGCCAGATGCGCGCCGGAAAAATCCAGGCCGTCATCGTGGGCGCGGACCGCATCGCCGCCAACGGAGACGTGGCCAATAAAATCGGCACGTATGGAGTTGCCGTTCTCGCGAAAGAACACGGCATTCCGTTTTATGTCGCCGCTCCCTGGTCCACCATCGACATGGCGACCGCAACCGGCGAGCAAATTCCCATCGAAGAACGCGCAGCCAATGAAGTCACGCATATCAATGGCAAGCAGATTGCGCCGTCGAATGCGGAGATCGTAAACCCGGCCTTTGATGTAACACCTGCAAAGTATGTGACTGCAATCATTACCGAGCGCGGCGTGCTGCGCGCGCCGTATGACGAGGCATTGCGCACAGTAGCGGAGCAAACCATGTCTGCTGTCCCAGTCGTGTAAATTGTTGCTTAAAGCAGATTCAAGATTAGTGTAGCTGGATGACAAAAGGAGTCATTCTGAACGGAGGTCGGCCGCTGCGGCGACCGACCGAAGTGAAGAATCCAGAGAATACGCGCTTAGACTGTGTCGCCATCACCCTCTGGATTCTTCGCGGAGTTTATCCTGAGCAGGGCCGAAAGATTCAGAATGACTCACCCTAATTTTTGATAACAGTATCTGTGATCCGTGGAACCGCTTAGTCCTGCACTATTGTTTTCAATCGTTCGCTGACGATCAGCTTCGGTTCCGTAGCCGCCTGCACCTGGTCCACCGTCAGGCCAGCCGCAATCTCTTCCAGCACCAAGCCTTGCGGCGTCACGCGAATGTAAGCCATCTCCGTCGCAATGTCGTCCACCACGCCCAAGCCGGTAATCGGCAGCGTGCAGTGTTTGAGTATCTTCGGGTGGCCGTCTTTCGTCGTATGCTCCATAGCGACGATGACGCGCCGGGCGCTCGCGACCAGATCCATGGCCCCGCCCATGCCCTTCACCATTTTTCCTGGAATCATCCAGTTCGCCAGGTTGCCCGCTTCATCCACTTCCATCGCGCCCAGAATGCTCAGATCGACGTGGCCACCACGAATCATGGCAAACGAATCGGCGCTGGAGAAATAGGAGGTCCCCGGCAGCTCCGTCACTGTTTCCTTGCCAGCGTTGATCAGGTCCGGGTCTTCCTCACCGGCCAGCGGATACGGTCCCACTCCCAGCATTCCGTTCTCGGATTGCAAGACCACTTCCATCCCCGCTGGAACGTAATTCGCCACCAGGGTCGGCATGCCAATGCCAAGGTTGACATAAAAACCATCGCGCAGTTCTTGCGCCACCCGCCTGGCAATTCCCTGGACAAGCTGCTCGCGTTTTCCCCGCTTGTCGCTCAAATTGCCGTCCTGCTTTTCGACCTCACGCGATCCAGCGGCCATTCTTTAGTCCTTCCCTTCGTTGCGTCCACGGTTGAATTCGATACAGTATTGCTAGTGGATTTTTCCGGTTGAATCGTTCCTTCTTCCATTGGCGCGTCCCTTCCTTGCTGCGTGGCAACATCCTGGTGCTCGGCAGCCTGGGCGCCTCATTTGTGCTCACCAAATTTCCGGCAAATCGGCCCACCCCCGCGATAATTTTTCCCGTCCTCTTCTCCATCCTCGGAGCAGTGGAGACATTTCGTTGCCTGCGCTCGCGCTGGAGCTTTTATCATGGCGCGGTCATGATTAGCCTGTATATGGACGCCATGGCGTTGACCATGATTGTCTTCCTTGCGTTTTATCCCCTGCTGTCGCAATGGCGCTGAATCGAAACTCCTACGCCGTCCGCACCGTCCTTTTCTCGATACGCTTCTCGTGTTTCTCGCCCACAAAAATTCTCTGCACATAAATGCCTGGCGTTATCACCTGGTCCGGGTCGATCTCGCCGGGTTCAACAAGTTGCTCCACTTCCGCAATGGTGACGCGCGCGGCCGTCGCCATCATGGGGTTGAAGTTTCGCGCCGTCTTGCGATAAATTAAATTTCCCATGCGGTCTCCCTTCCACGCTTTGATGAGCGCAAAATCTGCCCGCAGCCAGCGCTCCATCAAATACATCTTTCCGTCGAACTCGCGCGTCTCTTTCCCTTCGGCCACCAGTGTGCCCACCCCTGCTGGAGTAAAAAAAGCCGGAATACCGGCCCCACCGGCACGGATGCGTTCGGCCAGCGTTCCCTGCGGAACCAGCGTCAGATCCAGTTTTCCCGTCAACACCCGCTCTTCCAGCAGCTTATTTTCGCCAACGTAACTGCCGACATGAGAAGCGACCATGTTCGCTTCCAGCATTCGCCCCATGCCGAAGCCGTCCACGCCCATGTTGTTGCTGATCGTGTGCAGGTCCTTCCAACCCTCGCGGATGCCTTTGCGCACCACGGCCTCAATCAATTGCTCTGGAATCCCGCAGAGTCCAAAGCCGCCGAACATAATGGTGTCGCCATCGGAAATATCGTGGATCGCCTCGTCCGCGTTTGTCAAAACTTTATTCATGGAAAATCCTTACCTGCATAGGAACACTGGAGAATATCGCAGGCAATCGAGATGCGCCATAGGCATGGATTTGATTGGATGGATTCGTCCTATATTAATTTCGAGGGATCGTTGCGCCACGACTGCACCGCAATGATAGGATTCTGGCAACTCTACGGCGTTGTGTACCCCTCCAGGAACAGCGCCCATCACGCTAGCAAGGAGAACGTTCGATGCTGAAGGGATTTCGCGATTTTGTTCTGCGCGGCAATGTTGTTGATCTCGCCGTTGCCGTCGTCATTGGTGCAGCCTTTACCGGGATTGTGAACTCGTTGGTCGCCGACATCATCAATCCCTTCATCTCCGCTGTCTTCCGTAAGCCCGACTTTTCCTATCTCGTGCTGCATGTCCATGGCGGCATCGTGAAGTACGGCAATTTTCTCAATGCCATCATCGCGTTTCTAATTGTCGCGATCGCAATTTATTTTGGTGTCGTACTCCCTGTGAATAAACTGCTGGCGAGGTTCAACAAGCCAGTCCCTGTCGTGCCGCCAGCCACAAAAACCTGTCCCGAGTGCCTCAGCGACATTCCGGCGGCTGCACGGCGCTGTTCCCATTGCACGCAGGCGGTTGCATAAGCAGCATGCACGATTTTTGACCATGGTCTTCATCGGTACTCGCAGTGAGAGGCACAACAAATTAGAATAGGAAAAGCGATCGAACCAACGAGGTGAATGTGACAGAAACACGCGACAAATTCGAGCTGCGCAAACTGCCGATGATGCCGATCCGCGACATGGTCATCTTTCCCTACATGATGACTCCTTTTGTCGTGGGCCGGGAATCCAGCGTGCGCGCGCTTGAAGAAGCGCTAACCGGGGACCGCAAAATCTTCCTGGCCACGCAGCACGATGCCGGGCAAGACGAACCAACGCCGAAAGATATTTACGCCACCGGCACCATCGGCAACATCGTGCAGAGCGTGAAGATGCCGGACGGCAACATCAAGGTCCTCGTGGAGGGCGTGGAACGCGCCAAGGCCACAGAAATCGTGGATACAGATGGATTTTTTGTCGCCACCATCCGCCTCGGCAACTCTGAAGTGGAAATGACCAAGGCGTTGGAACAGGTGATGCAGCGCGTCGCCGGCCTGTTTGAGCAATACGTCAAGCTGCAGCAGGCGCTGAACCTGGAAACTGTGGCCGCCGCAGTCCGCATGGAAGAGCCAGGAAAATTGGCCGATACTATCGCCGCCAATCTACAGTTGCCGATTGAAGAAAAGCAGGAGCTTCTCGACATCTTTGATCCCGCCGAGCGCCTACAGCACTTAGTCGGCGTGCTGGAAATAGAAATTGAAAAGCTGAACATGGACCGCAACGTGCAATCGCGCGTCAAGCGGCAGATGGAACGCGCCCAGAAAGAGTATTACCTCAACGAAAAAATCAAGGCCATCCAGAAAGAACTGGGTCGCGGCGAAAAAAGCGAATTCGACGAACTCAAGAAAAAGATCGAGCAGGCCGGCATGCCGAAGGACGTCTTCGACAAGGCCATGCTGGAGCTGAAAAAGCTGGAAGCCATGCCGCCCATGTCCGCCGAATCGACAGTGTCCCGCAATTATCTGGACTGGATGCTTGCCGTGCCGTGGAAGAAAAAATCCAAAGAGATTCGCTCCATCGACCACGCCGAAAAAATTCTGAACACCGACCACTATGGCCTCGAAAAGATCAAAGAGCGCATCCTGGAATTTCTCGCTGTGCGCCAGTTGGTGAAGAACCCCAAGGGTTCGATCCTGTGTTTCGTTGGGCCGCCGGGCGTGGGCAAGACCTCGCTCGGCATGTCGATTGCCAAGGCCACCGGCCGCAAATTTGTCCGCATGTCGCTCGGGGGCATGCGCGATGAGGCGGAAATTCGTGGTCATCGCCGTACCTACATCGGCGCGCTGCCAGGCCAGATTCTCCAGTCCATGAAAAAGGCTGGCACAAAAAACCCTGTCTTCATGCTGGACGAAATCGACAAAATGGCATCGGACTTTCGCGGCGATCCGGCCTCGGCGCTGCTCGAAGTTCTGGACCCGGAGCAGAACGCCACCTTCCAGGACCATTATCTCGACGTCGAATATGATCTGTCGCAGGTGCTCTTCGTCGCCACGGCGAATGTGCTGCACACCATTCCCGCGCCGCTGCAGGACCGCATGGAAATTCTGCGGCTGCACGGCTACACGGAAGATGAAAAGCTCGAAATCGCCAAACAATTTCTGTTGCGCAAGCAGCGCGAGCAGACTGGGCTAAGCGAAAAAAATCTTGTCTTCACCGATGAAGCGCTGCTCGAAACCATCCGCGCCTACACGCGCGAAGCGGGCGTGCGCAACCTGGAGCGGGAGATCGGCAACGTCTGCCGCAAAGTGGCGCGCCGCATTGTCAAGAACGGCGCCAATCACAGCGAGGAGATTTCAGCCGCCAATCTGCAGGAGCTTCTCGGCCTGCCCAAGGTCCGCCACTCGCAGGTCCATGAACAGAATGAAATCGGCCTCGTCACGGGACTGGCCTGGACCGAAATGGGCGGCAGTATCCTTTCCACGGAAGTTCAGGTGCTCGACGGCAAGGGCAAGTTGACGCTCACCGGCCAACTCGGCGAAGTGATGCAGGAGTCGGCGCAGGCCGCGCTTTCCTACATCCGCAGCCGGGCGCATCACCTGGGGCTGGGCCGCGACTTTTACCGCAGCCTCGATATCCACGTCCATGTCCCAGAGGGCGCGATTCCCAAGGACGGCCCTTCCGCTGGCATCACCCTGGCGACGGCTCTGGCCAGCGCGTTGACGCGCATCCCAGTGCGCCGGGACGTGGCCATGACGGGCGAGATCACACTGCGAGGTAAAGTCCTGCCCATCGGCGGATTGAAGGAGAAGCTGCTCGCCGCGCATCGTGCGGGCGTGTTTGAAGTCATTCTTCCCGCCGAAAACAAGAACGATCTGGCCGATGTGCCGGAAAACTTGAAGTCCAGCATGAAGATGCACTTTGTCGATCAGATGGACGAAGTGCTCAAGGTGGCGCTCGAAGGTCCGCTACCCGAGATTGCCCCGGACGACACCATCATTCCCGCAGACACAAGCATTCTGGCGGCGGTTCCTGCTCCCTCCAGCCCAGTGGAAAACATTGCACACCAATAGGCATGGAGAGTTGCAGAAATGAAAAATGCCCGGCAAAAATGCCGGGCATTTCGCCGCTCAGTGCTTTTCCTCTTGAAAAATCCGCTTTAGCTGACAACTTTCTGGATCGACGCTTCGATCCGTTCCTTCGGCACAAGTCCCACAATCTGTTCCGCAACCTTGCCTTCCTTAAAAAGCAGCAGCGCCGGAATCCCGCGTATGCCATAGCGCATCGGCGTTGCCGAGTTGCGGTCGACATCCATCTTCATCACCTTTAACTTGCCCACATATTGCGTGGCCACTTCATCCACGACCGGCGCCAGCGCACGGCAAGGTCCACACCAGGCGGCCCAGAAATCCACCAGCACCGGCTCCGTCGATTGCAACACCTCTTTTTCAAAGGTTGCATCGTTCACTTCCTGCACATTCTGTACATCTGAACCTGCCATCCAATCCCTCCTTGGGTTATCTGAAATCTAAGCCTTAAATTTGCTCAGCATCGCTTCTGCCGGGAACTCTCCAGCATACAAGATGATCGCAGGACGTGTTTGGTCGCATGGGCTGTGGAGAAAGAGATGGAAGGATTGGAAACTGGGAGAAGTTTTTTGGCGTTCAGAAATTTCAACAGCAAAAATAAAGCGCCCGGATCTTTTACAAGATCAACGGGCGCGAGAGCAGCCCTCCCCCAGAACTGCCCCTTGGAGAAGAGGTTAGCGGCCTCCGCGTGCGTTGTAAACAAAACTTGAGTAACCAATTTCCATGTTACTTGCAACATGCATCTGCGCCGGAATTAGCCGCCGTCGTTGTTGGCTCCTCGATTTTCAAAACCGCATTGCAGAATCTCGGCATTGTTTGAGCTGCCAAATGCAGGCGCAAGGAGGCGATCCAACGCATTGTTGTCGAGATTCCGTTCCACAATCAATAGAACACCCGGTCCAGCTCCGCTCAAAACAACGCCCAGCACCCCACCCTTGCCAGCTAGAGGCCGTAAGTGCTCCAGCAACGGGCAAATCGCCTTGCGATACGGCTCATGCAGCCGGTCCCGCATCGCGGCCTGCAATAACGCGCTCTGTCCGGTTGCAAATGCCGCGACGAGCAAGGAACTATGTTGCAAATTTGTCACAATATCGGCGCGACTGTAGCGTTCCGGCAGCACTTTCCGCGATTCTTCCGTTTGAAGCGGCTCTTTCGGCAGAACAACAACAGCCCGCCACTTCTCGGGAACTTCAAAACGCGCTACATGAACTGGAGGCGTGATGCATGCTCGACCTTCGGCACTGTCTTGTGCCGAAGCGACCGCAGCTACCGTCATTCCACCCAGCCAGCAAGCAGTCACATTGTCGGGGTGGCCTTCGAGGCGCGTCGCGGTTGCAAGAATCTTTTCCTCCTGCCAGACCATCTCCCCGAACTCGACGGCGAGGGCAATCCCAGCCAGACGTGCCGCCGCTGAGGATCCACAACCCATCCCCAGCGGAATACCGTTGTTGACCTCCAGACGAAGCGGCTGGACGGAACAATTATTTTCCGCGAGGATTTGCCGATAGGTCTCAAGGATCAGATTGCCTTCCACTCTGCCGCACGCCTTCGCATTGCGTCCTTGCGCGGAGATGGAAAATATCTCGGCTGCATGCGCAGTAATCTCCAGATGCAAATTCAGCGCCACCGCAGCCGTATCGAATGCCGGTCCCAGGTTGGCGGAGGTCGCAGGCAGTCGAAGCTGAATGCGCTGCGTCAACCGCGCACCGCCGCGTCCAGCACGCGCATTACGGTTTCCACTTCCGGTTCCAGCACCATCGGAGCGCGTGCCAGCGCCTGCATTTTCTCGCGCTGCTGGTCCGGCATCGCGGCAATCTCTTCTGCTGTCAGTAAACTTCCGCGATAGAAATCGATCGTATATTCCGGGTCCTTCAAGGTATGTCCAGTCAGCAACAGAACCACTTTCTCGTGCTTCGCGATGCGCCCTTGCGCGACCAGTTTTTTCAGGCCAGCCAGCGTCACCGCAGAGGCAGGCTCGCAGCCTATCCCCTCCGCGCCAATCTCCGCCTTGGCCAGCGCAATCTCCTGCTCGCTCACCTGTTCACACCAGCCACCTGTGCCCTGCAACACGCGCATTGCCTTCAGCCAGGACGCTGGATTGCCAATGCGAATGGCCGTGGCCCGCGTGTCCGCCTGCACCGGATGAAGCTGCTTCCCTTCGTGCTGCGTTAGACTCAGGAACAAGGGATTCGCGCCCTCCGCCTGAATGATGCTGATGCGCGGCTGCCGGTCGATCAACCCGAGCGCATGCAACTCGGCAAAGCCCTTGCCCAGCGCCGAGCTGTTCGCCAGGTTTCCACCGGGCACGATCATATGGTCTGGGACCTGCCAGTCCAGCGCCTCCGCCATTTCCATCGCTGGAGTTTTCTGGCCTTCCAGCCGGTATGGATTGACCGAATTCAGCAGATAGACCGGCGCGCGCCGCACCAGCTCCGCCAGCACTGCGACACACCCGTCGAAGTCGGTTTTCAACTGGCAGGTGATCGCGCCATAATCGAGCGACTGCGCCAGTTTTCCCCACGCGACCTTGCCATCAGGGATCAGCACCAGCGCGTGCATCCCGGCACGCGCCGCATACGCCGCCATCGCTGCCGAGGTGTTGCCGGTCGAAGCGCACGCCACCCAGGGAAATCCGCGTTCATGCGCGACCGAAAGCGCCGACGTCATCCCCGTGTCCTTAAACGAGCCCGTCGGGTTCATCCCCTGATGTTTGGCAAATAAATTGTCGAGGCCCAGCGATTCCCCGCAACGCGGCAGCGCATACAGCGGCGTGTTGCCTTCCTCCAGCGTAACGACGTTACGTTCGTCTTCGAGAAATGGCAATAGCTCGCGAAAGCGCCAGACCCCGCTGCGGTCCAGCCGTGAATTCGAGAAACGGCGCTGGCTCCAGAGAGCAGGCAGGGCGCCCGCAGCAGACTGAGTATGTAAATTTTCTGCACTGCGACGCCTTGCAGTAAACATGCCGGGATACTCCACCTCAAACAGGCTTCCGCAGGAGCGGCAGCGGAAGTCCTCCGCGGCCTTCGGCCCTTTAATTCTGGCGTCGCATCCAATGCAGCGTAATTGGTGCGCAAATTCCAGCGCAGATTGTGTTGGTTCTTGAGTCATGGGATACGCCTAGCCTATCAGGTTGCGCCTGCCCTACTAAACGACCACCGCCAAAAAGGCGGTGGGTTTGATTGCGACTGAAAGTCGCCTGTTTGCGGCTGAAGCCGCCTGAAGCGCTCCCGGCTGAGAGCCGGCTTTAAGGCTCGCGCGGCGCGGTGATTTTGAAGTTTTCACCTGTGTCCTCCCACGTTTGATTCTCAATGTATCTTCGGATCGTCTCCTCATCCACCGCGCCCACGCTCGCGCAAAAATACCCGCGCGCCCATAGATGCTGTCCCCAGTACCGCTTCCGCAGCTGCGGAAATTCCTCCTGCAACATCCGGCTCGATCGCCCTTTGATGAACTGCACCAGCTTCGCCGGGGCCAGTTGGGGCGGCACGCTCACTGGCAAATGCACATGGTCCGGCGATACTGTGCCCTGCACGATCACCACTTCACGCGACTGGCATATCTGCCGGATCAGGTCCCGCGTACGCTCTGCCACTTCCCCGCGCAGCATCTTGTACCGGTACTTCGTCACCCGGATCAGGTGGTACTTCACATCCCAAACCGCGTGCGCACTCTTCCTGTATTCCACCATCCTTCCAGTATCCAGCACGTATGCTGAAAGCTCACCGCCTGAAAGGCGGTGGGTTTAAACCCGGCGATTGATCTAAAGACGCTTACCTCCTCCTTCACTGCCGCTCCTTTTAGTAGCCCAAACAATCCGTATATTTTCACTCATTGCAAAAATCGTATAGATTCGCATATACTCTCGGTTATGGCAGAACTCTACACACCGCGCGACGCCGCCGAGCGGCTGGGCATCTCCTACCCAACCATCAAACAATGGCTCTATCGCGGCAAGCTGCGCGCGGTAAAAACTCCCGGCGGCCATTACCGCATTCCCGAGCGTGAGATTCAAGCATTTCTGCGCACCGACGCACCCACTGCGCCGAAAGCCAAGAAGCTGACCTCTTCCGTAAGCGGCCGCAATCAGCTGGCCGGAAAGATCGTCCAGGTACGCTTCGACGGCCTGCTGGCGCAGGTGAAACTTGCCATCGGCGACCAATTCGTGACCGCCATTATTACCGCGGACGCGGCGCGTGAACTGCGGCTCCAGCCCGGGGTCAAAGCAGCGGCGCTTATCAAGGCAACGGAAGTGATGGTAGTCCGTGTTTAGCCGACCACGATTTTTCGCGCTGCTCCCGCTCCTATTTCTGCCTGCGATGACGTTGGCCGCGCAGTCCAAAACATTGCGGATAGCCGCCGCTGCCGATCTCCAGCCCGTACTGCCGGCCCTGGTGGAAAATTTTGAAAAAAGTACGGGCACGCACGTTGCCGTGTCGTACGCATCCTCGGCCACGCTCGCAACACAAATTCTAAACGGCGCACCCTACGATCTTTTCCTCGCCGCGAATCGCGCATTTCCGCAGAAAATCGTCGATGCGAATCTGGCCGTCGAACCGCAGCCTGTCACGTATGCGCAGGGATCGCTGGTGCTGTGGGCGCGGCGAGGAATTTTGCGCGATCCGCTTACGATGCAGGCACTCACGGACACGGCGGTCCATCACATCGCCGTTGCCGATCCGGTCCACGCGCCGTATGGCGCGGCGGCCATGGCCGCCATCCAGAAACTCGGACTGGCGGCAGCCCTCCAACCCAAGCTGGTTTTCGCGGAAAATATCGCGCAGGCTGCGCAGTTCGGCCAGTCTGGCAATGCGGAGTGCGCGCTGATTTCAAAAACGCTCGCCATCACGCCCGCCATGGAGCAGGCAGGTCGTTTCGTTGCTCTGCCGAAGAGCGCATATCCACCCATCGAGCAAGGCGCTGTCGTGGTGCGCAACGCGGCCAACAAGCAGGCCGCGCTGGATTTTTTGAAATTTATGCGCTCGGAGAGTGCCCGCAAGCTGCTCTTCTCCGGTGGCCTGGACACTCCCGCGCCATAAGCCGCAAGCGCACGGAATAAATTTATGGACACAGTCGCACTTTTGCTGACGCTTCGCCTGGCGCTGATCACAACGCTGATCCTGCTGTTACTTGCCGTGCCACTGGCCTACTGGCTGGCCTTCACCCGCAGCCAATGGAAGACGTTGGTGCAGGCGGTCTGTGCTTTGCCTATCGTTCTGCCGCCTACCGTGCTGGGTTTTTATCTGCTGGTGGGCCTGGGGCCGCGAACGTCTCTGGGTCGCATCATTGGCCATCTGCTCGGTCATCCGCTGGCGTTTTCCTTTGCAGGTCTGGTCGTTGGCTCGGTGCTCTACAGCCTGCCCTTTGCTGTGCAACCACTCACCGCTGGCTTCGCGGCCGTGGACCGCGCGATGCTGGACGCAGCCGCCACTCTCGGCAGCGGACGCATGGAACGAATGCTGCGCGTGGTGCTGCCGCTCTCTCGCGGGTCGTTGCTCACTGCGGGAGTATTGAGTTTCGCGCATACCATTGGCGAATTCGGCGTCGTGTTGATGATTGGCGGCAACCTGCCGGGAACCACGCGCACGCTCTCCATCGCGCTATACGATCAGGTGCAGGATTTTCAATACGCGCAGGCCAACCGCACCGCGCTGTTTCTCCTCGCAATTTGTCTGGTTGCGTTGACGCTGCTCTACAGCCAGCGCTGGAGACATGAACTTGTCTGAGTCAGCCATTGCGAATGCGGCCCGACCTCCCTGGCTCTCCGTCCACATCGAGCACCGCTTCGCGCACAACGGCGCCAGCTTTCATCTGGAAGCGGCATTTGAGCTCCACGCGCCGCGCACCGTGGTGTTCGGGCCGTCCGGCTCCGGCAAGTCTTCTCTGCTGCGCGCCATCGCAGGCCTGCTCGAAGCGGACGCAGGAAAAATTCAGCTTCACGATAGAACGCTCTGGCAAAGCGCGCGTGGCAGCCGTAGCGCATTGTCGGTCCCGGCGGAAAAGCGGTGCGTGGGCCTTGTCCTCCAGAATCCCGCAGTTTTCCCGCACCTCACCGTCGCGCACAATGTGGCCTTTGCGCTGCGCGGCATGGATGGACCCGCGCAGAAGGAAAACATTTTGCGCCTGCTTCAGCTCGTCGAAGCCGAATCGCTCGCAAATCGCTGGCCCCGCGAATTGTCCGGCGGCCAATTGCAGCGCGTCGCCATTGCGCGCACGCTGGCTGCGGAGCCAACCGTCCTGCTGCTCGATGAACCCTTTGCCGCGCTCGATGCGCCGGGCCGTCAGCGGCTTTCACAGAACCTGCACCAGTGGGCGCGGGAACGCAGCGTGCCCCTGCTGATGGTGACGCACAATCTGGAAGAGGCCTTCGCAGCCGGAGACGAAGTGCTCGTCATGGAAGAAGGCCACATCACCGCGCAGGGAAAACCGTGCGTCGTGCTTGCCGCAGAGCGGGAGCGGCTACTGCTCGCAATGGGCGTAGATCCCGCCCTCTAACTGCCGGAGAGATACACCGGCTCCTGCTCCAGGCAAATGCCGAACTGTGCCAGCACGCGCTTACGAATCTGATCGCGCAAAGCAAGAATTTCATCCGCTGTCGCCTCGCCGCGATTCACCAGCGCCAGCGTGTGACGGCTGGAAATCCCCGCCGCGCCCAGCGCAAAGCCTTTAGGAAATCCGGCGTGTTCGATCAGCCAGCCGGCCAGCAACTTCACCGTGCCCGGCTCCGCGGCAAAATGCGGAATGGGCGCGGCCTCGGCTTGTCCGGCAAGATTGGCCTCCTTCGACACGCGCGCGGAAATGTCAGCCAGTTGCGACTCCGACACCACAGGATTTTTGAAGAACGATCCCGCGCTGCGGCAATCTTTGTCGCCTTTGACCAGCAGCATCCCTTTCTTGCGCCGGATGCTGCGCACCGTTTTTCTGACCTGTGTCAGCTTAGGCGTGGCTGGCTTGTCAGCAAATGCCTCCGCAAGGTCTTTGTACGCCAGGTGCGGCGCCCCGTGCAGGCGCAGCCGATAGCCAACTTCCGTCACGATATAGCGGTCGCGAGCTGTGCTGTTAAAAATGCTGCGGCGATATCCGAACTGACAGTTGGCAGCGGAAAAATCCACCATGCGTAAGGAGGCCCGGTCGAGAGCGCGCACGGCAACGATCGTCGATGCGACCTCCTGCCCATACGCGCCTACGTTTTGCACTGGCGTGCCGCCCACCGTGCCCGGAATCCCAGCCATGCATTCGATGCCGGCAAAATCTCGCGCCACTACAGTCGAAACGAAGCGGTCCCAGTCTTCCCCGGCGGCCACAGTAAAAATTCCGTGCTCGCCATCCATTTCCTCGCGAATACCGCGATTGACCACATGCACCACCGCGCCGGGAAAACCCTTGTCCGCCACCAGCAGATTGCTCCCGCCTCCCAGTACAAACAGCGGCACATTTTTTGCGCGAGCAAACGAAACCGCTTCGGTCAGATCGGCCTCGCTCGCGGCCTCCATAAACCAGCGCGCCGGGCCGCCAACACAAAAGGTCGTGTACGGGGCCAATGTTATATTTTCGCGAATCTCCACGAAAATGAGCCTACATCATCGTGTGTTCAGTTCTGTAAGGGTTCGACAGTTGCAGTAGCTTCTAAAGCAATATCCACCGATTTGCCGACACGGAAAACGAACGTACTGGGATCTTTCATTCCCCACTGCACGTAGGGCACGGAAAAGTGGGTCGTGGCTGTCAGAGCATTTTGCTCTGGATGGATGTTGACCTTCAATTGCAGCGGATGGTCCTCTCCGTGAATCCGAAAAATCCCTGCGACCGTAATGACCTGATCGTGGCTAAAATCCACATTACCCTCAACATGCGTGGGTCGAAAGCTGATGTCTGGATAGTGATCGCTTTCGAGAACGTCCTTCTGCATCTTGCGGTCGCGCGCCGGTTCGCCGCCCTGTCCGCTTTTCGCATCGACTTCGATGAGTCCATCGGCAGCGCCCGTTGCCGGGTCGAAGTGAATCACTCCGCTCTTGAGCTGAAAGGTCCCCTCGGCGGTGTGGAGCACAGCCCCCAGACTCCACTGGATGCTCGTCTTTTTCGGATTGAAAGTAAGCGTGACTTTGTGAGTTGGCTGGTCCGCCGCAGCATGGATAAAGCCCGTAAGCACTATTGACAGAAGAAAAAGTTGGATTGTCCCGATTGCGCGCCGCGAGAAGCGACGGGAAATACTAGGATTATGCCGCATCGAGCATGCCTCTTTCCTGTCGCTGAATAAATGCCGCCTGTAACCAATGCCAGCCCACGCGAGGCCCCTGCCGCCACGCAAAGCGTGAAAGACTCTCCATCCCGACATGGACGCCAAGCAGATGGTGAAACAATGCAGGCTCCGCAGACAACACTTTCATCGCATGGCGTTCCAGGCTTGGCCAGCGGTCCATCATCAGCATCAAACTTCCCATCGCGTGCGGCAGCTTGCCGATGGCGCGATGAGCATCGTCATAAAGTTTCAGGTCGCCCATTTCAATTGCCTTTGCAAGAGCAATGGCCTGGCGGAAGGACATGGCCAGTCCCGCGCCGGTGATGGAGTCGGCGGAACCGGAGGCATCTCCGACCAGCGCCACATAGTCATTGGCCACGCGATGAAGTTTTCTCGTCGCCGACACAGCTCCGCGCGGCTTGGAGATGACCGGCGCGTCCTGCAACCGGCGCGCAATTTCCGGGAAGTCGTCGAATATGTTCTCCCGCTGGAGATTGCGGTCACGCGTGATAAATACGACACACACGGCGTCGGAAGCAATGGGCGTCACATACACCTGCCCCGCGGATCCCCAATAAATTTCGACATATTCGCTCCATGGAGCAATTTTGTAATGACGGCGGAAGCCGAAGCGCAGGCCCTCCTTTCGCGTGGCATCCAGTCCGGCCCATTTGCGAACGCTGGACGCCTGCCCATCGGCGCCGATCAACCATCGATACTGGATGGCAGCGCCATTGACGGAAATCCTCCTCTCGTGAAGCAACTTGGCGCGGCTGCCAAACATCATCTCCACGCCAACAGCATGGGCGCGATCCAGAATGCGTTGATGCAGTTTCGTGCGGCGCACTCCAATGCCTGTGCCATTCTGGAAGAAGGCATCCACCTGGTGCTCGGGATTGACAAAGCGAATGCCGCGAAAGAGATGACCATCGTCCTCGCTTACCCGGATGCCAAGTTCTCCCAGCGCCGCCAGAGCTTCCGGCATCAGACCTTCTCCGCAACCTTTATCGATCGCAGGCTGTAGGGCTTCCACAACCAGGCAGGCGATGTCTTTCTGCCGTAACGCAATGGCGGCGGCCAATCCAGCAGGGCCGCCCCCCAGAATGACTACATCAGTGCTTCGAGATACAGATGTCATGTTTTACCAAATGTGAAATATAACTG
Source organism: Acidobacteriaceae bacterium (assembly GCA_027306695.1). Classification (GTDB taxonomy): domain Bacteria; phylum Acidobacteriota; class Terriglobia; order Terriglobales; family Acidobacteriaceae; genus JAKAAZ01. The sequence goes on from DAHUZH010000014.1 coordinate 39,649, forward strand.
GATGAATGAAAAGTCTCGACGCGCCAGATAAAGTTCATCCATGAATGCTCGCCGCTCTGAATGGGTGCATTCTTTCGATGACGTTGCGCATCGATTGGACGCAATGGTTATGTAATTGAGTGCTTAACGTTCAGACGGGTCTGGGAATCAAACGTAAGCAATTTTGCGGTGTGGCGTGCAGCGCAAAAAAATTTGCGCACGGCGCTGTAGATGTGCAGCATGTCCCAACGCTGATTCAGTCTTAAAATAAATAGAAGCGCAGGGAACAATCCCCGACTGTGCGCCCACCCAACAATTGCAAGGAGCAGGACCACAATGGATGTCCAGACAATCGACGAGCAATACAGCCAGCTACAGACGGCCTCGCAACAGGTGTATCAGGAGTTGAAGGACCTGGCCACGAAGCTGCAAGCCGAATCCGCCAATGGAAACCCGAACGCCCGCGAGTGGGCGCTCGACCTTAAAGAAATTGCCCTCGCCATCCAGTCCCAACAGCAGCAGACGATGAACCTGCTCCAGGCGATCCATGGATTCATTGCAAATCAAAATCAGGCTTACGGCGGCGGTTATCCAACTCAGGTGCAGGGCAGCTATGCGCAACCTGGGTTTGTTCCTGGAGGACTTCCAATGCAGCCGCAACAGGGCGGATTGGGCGGCTTTCTACAATCTGGATTCGGGCGATCCATCGTCACTGGTCTCGGCTTTGGGATAGGCGACGATTTGATTAACAAATTATTTTAGATATTTGCATGGCCATGTTTGTACGCGCGGGAACTCTGCTTCCAAAAATGTTGTCATCCCGAGCGTGGACAGGTGGCCCATTCAAGCCTTCCGTTGGCTTGGGTGGGGCCTATCTGAGCACTGCGACAATCGGTATCTCTACGATGACGAGGGGCAGTCAACGCAGTGCACTGCATCGGAATGGCTGGCTGCGTGTACGACGCGGAGGGCTATGTTCAACGCAGAAGTTGCACACGTTTCCACTAGCCTTGGCGCGTACTGCCACGGTGCGTAGGAAATGGTGCAGATTGTGTGGGGGAGGCCACGGGGATTTGGCTTTTATGCTCGCCGAATCAGTTGCCGCACGCGGCCGCCTTGTTCGGAAATACCGTCGAGGACACCTTCCAGCCGACCGAGAAGTTCATGGCCGTCCTGCAGGTAATCCGGAACGCGCTGCCAAAGTTCCCTCACTGCTTCCGGGTCCTCTGCCAGAATGACTGCCGCTCCCAGACCGGAAGCTGTCAACGCAGCCTTCTTCCGTCCCGTCAGCAGCAATGCAGCTCCAGCAACCAAAGATCCCGCCGCAAGAGCCCGCAACCAAGTCATTTCCTGTTCCATTTTGGGTTACTCCTTTCGCAAAACTCTACCAGATAACAGATGCGTTCGGCTGCGGTCGTGTTGCGGAAAACCGGTACGAATTCTGCATTATGGGACAAGAACCATTTTGGGAAACTTGGGATCGCTCCCACACTCTGCAAAAGATTCACCAGAATGTGCAAGAAGCATTCCATTGATCTTCTCGCGGAGCAGATTATGCTTGGTGCGGAAAACTTCAGTAATGTAGCTATTTTGCGAAACAACAATTTTTATCTGCGTGCCATTTTTCTCCACGCCAGCCAGCGCCGCAGATAAATGAGGAGATTCACGGCACAAACAATAACTCCGCAAACCGTGAGCAACAGCACGGAAAGATTCGGATATACGACTGCGCCGAGATAATGGATCAAAAAACTGCCGCGATATGGAACCACTCCAGCCCTTCGTTGAAAAAATTGCTCGGCCAGCGTCAACGGACAGTCCCACGGACCCATTTCCACCACAATTCCCCAAACCAGAGACACGATGTGGAAGACCGTCAGCCAACGACGTCCGCGCGTCCAGAGCGCGCCAAGAATGACCCACAAAATCCAGGCCAGATGCAGGCTGAGCACCAAAATAACCGCCGTATCGTAAAATGCCGCTCCGTTTCCTTCCATGGTTTTCGATCCCGCTTACGCGTGCCTCGTTTGTCGGCGATATCTTCTTTTGCTTCTCCGCCTTTGCCTCGCCTCCCTCGCTCCTGCTACGCTCAGGCGTTGGAAATTTCAGATTCAGGGGAGTCTCGCGTGAAAAAGAAAAGTCTTGGCATTCTGTCGGCAATCGTATTAGGAACCATTACACTGGCGGCCACGCCTCGAATGCAGGCGCAAGCCAGCACGGCCAACACAACCGCAGGCACAACCACCAGCCCCGCCCAGGTGGTGGACCAGCTCCTGAGCATGGTGGAACAGGAGCTGGTTCCTCTCGCCGAAGCCATGCCCGCCGACAAATTCAATTTTGCCCCCACCAATGGAAATTTCAAAGGCGTGCGTACATTCGCCGAGCAGGTCAAACATGTGGCCCAGGCCAATTACTTCATGTATGCCGATGCCGCATCCATGAAACCAGCCAACATGCCAAAGATGAGCGATCTGAAAACCAAGGAGCAGATTGTCCAGGCGCTCAAAGACTCTTTCGCGTTTGGGCATCAGGCAATCGCCACCCTCGATCAGCAAAACGCATTGGAGGAGGTCAAGCCCGTCGATGGGGTCAAGACCCGCGCCGGAATTATGGCGTTCGCCATCATCCACATGAACGACCATTTCGGCCAGATGGTGGAATACGTTCGGATGAATGGCATCATCCCGCCGTCGAGCCAGCCCATGCCCAAGCAGCCGATGCACAAGTAACAGCCCGCCAAATTTAGATGCCCAGCGGGGTGCTTTACCCACGCGCGCATACCAAAATCTCAGCCTGATGCTCCAGCATCCGGCTGAGATTTGTGTACGCCCTTTCGCAGTCAACCCAGAGCAACTTCTATGCGTCTAATTCAATAGAACAATCCGAAAATCAAGTACACGGCTATTAGACAGAAGACGGACGTCGCCGAAGTCCTGATTATTTGCATTCTAATGAAAGTCACAACAGAGTTCCCCCTTGAAGGAGTTTTCCGCATGGTGAACCAATGTGCGAACCCCAACTGCCGTAAGCCTCTGCATTATCTGCGGGAAGGAAGAGTGTTTTTATTTTCCCCGAAAAATTCTTCGCCCGCTAATCACAAATCTCCTCATCGTCTGGAGCACTTCTGGCTTTGTGGGGATTGTGCGCAAATATGGACGCTGGAAATGGACAGCAAGGACGGCGTTAACGTTAAGCTGGTAGAAAACAAGTCTCAACGATTTCGCGCCAGCTATGCAGCCAGCCCTTTTGCGCCAGCATCGTAAGCGCTGTAAAGAGTACGAAGAGTTCCGATCGATCAGGCCTTGGCTGTGGGAGTGGCTTTTTCTTTCCTGCAGCCACCGCATTGGATCAATCCTTCATCCAAATATCGGTCTTCGTCGTAATGGCCCGCCAAAGAATAGAAGCGCACTCGAATCAACTCTTCCAGCATCTTCAGGCCGTCTTTCAGATAGCTGATGCGCGAGCGTTCGTCATGCCCCCACGTCACGGCAACTTCCTGGACACGCAGCCCCAGTCGCAACGCAATATAAAGGATCTCGGGATCGAAGCCCCAGCGCTCGATCCTCTGGCGGATGAAGATGGCCTGGGCCGCCTCTCGCCGGAAAGCCTTGAATCCGCATTGCGTGTCCGCCAGTGGCAGATGCATCACCAGCCGGGTCAGCCAATTGAAGCAGCGCCCAAAAAAGCGCCGATACATGGGTTGTTGCAGGGTCTGGCGAGAGCGGTCCAACCAGCGAGAACCGATGGCCACGTCCGCACCATGGGCAATCGCAGTAAAAAGACGTTCCGCTTCCTCGATCGGGGCCGACAGATCTGCATCCGTAAACATGATGATCGCACCACGCGCTTGCAGGATTCCATTGCGCACGGAGTAGCCTTTGCCGCGGTTGCCTGGATTTTCGATCAGCCGAATGATCGAATGCCGGGCCACCGCACGCGCGACAATTTCCGCAGTCCGATCCTGGGAGCCGTCGTTGACCACCAGCACCTCCGCCGGCCAGTGACGGGCCTCGATGCATTCGATCACACGATCCAGCGTCGCGCCGATGCGCACCTGCTCATTGAACGCCGGGATCACAATACTGTATTCAGGCTCTGCCATGATGGCTACTGGCGCCACAGCCCATGTGCGGGGGATTTCCAAGGGTGAGCGTATATGCACCAAGCATAGGGTAAGGTCTATATTTCTGCAATGTGAATGCGCACAAATCTTGAACCGGCCAAAAATGGCGCGGCCGCTCACGGCCCGTACAGTGCTACACTCCCGGATATGGACGTGCAGACCCAGACGACACCACCAAATCGTTCCTTTTGGTTATGGCTTGGCTTGGCGGGCGGATTATTTCTACTTTGCACCATGTTATTGTGGACAGCCGCCTGGTACACCATGAAGTCTTCCGGCTCGACCGCTAACGGTTTCAGCAGCTTTGGCTCCGGCCGCATCGCCGTCGTCGATCTGAAAGGCATCATCCTTTCCGCCGACAAGACCAATGAGCAGCTTGAAAAATTCGCCCACGACGACTCCGTCAAAGCCATCATTCTGCATATCGATTCCCCCGGCGGTGGCGCGGCCGCTTCGCAGGAGATCTATCACGAGGTCCTGCGCATCCGCAGCAAGCATGAAAAGCGCATCGTCGCCTCTGTGGAGAGCGTGGGCGCCAGCGGCGCCTACTACATTGCCAGCGCCACTGACCGCATCTATGCCAATCAGGCCAGCATCGTCGGCAGCATTGGCGTCATTATGGAGTGGGTAAATTACGGCGACCTGATGAAATGGGCCAAACTGAAAAACGTCACCATCAAGGCCGGATCGTTGAAGGACGCAGGTTCACCGACACGCGATCCCACGCCCGCCGAGCTGGCCTATTTTCAGGGCCTGACCGACAACATGCACACCCAGTTCATCGACGATGTCGCAAAGGGCCGCAAGCTGCCCGTCGCCGATATCCAGAAGCTCGCCACCGGTCAGGTATGGACCGGCGAGCAGGCGCTCCCGCTACATCTAATCGACCAGGCCGGCGGCTTTCGCGCGGCGCTGCTTGACACTGCACGCACTGTGGGCATTCACGGAGAGCCGGAGATCGTGCGTCCCAGAAAACCCGATACTGGACTGCTCGATCTGCTGCTCCGTGCAAATTCTCAGATAGCAATCCCAAGCCCAGGGGAAATACAGTCTCTACTCGAAAAAAGCCCCGGCTTCTACTTTCTGTGGCAATAATTTATGTTGTAAGGATTGGCGGCCCTCGGCGAGCATCCTATATTCTGAAAGGAAAGGAAAGGTCGATA
>DAHUZH010000150.1 GCA_027306695.1 Acidobacteriaceae bacterium
TCGCCGGAATGCAGATTGAAAGAATACGGCGTTGCCTGCTCCGTTTCGAACACTGCCAGAGCTTCGCGTTCGAGATGTGGATTCCACTTACTGCCGGAGTCAACGCCAAAGAGAAACGACAGGTCGGCGAGATTGGAATTGAGCGCCCACTGTTTCCGCAGATTGAACTGCCGGTTGCCCGGAACGGTGGCGAAGAAGGCGTTCAGCAGGTTGTACCGCTCTTCGTACAACAGGCCGTCATGCTGGGTGAAGAGCTTCTGAAACTCAGCGACGGCGTGTTCGGCTTGAACGCGGTCCTCGTCGTAGACCACCACCGTCAGGGTGAACTCGCCGAAGGACTTGCCTTCCATGCCGAGGGCCGTGAGCGCTTCGCCCAGTTCCGCAACAGCGGCCTCCTTCGAGTCATCGACCAACTCGTCCCGCGGCCCGGTGCTCTGGCGATCCTGCAAATTGGAGAGAAAACTGGTCTTCGAGTTGTGATGATGACGGCGGCGCTTATTAATTTCTTTGCGTGCCCGCGCGTTGTCGACCGGATGCCATTCGGTCACCACATGGAAGTTGGCAGTGACACTAAGCAATCCGTGCAACAGTAGGGGCCGCGTCTCTCCCTGCAACTCTTTCAGCGTCAGTACACGGACGTAGAAGTCATCCATGCGCAGGTGGCTGCGATGCGCTTCCAGTTCCGAATCGCACATCTGCCAGTCGAGGTGCTGCATCCCGTGCAGCTTGCCCCGTTCAATCTTCGAGGGGCGGAAGTTTACGAGACGCCGCAGCATGCGGAATGTCTCCTCCGCCCCTGGCAGGACGATCTGCATGAGATCGTTCATCTGCCCACTCAAGCTCTTTACCTTTTGTTCTAACCGCATCCGGTCGCGTTCGATTTGCTCATAGAGCAACATGCATTCCTTGCTGCCGGAGAACAGCGCATGCAAGTCTCGCAGTGCCGTGCGCGGATGTTGCGGCAACTGCGACAGCGCGTGCAGCAGGCCAGTCTTGGCGTAGCTGCCATCGACCATTACGATCCAGAAAATCTCGACAGAGTAAAGCCGGTCTGCCTTGGCCGCGAGAAAGTCCGCGCGCTGCTTCACGGCTGCCCGCACCAGCGGATTTGTGTATTCGGCACGCGAAATTGCGGGCCGGTTGTGGCGGAAGAGAATCTGATACAGCCGGGTCTTCTCGTCGAGCGAGCGTAGGGCTGCTTCCAGTCGCTTCACCACATAATCTCGTCCGGCATGGTCGAGGCCCTCGGCGTCGATGCCGCCGATGCTCAACGCGCAGCCCAAGTCGCCGGACTTGGTCAGGAAGCAATGCTCGTCCCAGAAGCCGTAGAGGTTCACCTGCGACATGAAGGCCCCGGCTTCCTTCCACTCCTTCGTGATCGTGTCAATCTTGAACATGGCGTTTCCTGATCTGGATTTCTGTTGGCTCCCACTGCATGGGGTCGTAGCGTCTGCGAAACTTTCCCGAGTTGAAAAGAATCCTGAGAATCTCGACATCGTGCTTCGTCGCAATGCGCGCAATGACGACGCCAACGACGAACAGCAGAATGCCACCCAGCAGCGAATGCATCAGCGAGAAGACGGCCCCGCCTGCGATCAAAGCGACAAAGAACAGCCGCCGTTCTGCCCCCAGAATGGTCAGCGGCCGATTCATCGCTTTGTGAACCTTGTTCTGCCGTGAACTGCCCGCTACCATCGGCCATCCTCCTTTCCGGTCAGTTGATTGGTGTTTGTGCTATTCGCGTCACGGCTTCTGCCGGGCGCGGAAGTTCACATTGGCTATCCCGGGAACAGCCAGGCCATAAAGTTGACCGCGCCGATCGCCATGCCGATGCCGAAGACGATCCCGGCCAGCATGCGTTTGGACTGACCCTCGCCGTAGGCGAACATCAGCCCACCCACCACAATGGCCACCAGAGATAACCCCGTCGCAATCGGCCCGGTGAATGCCTGCTCCAATACATTGACAGCGTTTTCCCACGGACTGCCGCCCCCGGCCTGCTGGGCGTAGAGGGGCGTGGTCATGGCTATGGCAGTGGCGGCAATGGATGAGGCCCGTTTCCACTGCTGGCGATGAGGGTTGGCAAACAATTTTCTGATACGGTTGGACACGGACGGTTCTCCCTTCCTTCGCTCGACGGTTTGCGGAGATCGTGAACTCCGCGTCTTCAGCGAAAGTAAGGCCGCCAGAACCAGGACAGGTCGGAAAACTTTTCCGCGCGATTTCCTAAAAGGAAATCGAGGATCGGGGATTTTGTGATAACGCGACAGGAATTTTTAGGTGGAGGTATCGAAGACGGACGGAAGTTACTGACGACTGACCGCCATTACAACACTGCTACTGGGAAGGTTGTTTCTCGAAAGTTTGCCCCGTGATGGGGCCAACTTCCATTTCGACGACAGATGACGTCTGCCAATTTAGGAAAAAATTACAACAACAATTACCGGGGACAATACGGTCAGAGACCTAGTGGGCTAACGGTGTTTAAATGTCCAGCAGCCCTGGTGATCTGCCTTGCGTATTCCCCTACGGGATTCCGGCCCGAGATTATCGTGCAATAACTGAGACAGATCAAACAATACGGGCTGGCTATCGAATAAGTACCCGTGATTGAATCCCCTCAGCGATGTGTCTCGCCCCTCCGTATTAATCACATCCATCCCTTGGCGTTGCACTGGCTGCATGCCTATCCGGTCCATTTTGTGAAGCCCATAGGAAGCGAGGAGTGCTGCGTCCCAGGTGCTCACATATAGCGTTATTCGTCGGCTGGAACTCCTCAATGCATCGGATGCTTGGCTAAACTGTGCCTCGTTTATATCCGCTGCGGCCAAGACAATGTTGTTGAAAAGTTGTCCCCTTACATCCGACTGTGGGAGCGAGTCGATTGCATTCACGAGTACCCTCGCACCCATGCTGTGTGCGATCAGGTTCAGGTTCTGTGCGCCGATGGTGACCGACAGTTTTAGAAGGACTTCCTGAAGGTGCTTTACGGACCAGTCCGCATTCTCGTAATCGCGATCATATGAACTGACCGCACTTCCCGACGGCCAACTGTACAAGATGATTGGGCCGGTGAACTTCAGATCGTAGGCGAGCCTAGCGGTCGTGTTGATTGCCTGTCCAAACTGATTGTGAAAACCGTGAACGAAAAGAATGGTGTCACGGTGTTCGGCTGCTCCCGCGACAAGTGCGACTCGGCTGTAGAACTCGTCAGATGAGATGCCTTGAAGAGCATCGCTATGTTTATTCCATGAAAGCGAAACCTTGGAGTGGAGATTTTGGAAAACGTCGCTTCGACTCCATCGGATGGGAGCCATGCCCATACCATAAGACACATTTCCTTGAATGCTCGGATCGTCAGTAAAAATTACTAAACCGGGAGTAGGTCCCGGGGCAGTTTTTCGATCGGTTACATAAAAAAATGGTATGACGGCCTTACTATGTGCGGAAGCATAGATGCCAATTGGATCGAAGAAAAATAGAGCAATAAAAGCAGCGCCGCCGAAGACCAGAAAAGTGATGAGCCTACTCAAAAATGCGTTGGCGAGTGGGAAGTTGGTCTGATGGAGCCGACCGCTCAATCGCGATGTTCCCGCAACGGTGAGAACGGCAATAATAATAGGCAGTGGAGCCGCCGCCAACAAGAGGCGAGATATGAATAGATCGCCAAAGGAAAACTGATCTTGGGAAAGGGGCGCGAACGCTCTGCGCATCAGTTCAACACAAACTGCAAATAGCAGAAAGACGGCTCCGTAACGAAGCAATTTGTATAACGCGGAGGCGCGTCCCCCCCCTGCATCGGGCCCGATTGTTCCTACAGTGCTCATATTCACTCGTAAATATCTCTTGATCTTCCGTGGCCACTTCAAAACCGACTATAGAGAAAGGCCCACGACAGCATTCTTTTACATGGTTGCAGCATCTTCTTGCAAGGAAGGGTTGCGTGACGTGTTCAAGATGCGTGATGCCTTCGTCACTCCAGTGTCTGCTTATGTAAATCCGTCATGTGCTTGTTGTCGCCAGCGGACAGAGGTGGTTAGGTGGAGCGTCTCGTGTACGATGGCTACTCGGAATCTGCTTGGTCTCAACTGATGGCCTATCGAGCAGGCTGCATCAGGTTAACCGCGATTTGATGTAGTCATTGAGAGGATTAGTATTGAGAACGTCCATATCGTCAGGAATGGTTCTCGGTTGACGAAAAATCGCCATCGCATGAACTGAACATGGCTCATTTTTCTGCGGAGAGCGCATAGCATGGCATTCCCACGGTAATCAGCGAAACCGCCGCGTGCTGGCGCGGGGCAAGACGCGATCATGCAGGATGGAACTCCAGCATGTCTTGACGCGGGCCGGAGCGCGGCCAAAATCAAGCCACCGTGGGAATGCCGCGGGAGAACCGCCGTGTGGCGATCCTCCCATGAATGCGCATCATCCGTGCGCTAGCTGCCGCATGGTAGACATCATCCATTTCCACGCCGAGATACTTGCGCCCCGTCAGCAGCGCCGCTGCACAGCTCGATGCCGAGCCGCAGAAGGGATCGAGCACCAGCTCGCCCGGCAGCGTGAAGGCGCGCACCAGAGGCGCGAGCGATACCACGGCCTTCTGTGTGGGATGCAGCGTGTTTCCGGTGTAGATCAGCCGCTGCACATCCGGTAGTGGGTTCTTCGGCAGCGGCGGCCTGCCCTTGGCCAGCAGATACGCCTGCTCATGCTGACACTTCATAAACTTCGCGCTTGACGTGTAGCTCTTGCGGAAGACGAAGTGCCCCACGGGATGAAATCCTGCGCTGCGCCATGCATCGAGGAACTTGTCGGCGCGTGGCCAGCCGTAGAAGCAAACCATCAGCCGGTTCGGTTTCAGAACGCGATAGGCGGCGGCCATGGCGGGCTTGAGCCAGTCGGCATCGGTATCGTTCTGCAACGTGCGGCCATAGCGGTCGCGGTAGTTCACCAAATATGGCGGATCCGTCTGGATGAAATCGACGCTCCCGGCAGGCATCTGGCGCATCACGTCGATGCAGTCGCCTTGCAGGATGCGGTTGGTGAAGCGGGTCTGTTCTTCGCGGATTGTGGTGGCGGTGGTCATGATTGATCTCCATTTCTGCCCGTGGCTGGAATGTCTTGAGAAGCTCTCCGGGCACACTGGGCGAAGCCATGCGAGGGGCCCGGCTCCCCAGGCCCAAGGTCGCTTTGCGGGAGGGCAACCGAAAGAAATTTGGCCGCCGTTCTATGCGACAAATTTGTTTGGGGAGGAACCGGAAAAGCAGAGACCTGCCGCGCCGCCAGGGCGACGGGTTTTGACCCGCAGCAGTGCCGGAGAGCGTTCAAGACAGAAGAACGAAGAATGGAATCCTGACCACCCTACTATGCGCAAAACCCGATGAACACTGCACTCCGCGCAGCAACACGACTCAATGCGTCATAAAACGACTGCACCGAAAGCTGTGCGGATTTCCCTACAGGAAATTGCGTGGAAAAATTTTCAACGGGAACTGCCTGGCCGCCGCCTACTCTGGGCCAAGGACGGAGCGCTTTCGGTAGAAAAGGCCCAGCGCGCCTCCTGGAGTACCACATGAACACTTCTATGTTCGAGCAGGCGCTGTTGGATTCCACACCGTTGCCGGAACGATATGTCGATGCCGTAGCCGGTGGGCAGTTTGTGGGCATGCACCCCAAGACACTGGAGCGGCTTGCAAGAAAAGGGACAGTTCCCGGGCACCCGGTCGGCGAGGGAAACCGGAGAAAGCGTTGGCGGTTTCTGATCTCCGAACTGGACATCTGGCTACGCAGCCGTAAAGGACATCCCCGATGATTTGCCACTGGCGAAGAGCCGCCCTCAGAGTTACATTCGGATTACCAGTGCGATCCGCGCCTCACGCAAAGGAGGCGTTATGAGAAAGGCGCGGTATCAGAAAGGCTGTGTCTCGCTCTCGATGAATGGGAGTGGAGAGCCGGTCTGGATTTATCGATGGCGGGAAACGCTGCCGAATGGCAGGCGCGTTGCCCGTAAGAAGCAAATTGGCCTGGTCGAACGATATCCATCCAAAGCCGCTGCGGAGAGGGCCGTGGCGGGATTCAGGATGGCAATCAATGCTGACGGCCCAGGCGACCACAAGGCAATCACGATGGAAATGCTGGTCCAACATTACCGGGAGACGGAACTGATCGACAACGGCGAAGAGGGCAAAGCCTATTCGACGCGAGATCGGTACGACAGTTGTTTGAGCCGCTGGATCACGCCCCGGTGGGGCGGCTACCGTCTCAGCGATGTGAAGACCATCGCGGTCGAGCAATGGCTGCGGAAGATCGAGCGTGCCAACGCCACGAAAGCCCGCATCCGAAACCTGATGAGCGCTCTGTTCAACCATGCCATTCGCTGGGAGTTCACGGACCGAAACCCGATTACAGGACCGGTGCGTGGCTCCGGTGTGCGGCAAAGCAGCAAGCGCGAGCGCATTCCCGAGATCCTTGAGGTCGAAGAGATGCGTGGCTTACTGGCGGAACTGGCGCTGCGGGAACGGGTGCTGGTTTTTCTCGACATGGCTACCGGCCTACGGCGGGGAGAACTTGCGGGACTGCAATGGAGGGATGTCGATTTCCAGAACCTTCTACTGCGGGTGGAGCGCTCGGTCGTTGATCGGGTCGTGGGCAAATGCAAGACGGAAGCATCCAAGAAGCCAGTACCGCTCGACGAGTATCTCGTGCAGGACTTGCTTGAGTGGTATCGGAATGCTCCTTGCACCCGGCCCGAGGACTGGATTTTTGCCAGCACCAGCAATCGTGCTGGCAGAAATCGCGGAGAGCACCCGCTCTGTCTGTCCTCGGTGATGCGGTATTACATCCAACCTGCGGCCCTTCGGGTTGGCATCGCAAAGAAGTTGTCCTGGCATACGTTCCGGCACACCTTCTCCACGCTGCTCAAGGCAAATGGGGAAGACGTCAAAACGGTGCAGGAGCTTCTGCGTCATGCCTCCACGAGGATCACGTTGGATGTCTACACCCAGGCGGTGACTTCGGCCAAGCGTCAGGCGCAGAGCAAGGTCATTGCCATGATTCGACCGAAAAGTGAGAGAAATTGTGTACCCGAGAGTGTACCCGAAGATTTGAGGCTAAATCCTGTAAGTGCTTGAAAGGATTTGGCGTCCCCGACGGGATTTGAACCCGTGTTATCGCCGTGAAAGGGCGGTGTCCTA
>DAHUZH010000151.1 GCA_027306695.1 Acidobacteriaceae bacterium
GTTATTGCTGGAAACGACGGAAAAGTCGTTGCAGGCAGCTATCTGTACGGTAAGGGCAGGAGCCACGCTCGGCGATGTAGGCGCGGCCGTCCAGGAAGTAGTGGAGTCGGCGGGTTTCAGCGTAGTCCGGGATTTTGTGGGCCATGGCATCGGGACTGAGATGCATGAAGAGCCGCAGATTCCGAATTATGGACGGCGTGGACAGGGAATTAAATTGCGCGAAGGCATGGTGCTCGCGATTGAGCCGATGGTCAACGCTGGCCAGCCAACGGTCCGGGTGTTGGAAGACGGTTGGACGGCAGTGACTACGGACGGCAGCCTCAGCGCGCATTTTGAACATACGGTTGCAGTGAAGGCAGACGGCGCAGAGGTCATGACCGCCTGATAGTTTTGTGCAACGCAGTTAAACATGTTTTGCAAGGCAATGGCCGCGTGTACAGGGCCAGGGTTGGAGCAGCGATTGTCGAAAGAAGACGCGATTGAAGTCATGGCGACGGTAGTTGAAACGTTGCCGAACGCCATGTTCCGGGTGGAACTGGAAAACAAGCACCAGGTGCTGGCGCATGTCTCGGGAAAGATGCGGAAGAACTTCATTCGTATTTTGCCCGGCGACAAAGTGGCGGTCGAGCTAAGCCCGTACGATCTAAATCGCGGGCGTATCGTCTATCGCTATAAATAGCGAAGACGCGAAGGTTTAGAGCGATTTCACGGTTAGCGTAATGTCATGGGTGACCCATCCTAGCAAAACCGGGTCCCCGACGAGCGTAGCTCGGTGGGGTGGGAAGCTAGGGATGGGATAGTAGGAAACCCGCATTACGGTATCAGTGAAAATGCTCTAGTCAACAGAAGGAGGCAGGAAGCAATGAAGGTACGGGCATCGGTTAAAAAGATTTGCGACAAGTGCAAGGTCATCCACCGCCGTGGCGTGGTGCGCGTGATCTGCGAAAACACCAAGCACAAGCAGCGTCAGGGCTGAAAGCCTTTCGTTGCGCGTGCCGGATTTTGCCGGGCTAGTTAGCTGAAGTCAAGGCTTGCGAGGAACCCGGGCGAATTCCGCCAACAGCCGTAAGGATGGGACCCCATCTGGAGGCATAACCGCTTCGGAATGCTTTTTGCAGCCGAGGCAAGCTAGAGAAGGAAATTTCATGGCACGTATTGCTGGCGTCGATCTGCCGCGCAACAAACAGGCACGCATCGCGCTTACGTACATCTTCGGAATCGGCAACTCTCGTGCGCTCAGGATACTGAAAGCTGCGGACGTGGATGCGTTCAAAAAGCTTCAGGACCTGGGTGAGGACGAAGTCAATCGCATCCGCCAGGTGATCGAGAATGAAGGCCAGGTGGAAGGCGACCTGCGCAAAGACGTCTCGATGCACATCAAGCGGCTGATTGAAATTCAGAGCTATCGTGGACTTCGACATCGCCGCAACCTGCCGGTCCGTGGGCAGCGCACCCACACCAATGCCCGCACCCGCAAGGGTCCGCGCAAGGGGACCGTGACCAGCAAGAAGAAAGCGACGGCGAAGACCTAATGGCAAAAGCACAAGCGGGCGCTGCCGGCAAGGCCGCCAAGAACAAGAAATTCAAGAAGCGCGAACGCAAGAGCGTGCCCTATGGCGTGGTCTACATTCAGGCTTCGTTCAACAACACCATCGTGACTATCACGGACGGGCAGGGCAACACGGTCTCCTGGAAGAGTTCTGGGTCGCTCGGCTTTCGCGGCTCGCGTAAAGGCACGCCGTTCGCCGCGCAGCAGGCTGCGGTGAACGCCGCCAATCAGGCGCGTGAGCATGGCATGCGCTCGGTCGATGTCCGGGTCAGCGGGCCGGGTTCGGGTCGTGAATCCGCGATTCGCGCGTTGGCCTCAGCGGGAATTGAAGTCCGTACCATTCGCGACGTGACGCCGGTGCCGCATAATGGCTGCCGTCCGCCCAAACGCCGCCGCGTGTAAGGTCAATCGCTGCAAGCGCGCTGGGTGTACATGAAAAGCGTGTAAACTAATAGACTGTGGCTGTGGCATTTACTGTGCCTGCACCACCGAACAAATATCTGCGGACCGGGACGAAGGGCATTGCCTGTAAACCGGTCGGCCTCTGAATCTGGGAGATTTCTGTGGCACGTTATACCGGACCTGTCTGCCGCCTTTGCCGTCGCGAAGGCACTAAACTTTTTCTGAAAGGCCCTAAATGCTTTTCGGAAAAGTGCCCGATTGAAAAACGCAACTTCGCCCCTGGCCAGCATGGCCGCGACCGCAAGGCGAAGATTGTCGGCTATGGCCTGCAACTGCGTGAAAAGCAGAAGGCCAAGCGCATGTACTTCACCTTGGAAGGCCAGTTCCGCGCATATTACGAAAAGGCCAACCGCGCGCAGGGTGTCACCGGCGAACTGTTGATTCAGCAGTTGGAGCGTCGTCTGGACAGTGTCGCGTTCCGGCTCGGCTTTGCCATTTCCCGCCGTCAAGCACGACAGGTCGTTCGTCACGGCCATGTCGAAGTCAACGGGCGCAAGGTGAACATTCCTTCGTACCAGGTCAGCGTTGGCGACGAGATTCGCGTCCGCGAAGCCAGCAAGAAGCTGCCGGTCTTTGAGGTCGCTCGCGATTACAGCGGTCAGGGTGCGGCGCCGCAATGGCTGACGATCGATCGCAATGAGCTGAGCGGCAAAATACTGTCGTTGCCGAAGCGTGAAGATGTCCACCTGCCGGTCAATGAGCAGTTGATTGTCGAGTTGTACAGCAAATAAGGGAACTCTACAGCAAGTAGAAAAAATTTACGCCGCAGAAAAGGCGCAAGCCTCAACTGCGGCAGATGCGCCGCGAAAGCGGTAAATAATTCAACTGAGGAGAACATGCGCGGCCGTTGCAAAATGCTTCGCGACGCTCGCCGTGCAGGAAGATAGGCGATCCAATTATGTTATGGCGTGGATTTCAAAAACCGAAGCGTCTTTCCGTCGACCTGGAGACGTTGACCGATAAATACGGCAAGTTCAGCGCGCAGCCATTTGAACGTGGCTTCGGCACAACCATTGGCAACGCCTTGCGGCGGGTGCTGTTGTCTTCTGTGGAAGGCGCGGCCGTTACCGCGGTGCACATTGAAGGCGTGCTGCATGAGTTTCAGTCGATCACCGGCGTGGTGGAAGACGCGACGGACATCATCCTGAACCTGAAGCAGGTCCCTTTCAAGCTGAATGGAGAAGGCCCGAAGGCCATCTATTTGCGCGCGGACAAACCGGGTATCGTCACCTCCGGCATGATTGAGGCCGACAGCGACGTGGAGATCCTCGATAAGGACGTCTACATCGCGACCGTCAGCGAAGGCGGCAAGCTGGACATGGAAATGCGCTTGAAGCGCGGGCGTGGATATATTTCGGCGGACAAGAACTTCGACTCGGATCTCGGCATTGGATTTATTCCGGTCGACTCCGTCCACTCGCCGGTACGCAAGGTCAACTATACGATTGAGGCAGCGCGTCTCGGCCAGATCACCGACTACGACAAGCTGACGCTGGAGGTCTGGACAAATGGCTCCGTGTTGCCGGTCGATTCCATCGGTCTGGCGGCCAAGCTGTTGAAAGACCACATGAGCATCTTCATCAATTTTGAAGAAGAGCTGGAAGCGGACGCAGCCGCTGGCGCCCATGAGCCGCTGATCCGCAACGAGAACCTGAACCGTTCCGTGGAGGAGTTGGAGCTTTCCGTTCGCAGCTACAACTGCTTGAAGAATGCCGGAATCCAGACCATCGGAGAACTGGTGCAGAAGACCGAAGCGGAGATGCTGAAGACGAAAAACTTCGGCCGCAAGTCTCTGAATGAGATCAAAGAGATGCTGGCGCAGATGGGCCTGTCCTTAGGCATGCGCATCGACGAAAGCGGCAACCCAGTTCCGGGACCGACCAGCATTCTGCCCGCCGCTGTGCTCAGCAGCATGAGCCACCGCGACGACGATGACGATGAAGACGACGAGGACTTCGATGCGGAGTTGCTGACGCCGCAGGAAGAGCCAGAGAACTTCTAACGGAACGAATTAATGACCGACCACAGCGCGGAGCTTCTATACGGACGCTCCGCGCTGCATAGATTGAGATAAAGAGAGATTTGCCATGCGTCATCGTAAAGCAGGAGTCAAACTCGGACGGAACACCAGCCATCGCCGCGCCATGCTGCGCAACCTGGTGACCTCCATCATTCTTGAGGACCGCGTCGAGACCACTGTCACCAAGGCCAAGGCCGCGCGTCCGCACGTCGAAAAACTGATCACGCTGGGCAAAAAAGGCGATTTGCATTCTCGCCGTCAGGCGTTTGCTTATCTCATGACCCGCGAAGCTGTGTCACGCTTGTTTGAGACCGTCGCTCCCCGTTACGGAGACCGCAATGGCGGCTACCTCCGCATTGTGCGCAGCGGCTTTCAAAAGGGCGATGGTGCGGAAACGGCCTTCGTCGAGATGCTGGGCGTCGAAAAGATTCTGGAAGAGAAGCGCGAGAAGCGTGCAGAAGCCCGCGCCAAACGCCGCGAGACCATCGACAAGGCCATGGCCGAGCAGGACGATCAAGGCCCTCCCAGCGATCCGGCCAAGTAAGAAATGCTTTTATAGACAGCGAAGCGGCATGGAGTCACTCCGTGCCGCTTTTGTTTTCTCATTTCTGCTTCCTGCGATCTTTATTTACGCCCCACACCCCACGCAATCTTTTTCCTGCGCATGAGGAGCGCCGCTCTGCACGATGTATTCGATCAGGGGGCGCATATTGCTGGCCTCGGCGAGGAAGGCGTCGTGTCCGTGGTTGGAATGCAGTTCGATGTAGTTGCACACTGCGTTGGCGTTTTGAATGCGTTCTGCAAGAGCATGCACGTCCGCCGGTGGGAACAGCCAATCGGACGAAATCCCCACGACCAGGACGCGCGCGCGGATGCGCTTCAATGCATCGGCCTCGCTCACATGTCCGCGTGCAAGGTCGAATGTGTCCATGGTGCGCGAGATGACCAGATAACTGTTGGCGTCGAATCGCTCGTTGAAGATTTTTCCTTGATAGTCAAGATAGCCGGCCACATCGTAGCGGGCCGCGTGCGACTGGCGCGGGTCTTCACCGGAGCGGTCTGGGTTGCGGCCAAAACGTTCCGTAAACAACGCGGAAGATTTGTAGCTGCATGTGGCGAGTCCGCGGGCCAGCGCCAGTCCGCGTGTCGGCTGGGCGGCGGGATCATAATTTCCGCCGAGCCATGCCGGATCGAGCCGGATGTTCTCTCGCTGGAGATGATTCAGCGCAAGCCCCATCGCAGACAGTGGGGCTGCGCCGACGGAAAAGCAGCCCGCCACGCGCTCTGGATAATCGACCGCCCATTGCAGCGCCTGCATGCCGCCGATGGAGCCGCCGAGCACCGCGCGCAGTTGCCGGATGCCGAGATGCTCGATCAATTCCGCTTGCGCGCGCACAATGTCGCGAATGCTGACAACGGGAAAATCTGCGCCGTACCGTTTGCCCGTCGCAGGATTCACCGATTGCGGCCCGGTCGAGCCATAGCACGAACCGAGCACGTTGATGCCGAGGACGCAATGCTTCTCGACATCCAGCGGATGGCCGTCGCGAAACAGGTCCGGCCACCAGTCCGCCACGCGCGCCGAACCGGTAAGCGCGTGACAGACGAGGATGGCGTTATCGCGCGCCTCATTCAGCTTGCCGTAGATTGCATAGTGCAGCGATGCCTGCGGCAACGCACTGCCGGACTCCAGTGCGAACGGCGCGCCGCCGCCGAGGAGAAAATCCCCTTCAAAATCGGGTTGCAACGTTGGCTGTGTCATCGCTCCCACCTTATGCCGTCACCGGAACCTGGTTGGCTGCCTGTATTTTTGCGAATGCGTGTTCCAGATCGGCGGTAATATCGGCAATGTCCTCAATCCCTACCGAAAGCCGGATTAGGTTGGGAGTCACGCCGGTCGAGGTCTGCTCTTCCACTGTAAGCTGCTGGTGCGTGGTGGATGCGGGATGAATCACGAGGGACTTCGAGTCGCCAATATTGGCCAGCAGGCTGAAAAGCTGGAGAGTGTTGATGAATTCCTTGCCGGCATCATAACCGCCGCGAATGCCGAAGGTGACGATGGCGCTGGAGCCGTTCGGCAGATATTTCTTGGCGCGCGCGTGGTATTTGTTGCTGGTCAAGCCAGGATAGTTGACCCATTCGACGGCTGGGTGCTTCTCCAGAAACTTCGCGACCGCCAGGGCGTTTTCCGAATGGCGCTGCACGCGCAGATGTAGAGTTTCGATTCCCTGCAGAATCAGGAATGCATTGAAGGGTGATAAACATGCGCCAGTATCACGCAGGCCTTGCACGCGGGCCTTCAAAATAAAGGCCAGGTTGCCGAATGCTCCGGTATAGGAAAGGCCATGGTAGGAAGGGTCGGGCTCAACAAAGTCCGGGAAGCGCCCGGACTTGGCCCAGTCGAACTTGCCGCTGTCGACGATGACGCCGGCGATGCTGTTGCCGTGGCCGCCGAGAAACTTTGTCGCCGAGTGGACCACGATGTCCGCGCCCCACTGGATGGGATTGCAAAGGATGGGCGAGGGAACGGTGTTGTCGACGATGAGCGGCAGGCCATGTTCATGCGCAATTGTGGCCAGCTTTTCAAGGTCGACGACATCCAGCTTGGGATTGCCGAGCGATTCTGTGTACACCGCCTTGGTGTTTTTGTTGATGGCCTTGCGCAGACTGTCGAAATCGTCGGCATCGACAAAGCGGACCTTGATGCCGAGCCTGGGCAGCGTGTAGTGGAACAGATTGTAGGTCCCGCCATAAAGCGAAGTGGTGGAAATGATTTCATCGCCTGCGCTGGCCAAAGTCAGGATCGTCAGCGTTTCCGCAGCCTGGCCGGAGGCGGTCGCCAGCGCGGCCACGCCGCCTTCGAGCGCCGCGACGCGCTTTTCCAGCACATCGGTCGTCGGGTTCATCAGGCGCGTGTAGATGTTGCCGAACTGTTGCAGGCCGAAGAGCGAGGCGGCATGATCGGCGCTGTCGAAGACATACGAGGTGGTCTGGTAGATGGGCACGGAGCGCGAGCCGGTGGTGGGGTCGGCAACCTGGCCGGCGTGGACGGAAAGTGTGGCGGGTCGATGATTGTTCGGTTCGGACATTGCGTGCCTCCATGGGCGGTTGTAAGAAAGTGGTTGAATTTTTTGTGCGCTAAAAAGCAAAAACCCGCAG
>DAHUZH010000152.1 GCA_027306695.1 Acidobacteriaceae bacterium
CTAACGCGGAGTTCAAAAGGTTCCTCGACGCATCACACTACCATCCAAAGGACGATTTGGATTTTCTGCGAGACTGGAGGAACGGGACATATCCAGATGGATGGTCCGACAAACCTGTCACATGGGTCTCAATCGAGGATGCCAGGGCCTACGCCCAATGGGCCGGCAAGCGGCTTCCTCATGAATGGGAATGGCAGTACGCCGCGCAGGGAACGGATGGGCGTGTCTATCCTTGGGGAAATACCTGGGAGGCAAATGCCGTTCCCGTTCCCGACCAGGACCGTGTACTGCACAGCCCTGCGGACGTGGATGCACATCCAGCCGGTGCAAGTCCGTTCGGAGTAATAGACATGGTTGGAAATGTTTGGCAATGGACTGACGAATATATCGATGAACACACGCGCGCGGGCATTCTGCGAGGTGGGAGCCACTATCAGCCACAAGGCTCTATATGGTACTTTCCGCAGGCATACCGCAACGATGAGCACGGCAAGCTTCTGCTCATGGCTCCGAGTTATGACCGTTCCGGAACCCTGGGCTTTCGCTGTGTTGAAGATGTACAGTAGCACGACTGCCGCGCGGGTTCGCAACAGGCCAATACAAGGCGAATTTTTTTACGGCGGTTTTGCGTTGTCGAGAATGCAGCCACAGTCTTTGCCTACGGAGCGATGTCGCCGAAGAAATGCTCGCGACAGTAGAACATGAAGACAGTCGCTGTGTAGTTTTGGATAATTGAATGATAAGTCACGGATAACCCGAACAGCCAGCCATGGATATCTCATCTTCTGACACACTGACGGCTGACCAACAAACGCGGGGCTGGCAGTTTGCGGTAGGCGCGGCAATTCTCGGCTGGGTATTGGACGCCTTCGATTTCTTCGTCGTTATCTTTCTCTTTGACACCTTGGCCGCCAACTTCGACGTTGGGAAGTTGGACATCGTTTACACTCTTACGCTCACGCTCGCCATGCGTCCGGTGGGCGCGCTCATCTTCGGTTCGTTTGCCGACCGTTATGGCCGCAAGCGACCAATGATTTTCTGCATTCTGTTCTTTTCGGCAATCACCATCCTAAGCGGATTCGCGCCGAACTATCTTTTCTTTCTGGTCATGCGCGGCCTTTACGGTGTCGGGATGGGTGGCTATTGGGGTATTGGCGCGTCCTATGCCATGGAGAGCGCGCCCCGCAGTCAGCGCGGTGTGTTTTCCGGCTTGATGCAGGCTGGCTATCCCTTCGGGTACCTGCTGGCCGCCGTCGCCATGCAGACGTTAGTCCCTGACTTCGGATGGCGCTCCATGTTCATGGTTGGTACGAGCGTGACAGTGCTCATCGTTATTCTCACCCTGTTCGCGCCCGAGTCGGAATCCTGGAAACTGCACCGCCAGCCATCGCTCGGAAAAATCTTCCATGCATTCTTTCAGCATATTGGCATCTTCGCCTACCTACTGCTGGTGATGGTCGCTATGAGCTGCCTCTCTCATGGCACTCAGGACCTTTACCCGGATTTTCTGAAGTCCATTCCGGAACTTATGCAAAGAAAAATACTCGGCATGCACATGCTCTTCGGCATCCCAGTGATTTACAACATCGGAGCCATCCTGGGAGCGCTCATCTTCGGTCACATCTCGGAAAAAATTGGACGTAGGCGATCCATTATGTTTGCCCTGATTGTGTCGCTGCTCTCTATTCCCGCATGGGCCTTTGGTTCGTCGCTGCTTATGCTCTTGCTAGGTTCCTACTTCATGCAGGTCGGCGTGCAGGGCGCTTTTGGCGTAATCCCTGCGCACCTCAATGAATTGTCGCCCGACTCCGTACGCAGCCTCTTCCCCGGCTTTGTCTATCAGTTGGGCGTGCTGATCGCATCTCCGGCAGTCTCATTTGAATACGTGCTTCGCGATCACTTGGGTTATCCGTGGGCCCTGACCATCTTTGAATTCTGCACCATCATCGCACTGCTGTTTATCTTTGGCTTTGGCCCCGAACGGCTAAGCCGTAACTTCTACTTCCCCGATGGCAGCTTGTAGCAACGCTACGATCCACCTAAACCAGTGCAGGAACGCGCCGCGTTGAAGTTCGCTAGTGGCCCCGTAGGGAATGCGGCCAATAATCTCGACCATTGTGCGTCAGCGTTGCGTTTCCGCAGTGAGTTACATGCGAGCCGCCGCAGTCAGGTGGTCAATACGCGCCCTACGATGGTTCTCGCTTGCTCCCCAGTACGAAGAGACCAGTATCGGTCCTCCAGTCGATGAACAGTAGAAAAGGCTGCCAACGCTGAGATTCTCAGAAGTTCCTATCTGTTTCTAATTGTTTCTGCTTGCGTCGCTGAATTTGCAATGGAATCTCGAACAGCGTTAGCGTCGGCTCAT
Organism: Acidobacteriaceae bacterium; assembly: GCA_027306695.1. Taxonomy (GTDB): domain Bacteria; phylum Acidobacteriota; class Terriglobia; order Terriglobales; family Acidobacteriaceae; genus JAKAAZ01. The sequence continues at coordinate 2,366 of DAHUZH010000152.1, forward strand.
GCTGACGATTCGAGCGATGTCGGGCGGTGTCGGGTATGCGGCGAGGCATCTGGAGCACAGCGATTACTACGACGAGCAGCGCAGAGTGCAGGGCGAGTGGCAGGGACGCGGCGCGGAATTGCTCGGCCTGCGTGGAGAGGTTACACGCGAACAGTTTGAGACCATTCGTGAGGGGCTGCATCCTGAGACTGGAGAATTTCTACGGCCACGTCACAGCGTTGACCGAATTGGTGAGAATGGGGCAGAACAGAGCAAGGCGCGGTCGTTGTATGATCTGACCTTCTCCGCGCCAAAGTCGGTTTCGATACAAACTCTTGTTGGCGGGGATGAACGACTCATCGCAGCGCATGACAAGGCCGTGCGCGAAGCCCTGGCCGAAGCGGAGAATTATGCCGCTACACGGGTCCGCATGGATGGCGCGAATGAAGATCGCACCACGGGCAATTGGGTTGTCGCCACCTATCGACATGATGCCAGCCGTGAACTCGACCCGCAACTGCACACCCATGCGGTTGCAGCGAATTTGACCTATGACGGTGTCGAAGGTCGTTGGAAGGCGTTGCAGGCTTCGGGCCTTTACGAACGACGCGCCTATCTGACGGAAGTGTACCGGAATGTGCTGGCGCGTGAAGTCCGCAGTCTGGGCTATGAAATCGAGCCACATCGCGATTCCAAAGGCCGGGATTATGGCTTTGAGATTCGCGGCATCGACCACGATCTGCTGGAAAAATACAGCCAGCGCAGTGCGCAGCGCGATGTGGCCATCGAGCAATTTATACAGGAGCGTGGCCGCAAGCCGACCGACAATGAAGTTGCTGTCCTGGTGCGCGAAACACGCGCGGACAAGCTGACGGAAATCTCTACCGAACATCTGCGCGAACAGCAGCAAACGCGATTGACTCCTGGAGAGAAGCAGTCACTCCAGCATGTTCGTGAGTATGCAATAGAACACCAACGGCATCTTGCCCCGGAGTCTTCACGAACATCCGAGTCCCTGGAATACGCCAAGGAGCATATTTTCGAGCGTCATTCCGTGGTGCGCGACCATGTACTCCTGACGGAAGCCTTGCGGCATGGCCGTGGACACGTCGATCTCGGACAACTGCGCGGCACGCTGGAAGTGGAACAGTTGCAGGGCTCGGTACTTCGTGCCGGGCATGATCTCGCTACTCGCGAAAGCCGCGACCGTGAGCAGAGAGTCATTGCAACAATAGACCGGGGCATCGGCAGATATGAATCTCTGGGCTGTGGTCGCGCTTTCGAGCCTTTCGCGCATCTGCGTGAGGAACAAAAACAAGCGGTGCAAGAAATTTTGAACTCACGCGATTTTGCCATCAATCTGCGTGGGGCCGCAGGAACTGGCAAGACGGCAACGTTACAAGAAATTGATCGTGGGTTGCGCGATGCTGGCCACGAGGTGATGGCAGTGGCTCCAACGCGGAGCGCAGTGGAGGAATTGCAGAATGTTGGCTTTGGCGATGCCATGACGATTGCACGGTTACTGGAAGATCAGACGGCGCAAGCCTCCCTTCGCGGCAAGGTGCTTGTGGTCGATGAGGCAGGGATGGTCTCTGGTCGTCAAATGGAAGGATTGCTGAAACTGGCAGAACGCGAACATGCGCGCATCCTTTTCTCTGGCGATACACGGCAGATTCAAAGCGTGGAAGCCTCCGACGCGCTGCGCATTTTGGAGCGCGAATCCAAGTTGCAAAGCGTGCCCCTGACCGGAGTCCAGCGGCAGACACATGCGGAATACCGCGATGCCATACAAACACTGCGCGATTCGCCGGAACAGGGTTTCGAGAAACTGGAGCGGCTTGGGGCCGTGCGCGAGGTGCCAGCCATCGAACGTGCCCAAACGGTCGCTGACATCTATCGGGAAATGACGGCGAATCCAGACCGCCGCGTTCTCGTGGTCGCTGCTACGCATGAAGAGATTGGCCGGGTGACAGAGGCCATCCGCCAGAATCGCAAAGAACATGGTGAGCTTGCAACAGGAACAATTCTCGAACGTCATGTACCCCTGCAATGGACGGAGGCACAGAAGCGTGATCCTGCGAATTATCACGAAGGGCAGATACTGCATTTCCATCGCGCGACGCATGGTGTTGATCGACATGACTCGCTGGAAGTCCGTTGCGTGGATGGCGATGCTTTGATCGCTCGCAACGAACACGGCCAGGATGTATCGCTGACAACAAAACAGGCATGGGCCTATTCCGTCCATCAACGTCAACCGATGGAAGTTGCGGCGGGCGACCGGCTTCTGCTGACGGGCAATCGTCGCAGTCCAGAGTTTCATGCCACGAATGGCGAATTGGTGACGGTACGCAAGGTCGAAGGCAAGAGCATCCATCTCGAAGATGGTAGGACCATTCCAGATAACTATCGTGAATTTGCGCATGGCTATGCTGTCACCGCACATCGCAGTCAAGGAAAGACGGTGGATAGGGTCATCGTTTCAGCCGATGCGATGAAACAGGAACTCTTTTACGTGGCCGCATCGCGCGGACGTGAGGAGATTGCCATTGTGACCAGCGACCGGGAACAGTTGCGAGAATCTCTTGGCATCTCGACCGCACGTCCGTCAGCCACGGAACTGGCCAGAGAATTGAGACCTGAACCGGCTGCCCACGAACATGGCCTGGAGAAAATGCCCGTGCAAAGCGCTCAGCAGCCTGCGCGAAGGCATGAAATGAATTACGGGTATGACTTCGGGCCGAGTTTGTAAATTGTTACGGAGAAGTTGGCATTGCAATCTATACCCATCATGGGTATAGTGAAAGGTGGACACCGGTGGACGATTTGCGGAATTCGTTACACCCAAAAGTATTCCAGTTTGTCGAAGCACCTGCCTTCAGCCGATACCGGAATGATTATCTCGACGATGAGGGATTCAGAGAGCTACAAGGAAGCCTTGTCAGAAATCCTGAAGCGGGAGACCTCGTTCCCGGAGCGGGTGGCATTCGCAAGTTAAGGTGGAAGGATTCCCGGCGCGGCAAGGGCAACATGCTGCGGGTCAGCCCGCGCACAGTGGAGAAATGGGAACAGGGCGGCCAGGTGAGTCCACTTGCAGCAACTTTTGTGGAGTTAGTCTCCAAATACCCGGATACGATTGAGCGGTTGGAGACGCTGCCCAAGCGTGTTTCCCGGCCAACGAGAGTAGTGCGGAGAACTCGCACGAGGCCAAAGGTGGCGCAGATTTCAGTGACCCCAAGGCAAAAGCGCTTCAATTGATCGGACAGTTTTCGCGGGTTCGGCTTCGCAAAGAGGGACGTGTTCTGAACATGCGTTCGAAGAAGAATATCGCCGATACAAAGCACGTACTTGGCTTTGAAGAATCCCCACTACGCCGAACCTGGCAAGGACATTCAGCGTGACATTCCCCGGATAAATGGAGATTGTGTGCCGATATCGGGGAATGTCACAAGTAGTTTGTCCAGTCATTTTCAGGATTTATGACACAGTTTGTTTTCATCGTATGAGAAATATGTCTGCTCCAATTGTTCCCAAAACTACCTACTACGACTTTCCAGTCCTTTCGGCTCCTTTGGCGTCTTTCTACTCCAGTTTGCAATGTCGATAGGGCCGAAAAACCACAATATATGGCAGTAGACATCCATTTTGACCCACGTCATTGTGGTTGTAGGGGTGTGCGAATTATGTTCGATTCCTCTCGTTCCTTTGAATCATTCGAGCCGTTCCTCAATAGCGAGCAAGCGGCGGCCCTGGTCAGAGTCCATCCAAAGACCCTGCAACGTCTGGCGCGAAACGGTCGCGTCATCGGATACCGCGTCGGAAAGCTCTGGCGCTTCCGCGCGTCCGATCTCGATGGCTGGTCGCAAGACGCAGAGCAGATAGCAATCGACTCTCAGGCAGAGCAGAGTTACTCTGTTCTCAACCACTCGTGTCCGCAACCAAACAGGAGATAGTTCATGTTTGTTCGGACACGGTATCAATACGGAAGTATACGGCTGAGGAAGCGCGAGCGCGGTCCTGACGTGTGGGAGTTTCGCTATTACGAAACGGACTCCCAGGGAAAACGAAAACGGCAGAGTGTGATCCTTGGGGACCGCAATCTGTACGCGACGGAGACCCAGGCACGGAAGGCCACGCAAGCTCTTCTTCTTGGACTCAACGGAGAATCTCCGCGTGCGGAAATGGAAGCAGCATCGTTCGGGGTCTTGCTCGACCGCTATATCGAGCAGGAGCTGTCGGAACGCTACTCAACTCGGAAATCGCATCTGTCGAACATCCGGGTTCACATCCGCCCGCGTTGGGGAGAATACCCCGTGGACAAGCTGAAACCGATGGCGATGGAACAGTGGCTGCGCGAATTGCCGCTGGCCCCAAAGTCGAAGTCTCATGTACGGGGAATCATGCACCTGGTCTTCAAATGCGCGGAGCGGTGGGGCATTATCGAACTCGGTAAAAACCCTGTCTCTCTGGTGCGCGTGAAGAACGCAAGCAAGCGGCTGAAGCGGCCACGGGTTCTCGACGTGGGTGAGTTCTTTGAACTGCTCAAGTATCTTGGCGAGCCATTTCGCACGATGGTATTGGTCGCACAATGCCTGGGCCTTCGCATCAGCGAAATTCTGGGCCTGCAATGGGGCGATTTCGATTTTGAGAATCGTTTTGTGCTGGTGCAGCGCAGTGTGGTGGGCGGTAGAGTAGACGAGGTGAAGACGGAATACTCGAGAGATGATGTTCCGCTCGATGCTCGTCTTGCGGAGGTGCTGTTGCAATGGCGCCACGCTACGGTCTTCCCAAGAGACGAGGATTGGCTTTTTGCCAATCCAGTCACAGGGAG
>DAHUZH010000153.1 GCA_027306695.1 Acidobacteriaceae bacterium
ATATCGGTCACGCCGGCGGCGATCCATATCTTCGTCCCGGTGCGAAGTTCGATCACTTGCGCAAACTCTCGAGGATCGATCTCAGCAATGCCGCATCAGCTCCGCTCTCCACGCTGATCATCGCTCGTCCAGGAAACTCGATGTGAATCGCGCCACCGCCTGGCGCCTGCTCCTTCGCATCAATCTCTCGTGTCTCCATGACTGGCTCACAGGGAGCAGATAACCTGACTGGAAGCAACGCCGTCGATGCCGTCGCGGGTTCGACCAGTTCACCTTTCTTCAGCGCACGACGCCACTTGAACACCTGGTTCGCGTTCACGTCGTGAGCCCGCGCCACCAATGCAACACTCGCACCGGGCTCGAACGTCAGCTCCGCAATCCGCCGCTTCTCCGATACCGTTCGCCACCGGCGAACGCGACGCCCAACTGCCTCTTCCCCTGCGTCACCCATGACGCCATAGTCAGCCTCGCACCTTGACTTATGCCAGAGGGGAACTCAGGACGCTTACGAACATACGGCCTATTCGTAGGCTATCGCTATGATGCGGGAGGGTCCATGTACGACGAGGTTCGCCGCTAGTGCATTTGGTATCGCCCCAAATAACAGCACCCAACCAAGTACATGCACACAGACCGTTCTGAACACCGTCAATAACCAGTTTGGCACGAACGCGCAATTGTCGAATGCTACCTCCGAAGGTCTCCAACCTGGAGGGCAGATAAATGTGAATATCCAGCTAAGTGGCTTGACAGCAGCCCAGTTCAACGCTGTTCAACCTGGACGGTACGCTCCTCCAGGATTCTTTGGCTTCATAACAGGATATGGTACTAGCCTGCATATTGTCGGTGGACCATCTGGCGATGATCCAAACGTTCTGCCATTCAATAATCAAAACATTGGTGGACCATATTCGGTATCCTTCACTGCCCACCTCGACTCGGCTTGGGCAGACAATCCAATTGGGGCTTTACTCCATTTCATAATCGATGTATTGGGCCATAATTCTCGAAAGCCTTGCTAAAACAGGTGAAGTCACTATGGAAAATAAATCTGGAGAACAGATTGGTCAGAAGCTATTTGGAAAAGGTTGTCTCGCTTTTACCTTCCTATTATTTTGCATCTTCAGTCCGAAGTTAACGGCCCAGGTAGTAGTAGTGCAACTATTAAATGGAAAAACTGGCAAGCCAATCTCTAATAATCGCATGATCGTGCTTTTTCCTAGTGAAACATCCAGACAATCCCTTGACCTAACGACAAATCGGGATGGGGAAATAAGATTTGAGAGCTTTGGAGAAAGAATGTTTCGCGTAACCCCGATGTTTCAGGTGGCTTGCGGGGAACAAGTTCTTGGTGGTCCGCAAGCAGCCTACTCAGTCGATGAGATTTTAAAGAACGGTATGGTCACTAAGAATACCTGTGGTCATTTAAACGTTGAGACAATACGCGGTCGCCTTTTATATTTTGTACGACCCATCCATTGGTGGGAATTGTTCAAACAATAGGCGGGCGGCCCATTCAAGCCGTCTTTAGGCTTGAGTGGGGCAGGTTTGCGGCATAAGCTGGCGCTAGGAGCATGGACGGACATGATCTGGGGCAATGGGGCGATGATCGCGGAGGTGGCGGGGACGCAGACGGCGACGCCGGAGTACCGGCTGCTCGATCACGAAGGATCGCTGGCGGTGGAGACGGACAACAGCGGCAATGTGACCGGGTCGAACGTGTTTCTGCCCTTTGGGCAGATGGTGTCATCGACGACCAACGATTCGTTTCAGTTTACTGGCCTGGAGCAGGACACGGAGAATTCGAGCGACCATGCCTGGTTCCGCAACCTGTCGACGGAGCAAAGCCGCTGGCTGCGGCCCGATCCGTACCTCGGCAGCTACGATCTCGCCAACCCGCAGAGCCTGAATAGATATGCCTATGTCAATAACCAGCCGCTGATATTCATTGATCGGAGTGGACTTTATGAATGCAGTAATTCAACGATTATCGATCCCAGCACGGGCGACGTTATTGGAGGATCAGTTGGTTGCGCCCCTCCACCACCGCCTAGTGAAAATGGGGGCTGCAACACATTATACGGTTCATGCGACCCGTATTTTTATCTCAATTTTCTTCCATTACCAGCCGGATTCGACGGCACTCCCGGCGTCGGTGGCGCCACGATCGGCAGCGCCCCAAATAACGGGACCGTGAAATGCAGTGGATCGGCAAGGGTTCTCCAGGGCAACTCAGCAACCATTGGGCATCCGGGTGGATTCTCCGGGCCGAGTGTTGGCAACTTCCCGGTGACTGCGAATGGAGCTGCTGTCATTCCGAGCCAATGGGGGCCGAGTAAGGCATTCTTACGACCGTATCTCAATCAGATCAGCGGGGTCTTCCCGAACGTCAATTATTCGTTCACCGGGATTGTTGACGTGATGGGCGGAGCGCCGCCACCGGGTTTCCCCGCAAACTCAAATGTTCAAACAGACCTGATGCAGTTGAATCCCGGAAAGCTGATTCTGGAGTTACCGGGAGCGCCACAGGACTTTGGAACCACTGCCGTAACGATTACGGCTCCCAGCGCCGTCGGCTGCCCGGCGGGGACTGTGCAGGTGCCGTGATGAAGACGACACTTAAAATCGGTTCCCTTGCTCTTGTTCTGGTGTCTGCGGCGAGCCTGTTTGCCCAGGTAGGTAAATGGCCGACCATCCGACCTCTGGAAGAAAAGAAGGTTTTCATCAATCCAGGACAGAACAACGCGGATACTTCCTTCGCAGCCTTCATCAAAGACAGCGACGGCGTTCCGGCCTACAAGCTGGAATGCCATAACGGGAACTATGAAAACGAATCGGAGATGAACTTCTCCGGGGATTTCCAGTGCGCGCTGTTCGCGGTGAAAAGGACAACTCGCACGAGTGGCAATCTGCTGGCCTCAGACACCAAGAACGAGCTGAGCACGGACTGGTGGAATCGGGGCAGGATGCGTGCGTCCCAGCTTCGCGGGGAATGTCTCAAGTACCCGGAGTACAGCACCGACCGGCGCTTTAAGCTGCGAGGAATGCTCCTCACGCTGCGCTTCGCTGACGTGAAGTGGAGTCCACGCAAGGATCAGCAAGGCGAGCCGATGTTAGCTGGATTTACCTTCCTGGTCAAAGCCGTCCCGGATGAATCGGCGCAGAGTTCCAGAGCAGAGCTGCCAGCCGGTCCCAGGCCGCCATCGGCTTGCTACCCATGAGCCGATGGTCATCCCACCCGCAGGCCGCTCTTCGGGGCGGCCTTGCCGTCTGTCCCGGCCCTAAGTTCCGTGTCCCGGCGAGCATCCCAAGAGCGCGCCGCTAAAGCGGCGGATGGAGTAGGGACACGTCACCCCCGGCGGGTTGCTGCAGGGTTACCGTGCGGTAATTCTGCGGGAACGTGAATGCCATCAGCGCCATACAGCGTCGCAACCGCATAAACACTGGGGTTTACGTGTTTACGCGCGTCAACGTGTATGGAATCAGGCAGCTAAAAGAAAAAGGGGCTGTTCACGGTTACCGCGCGGTAACGCGAAGTTGCTGCGGCGTCAACGTGTTGAAAGGAAAGGAACGAGGCGCGATGAGGCTCCTGGCGCGCTTACGCGCGTGTAGCCTCCGCTGCGCCGTCCGTAAAGGCTCTTCGCTGCGCTTCGACCGCTGGCGCGGCGTGCTGCGCACGGCCTTGACTGACGGCTCCGCTGCGGCTGTTTTGCAGCGATGAGAAAAATGTCTTTTTCTCATGTTCCACATGACCAGGGCCACGGGGCCGACCACGGCAGCGGCGGCGATCCGCGCGGCAGTGCGGGTCAGGTCCGGCAGCAAAGCACGCAGCGCCGGGGCGGTGGCGGGCGTCGGCGGCGCTTCCGGCGGTGAGTTGCGACCGAGACACCATCCCTAAGCCTGTCGGCTTAGGTGGGAAGAGACCACGTCATGATGCCGAACAAACTTCGGACAATTCTCAAATCAAGTCGGACAGCATTCGAGCTCATCGCAATCATGATTGAACTCTGTACGGTCCCCGTCTGAATTTCAACCGAGTTCTGTCCGGTAGGTCATTTGGAAGCGGACGCAAGCTCTGCAATCGTCCGCATGGGTAAGATCAACCGCATGGATTCCGGCAGTTTTATAAATCCATGAGCCTGATAAAAGCGTACCGCCCTATCGTCAATCGCATCGACGACAACCATTGAGGAACCGACGACCGAGGCATTCTCATAGGCTTTCCGAAGCGCTTGTGCCAGAAGCATAGAGCCGAGCCTCTGCCCCTGTAAGTGCTTGCTGACCGCAAGGCGACCAATCAAGGTCGCACTGACCACCGGGTAGCGAGGGAGGTATTTTTGCGCCGCTTCAGGAATGGCTCCGGGAGAGAGACCGTATGCGCAGAGCGTAAAGTAACCGGCAATCTCGCTTGCGGCGTTCTTTGGAACCAGGACGAATACGGCATTTGCTTTCCGCCGCATGTCCTGCGTCGCCTGGGTTTTCAAATAGGAGTCGAGGCTCTCTATTCCGCAGGTGAACTCCGCCCGGTCGTGCTGCTTGCCGAGCAGATCGAGCCGATACAGAGATTCTTCCGCCGACGCCATCAGGAGACGATTCGCTCTTGTGCAGATCGAAATGCTTGCCGGAGACGCGCATTCGGCTTTGGAGAATGAACCAGAGCGTCAAAAAACACTTCGCGATCGCGCTCTGAAAGCACGATGCTTTCGTGCCGGGTAATTGTGGCCTGCGTAGCCTGAGTCAGTACGGTCAAACAAAAATCTGTAAGGCTTCGACGCTCCAGCGCAGCGGCCCTTTCTACCAGTTTCTTTGTCTGGGCATCCACACGAAAACCAAGACGTGAGCCGCGAATACGGCGCTTCTCTGGATTCTCTAAAGTTGAAGTTCGAGGCATGGCGTTTTCTCCGTCTTGGCGTACTGTTACAAGTGTACGTCCATTGGGATAACAATTCAAGCCGAATGTCTTCCTGCTTTTATGCTGTTTATGCGCCTTGCGCGCCTTTGACGGAGGCGGAGAGGAAGGAGGCATGGCCGGAGTCTGTGGCTGTACCATTATCTGCGTTGCAGGTGGAGTTGAGTGTTTGCTCTCAACGGTAATGCCGACGATACATCCGAGTGTAAAAGCAGCCGTGGCAACAATCGGCATCCAGACACGCACGAGATGACGGGTTAAGTGAAAGAGCAGCGCATCGATCTTTCGGGCACGGGTTTCCAAGGCATGACTCAGAGCGTCGTTTACTTGCCTCATCTGTACGATGATCCCGTCATTGGGATGGGCGATGCGATGGAGAGCGTCGGATAGACCCTTTTGAACCTGGATCAACTCATCCACTGTTGCGTGCAAGGCGCGAGTCGTGTTTGGAAGTCCAATCTGGATAAAGTTTTGGTGCAGGCTTTCGCCAAGCAGTTTTGCAATCCTGCCGGGGTCAAGACCCGCTTGCAGTTCCGAAGGTAGATTGGACACTCGTTTTTCCAATGAGGTGATATAACCTTGGGTGCTAATCCGTGCGTTCTCAATTTTGCTCAAGGTTGCTTCCAGCAATTCCTTGAATAGCACACGCTCCGCAGCAATCTGCTGCGGAGTTTCCTGCGTGAGCAATGCCATTACCCCCATTGCTTCCAGGATGCGGAGCATCTCATCATCGGGACTGAGTGTCCGCGTATGTGCAAGTACACGATAGTATTCCGCCCGCCGTTCCGTTGGAACAAGCCGAGCGAGCCTATCGAACAGCGTAGGCTCGCCTGGTTCGTTTGGAATTTGATCGAACAATGGCCCAGTGCTCATGGCAACAACACCGCTTTCGCCTGATCGAATTCGGCGAAGAGCTTCCGGCGATAGCTCTGCGCGCGAATGACAAGCGAAGCACGTCGCAACTCATCGACTGTCACCTTGCGTTCGGCAATCTGACTCAATTTGATACCATACTGGCGGGCTGGATTTTCCAACTCCGCCAAGCGAAAATCCATGTGGAGGATGATCGGGTCAAATGTCTCCCGAAATCGAATGGCCTGCTGCGATAAATGCCAGTAGGAGAATTCCGCTTGCGGACTGGTAGCATTTTCAATGACCAGATACTTGACGCGTTCCTGTAATCTGCTTGCCCAGGAAAGCACGCTTTCGACGCTGGCAGGGTCTGGCGTAATGACGCCGACCGCAGTGAAAACAGCACTGCCAGCAGCAACATCGTCATACATCGCATCGAACCAGTCCGCAGCAATCTGGCCGGAACCAGCGCCCATGTCCGCCAGAATAATTGGAGCGCCAGTTTCGAGATGGTCGATGAATACATCCAGTCCTGCCGGAGTATGGATATTGACCTTTGCGGCTGAACCGTTAAAATAGTGCGTCAACGAACCGCGCGCCTTGTTTTCCGTGTCGAGATCGAGCAAGGTGTGCGGAATCTGGTTTGCTCCAAACCATTCGGCGAGGGCGACCATGAATCCCGTCTTGCCAACCCCGCCTTTGCCGCCCATCGTAAAGACAATACGTTTCTGCTGGATCGTCATTTGGATTCACCTCCGAGACTCAGCTTCAATGGTTCGTTCTCGTGGAACTCGAACGGAATTCGCTTTTCTCCTTTGAGTGCGGGCTGTGCCTTGAATGCTGCGATGTGTTCCATTGCCGTGGAATTCAGTACGTCACCCCTACCTCCACCGGCAAGTGGAGGTAGTTCAAATTGCGTTTGCTTGTGATGTTTGGCGCGAACTTTTACGAAGGAATGGATCGTGCTGGGCGCAACGCACATTCCGAGGCGTTCCTGGAAAATGCGGGCCAGGTCACGGTACGTCCTGCCCTTGCGCCGCAATTCCCGGATGAGTTCGCGGTGCGGTTCTAGTTTGGATCGATACTGCTTTTCCGGAAGCGATTCGAGGATGGTCTGAAGTGCCGGTTCCATAATTTTGGCTCCAGAACACTTCGCAAATCATGGTCCAATAACAGTCCTATAACCCGCTCTACCGATGCCTAAAACGGTCTTATAGCGCTATCCATGCCGTCTAGTTTCAATAAGTTACGAGATCGCCGACCACTTTCACGGCGATAACACGGGTTCAAATCCCGTCGGGGACGCCAAATAAAACAAAATACTTAGAGAAAAATACTCTC
>DAHUZH010000154.1 GCA_027306695.1 Acidobacteriaceae bacterium
ATCAAACGCCATCCAGTAATGGCGAACGCCAGATTTATATGAACACTGTCGCTCCTGCATATTTCAAGACGATGCGCATTCCCATGCTGGCTGGACGCGACTTCCGATGGAACGACACCAAGGCTGGCGGGCAAAAGATCATTCTGAACCAGACCGCGGCAAAGATTCTATTCCCCGGACACAATGCGATCGGACAGCATGTGTTGCAGGGGAAAAAACCCCTGGAAGTGATCGCTGTCGTCGGCGACGTCCGGTATGCGTCCATCAAAGACGGCGCGCCCGCTGGCGCTTACCTGCCAATCACGCAGAGCGAAGACAAAAAGGCTTCGTATACGGCGGTGGTGCGGATCGATGGGCCGGCCGCTCCGCTGGCGGCTGCGGCGCGAGCGCTGGTCGCGTGGATGTCGCCGGATATTCCAGCTCCGGTGATGACCACCATGAACAGCGATCTCGACGCCTCGATCAGTTCGCAACGGATGATGGCGATGCTTTCGGTGTTCTTTGCCGCGTGTGCATTGTTGATCACGGCAATCGGGCTTTATGGGACGCTGGCCTACGCGACGGCGCGACGGACGAGCGAGATCGGCATCCGCATGGCGCTGGGCGCGCAGCGGGCGCAGGTGGTGGGCCTGGTCTTTCGCGAAAACGCCTGGGTTGCGGCTGGCGGGTTGGTTGCCGGGCTGGTGGCGGCAATGCTGGCTTCGCGAGCGCTGGCTAGCTTCTTGTATGGGACTTCCGCGCGCGATCCGTGGGTCATGATAATTTCTGTGCTGGCGCTGGGAACCGTGGCCAGTACCGCGTCGCTGATTCCTGCGATTCGAGCAGCCTGGATTGAACCAATCACGGCGATCCGGCACGAATAACGAGTGATTCTGGTCCGGCGACGCACGCAAGATCACTTCCTGTACCTTCATCGCCCGCTCCACAGCGGCCTTCGGATAGCTCTCCACGCTTCTCTGCATGGAACCATCCTCGCCGCCCGCTATGCGGACACTTCACTGGCTACCTCACCCGGACATATCATCTGCTAACGACAGGAAGCCTGCTTGGCATTGACCTGCTCTGCGCCTCATGCTAACGTGGCTCATTCTTCCATCTGAACAGGTTTTCCGAGGAACTCATGCCTGAGTCCACACCTGGTTCTGCACACTCACCCGCACGACTTAAAGGACACCTCCTGCGCATCCTCGGCGTGGGCTTCGGGATTGCTGTCATCGTCGGCGAAACAATTGGCTCTGGCATCTTGCGCACACCCGGCGAAATTGCCGCCCACCTGGAAAATTCCAGGCTCATTATTGCTGTCTGGGCGGTGGGGGGGGTGTATGCCTTTTTCTGCACGCTGGCGGTGACGGAACTGGGAACCATGCTTCCCCAGGTCGGGGGATGGTATGTCTATTCTCGCCGTGCGTTTGGCGGGTACGGTGGATTTGTAGTCGGGTGCTGCGACTGGATTATGCAGTCGATCGCGATCGCATACCTGGCAGTTGCATTTGGCGAGTTCGCCGCCGAGCTTCAACCCGCATTGCACGGACACGTCAAGCTGGTAGCTGTCGCATGTTCGTGCCTGCTCATGCTGCTGAATTGGGTCGGACTGCGAACGGGCAGCCGGACACAGGAGATTACCAGCTTGGCGAAGGCCCTGGCCTTGATCGCATTTGTTGTGGCGTGTTTCATGGTGGCCCCGAGTGCGGCTCGAACCAGTGCTTCTGTGCCAATGGGTATGCTGACCCTGCAGAAGAGAGGTTTGCTGCTGGCGGTCGTACTCGCTTTACAGGCTGTCGTGGTCACATACGACGGTTGGTATGCGGCTATCTACTTCGCTGAGGAAGACGAAAATCCTGCGAGAAACTTGCCCCGCTCCTCGATTGGCGGCGTCCTGGCCTGTGCCGTTATTTTCCTGCTGGTGAACGCAGCTTTGCTCCACGTACTGCCGATGCACCGTCTGGCGGCTTCGCAAATGCCTGTCTCCGATGCGGCCAGGACGATCATCGGCGGCCGTGGCAGGGACGTCATTCTCATCGTGTCGCTGGTCGCGGCAATCAGCACCATCAATGCCTCCCTCATGATCTCGCCAAGGATCCTTTTCGGCATGGCGCGCGATGGCTTGATGCCGCGCTGGATGACGTCTATCAATAAGGGTGGCACTCCCACGGCACCGTTGTTGCTTTGTACAGCGACGGTCGTGGCGCTTGTTTTCAGCGGCAGCTTTGAAACTCTCGTCGCGATCGCCTCGTTCCTGTTTGTGGCTGTTTATTTATCGGGGTTCACGGCACTGTTTGTCTTGAGAGTGCGAGAACCGGAGCTTTCACGGCCATTCAAAATGTGGGGGTATCCATGGACGAACGCGGGCGTTTTGCTGGCCTCCGCCACTTTTCTCGTGTTATCGGTGGTTGCCGATCCAAAAGACGCATTTTTTACTCTGGTGATGATCGCGCTTAGCTACCCGGTTTACTTCTTTGCGGTGGTTAAGAATAAGCGGCTGCCACAGCGGATGACCGCTATAAATCCGATGGATCCGTAGCGGTAGAGAATTCCTCTGCGGCAACCCAAACTGGCCTGCCATAAAATAGAATGATCACGACTTTTAAGGAGAAACACTGTGCAGTATTGCCGCTTTCAAACCGAAGATGGCCCGCAGTATGGCGAGCTGGGCCAGCGCAATGGCGAGTTGTGGATGGAGCGGGTGATTGCCGCTCCGCCGGAAGACTGGACCGTAGTGCGCCTGGACAAGAAATTTCCGGCGCGACCGTTTTCGGGCCTGACGCTGCTTGCGCCGGTGATGCCGTCGAAGATCGTCTGCATTGGCCGCAATTATCGCGACCACGCGGCGGAAATGGGCAACGATGTGCCAAAGGAGCCGCTGCTGTTTTTGAAGGCCCCCTCGGCCATCCTCGCGCCGGGCGCGGCAATCCGCATTCCGGCGATTTCGCAGCGTGTGGACTTTGAGGGCGAGCTGGGCGTGGTGATCGCGCGCACCTGCCACAAGCTGAAGGCCGATGAAGATGTGCGGCCCTACATTCGCGGTTACGTGATTGTGAACGATGTGACGGCGCGGGACCTGCAAAAATCCGATGACCAATGGTCGCGCGCCAAGGGCTTCGATACTTTTTGCCCAGTGGGGCCGATCGTGTCCGATGCGATCGATCTAAATGCGGGCGTGACTGTCACCACGCGATTGAATGGCGCAGTGAAACAGCATGGCTCGACGAGAGATTTGATCTTCGATATTGCGACGCTCTTGCGGCACATTTCCGCCGCTATGACGCTGCTTCCAGGCGATTTGATTCCCACCGGCACACCCGCCGGAGTAGGGCCGATGCAGCCTGGCGATATGGTGGAAGTGGAAATCGATGGGCTGGGGAAGCTCGCGAACCCGGTGGTAAAAGACTAAACTAGGGAGTGAGGCGGATGCCGCTGAACATCCACAGGCATCTAACGTAATGGTGTGCTTGGACGTCAAAATCTTAAGAAGCAACCAATACGAAGAACATTAGAACATCAGGAGAAATCATGGCAAAGTCTCAGCTTGAACAACTTCGCGCAATGACCGTGATTGTGTCCGATACGGGTGAAATTCAAGAGATCGAAAAGGTAAAGCCACAGGATGCGACAACGAATCCTTCGCTGATTACGACAGCGACGCAGATGCCGCAATACCAACCCATTATGGACGAGGTGCTACTGGCGGCAAAAAAGAAGCTGGGCAGCAATGCCAGCGATAAGGACGTTGCGAACCTTGCGTTCAAACATCTGGCAGTGGAGTTTGGCAAGCGCATTTTGAAGATCATTCCCGGGCGCGTATCGACCGAAGTCGACGCGCGTCTGTCGTACGACAC
This sequence comes from Acidobacteriaceae bacterium, assembly GCA_027306695.1. Classification (GTDB taxonomy): domain Bacteria; phylum Acidobacteriota; class Terriglobia; order Terriglobales; family Acidobacteriaceae; genus JAKAAZ01. The sequence continues at coordinate 3,837 of DAHUZH010000154.1, forward strand.
GGAGGCCTCGATCCAGCAGGGGCGGGAGATCATCGAGCAGTATGAGCAGGGCGGCGTTTCTCGTGAGCGCGTGCTCATCAAGCTGGCCTCCACCTGGGAAGGGATTCGCGCGGCAGAGGTCCTGGAAAAGGAAGGTATCCACTGCAATATGACGCTGCTGTTCGGCATCCACCAGGCCGTGGCTTCGGCGGATGCGGGCGCCACGCTGATTTCGCCGTTTGTTGGCCGCATTCTGGACTGGTACAAAAAAGACACGGGCAAGGACTACCAGGGCGCGGACGATCCCGGTGTACAGTCGGTGACCAAGATTTACAACTACTTCAAGAAATTCGGCTACAAAACGGTGGTGATGGGCGCGAGTTTCCGCAACATCGGAGAAATTCAACAACTCGCGGGATGCGACCTGCTGACTATTTCGCCCAAGCTGATCGAGGAGCTGGAAGCGACCAAGGAAGAGCTTCCGCGCAAGCTCGATGCGACCAAGGCGAAGGGCATGCAGATCGAAAAGATCGCTGTCGATAAGCAGACCTTCGACAAGATGCATGCCGCCGACCGCATGGCGCATGACAAGTTGAAGGAAGGCATCGAAGGATTCAGCGCGGCGTTGGAAAATCTGGAAAAGATTTTGGCCAAGCGGCTGGCCGAATTGGGCGCGAGCAAGCAGGAAACTGTGGGCGTGGGGCGGTAGTTTTTCTCCAACCCATATCGAGCGCCGAGAAGCAGAGTCATTCTTCGCTGTGCACAGAATGATAGGCTGTTTTATCGCCCCCCTACACCGCAACCAATCTGCGCGTGCTTAGATCGACAACCACGCGGTCATCCGGGGTCTTCTCGGTGCTTCCATCCTCGGCGGGATGGAATTCGATGCGCAGCAGTTTCGCGTTTACGGTGATGCGCAAGTAGCCATAGTGCCGGTCGTCGTAATTTTCAAATTTCAGCGTTGGGGTCACTTGGGAGGGCGTGCGAATCGCGCCCCAGCGATCATAGCCGAGCCGCGTCACGTCGTGGCCTCCGTTGCCTACCACGATGTACGGAATCTGCATATTGCCCACGGTGCGCGTGAACCGTTGATAGTTGTGCGCGTGCCCGGAGAGGACCGCGTGCGGCCAGAAGCCCGCAGCTTTTGCCACATGGTCGAGATCGGCCAGCATGCGTGGACTGCCGGAGTGCGGCCCGCCATAGGTGAACGGCGGATGATGCACCGCGATCATCACCGCTCCGGTAAATGTGCCGGCAGCCAGGTCAGCCTTGGCGCGCTTGAGTCCAGCAGTTAAAAACTGAAGTTGCACATCGCTGACGGGCGAAGAGGGATCGCCTTCACTCGAAATGACGCCGGGGTCCTCCAGCACATTGCTGTAGACGCCAAGGATGCGCACAAACGGAGCTTCCATCGTGTAGTAGACGCCAGGCGCGGTCATCGCGGTGCGCATCAGCGCGCCCGCTTCCGGCGTGTGCAAGGGCTGGATCGCGCAGAAGTTGCGCAGATAGGCTTCGAGCGTCTGGTCTCGGTCGCCATTGAAAACCAGGCCGTCATGATTTCCGGGAATCGCGAAGATCGGCGCGGGGTAGTTGCGGTAAGGCTCGTAAAACTGGTCGTAGTAATAGCGTGCTTCGCCGAAGCTGTAGACGACATCGCCCAGGTGATAGAAAAATGCAGGCACGCTGGCCGGATCGGCCTCATTGAAATCCGCGACCATCTTGTCTGCGACCAGCGACTGGCTGGCTGGCCCGCGCACGCTGCCCGTATCTCCCACGCAATGGAAAACGATCTGGCCTGCGGCGGCAATGCTGCCGGTTTGCGCCGCGCCGCCATCGCCCAGCGCGTCCGCCAATGACAACACCGGCTCTACCTCCGCTCCTCTGGGAGTAGGAAATGGCTGCAACAGCCGCTTGTTGACCTCGGCATATTTACTGTTGTCCGACGGGTGTGGAACTACGAACTGCGTCGGGTCGGGCGACGGCTGCGGCTGGCCGAAGAGCGGCTGATCGGCTGTCGAGGATTGGCTGGTGCTGCGGCCAGCACGGGATGAGGCTGCCTTCGTTTTGGAAGTCTTCGAGGAGCGCGGGGAACGTGCCATAGGGGAGGGTTTCTCCTTCAATCTTCACTCTACGGAAAGAGATGCAGATTCGTATAGGTACATCGGAAACCGCGATGAATCTCTCGTCTTCGCAGTTGAGCACGCAGAGTGCTAACAAAATGCAGCGCAATCGACGATTTTTCTATGCATCGTGCAAAGGAATTTCGTACAGTACCTATTAAATTTGTGAAATCAATGTGGCGGAAATTGGTGAAATCGACATAATTTTTCTCATCGCACTCAAGTTGCGACGAAAACAGGCTTGTTAAGATGCGACAAAAACCGCAGAGAACAGGAGCTATGCCATGCAACAAAATGGAATGACTCAGGAGAACCCTCTACGCAAGCTGTTTGAGGAAATTGTTTACGATTGCTACAGCCAGACTTCCGAACTGGACGATGCCGAGGTCGCCAACTACGTGGCCGGTATTCTTACGGATTTTGCGGAGACCGAGCAACTGTATCGCATCCGCGACCGGCGTGGCCGTCCGCTGCGCGAGGTCAGCGAAATGCTGGTCGCCTCCGACCCGGTCTATGGCGAGGCATACTCATTCCCGCGCGAACGCGAGGTCCGCAAGCATATCGGCGACTTCAGCCTTTTCTTTGCGGGCATGTTTCCAAAGTTCGCCCAATGGCAACACCGCAATCCGCAGGAGAGCCTGCAGGCGCTGCAACGCGCGGGCAAAGAAAGCTACTACATCGTCTCTCAATTCAATGTCTTCGAGTTTGAACAGGAAGCGCCGTTGTTTGCGCGCCTGGCGGAGACCTTCGACGCCTGTGCCGATGGGTTGACGCTGGTGCGCAAGGAGCTCGACCGCCGCAAAATTCTGCCGCACCGCAATCCGCCGACGGAGCCGAAGTTGCTGATGTAAGGAGCGGGCAGGATTAGAACGTGTAATCGTCTGCTCCGCTCATCGTAATCCACGGCGAGGAGTATTTCTCCCCGTTGGCCCATCGCAACGTGTTATATATGTTATGTGCGCTATGTAACATAACATATATAACATTAAAGGTTTGGCCATGGCGAAGGGTGATAGCGGTCGAATTGTGATTGAGGTCAACCCTGGACTCAAACGGCA
>DAHUZH010000155.1 GCA_027306695.1 Acidobacteriaceae bacterium
CGACAAGGACAACACCACCATCGTCGATGGAGCTGGCAAGGCGGAGGACATTCAGGGCCGCGTGAAGGAAATCCGCAACCAGATCGATAAGACCACCAGCGACTACGACCGCGAGAAGTTGCAGGAGCGGTTGGCCAAGCTGGTCGGCGGCGTCGCCGTCATCAAGGTGGGTGCAGCGACCGAAACCGAGATGAAGGAAAAGAAGGCGCGCGTGGAAGACGCGATGCACGCAACCCGCGCCGCAGTCGAGGAAGGCATCGTCCCCGGCGGTGGTGTGGCACTGGTCCGCAGCGCGAAGGAAGTCGAGGACCTGATCAAGACCCTCGAAGGCGACGAGAAAATCGGCGCGCAAATCATTCGTCGGGCGATTGAAGAGCCGCTGCGCTTGATCGTCGGCAACGCTGGCGAAGAGGGTGCTGTGGTCATCGGCAAGGTGCTCGAAAACAAGGACCCGCATTACGGCTATAACGCGGCAACCAACAAGTTCGAGGACCTGGTGAAGGCCGGCGTCATCGATCCGACCAAGGTCACTCGCACCGCGCTGCAAAATGCGGCCTCGATTGCGGGCCTTATGCTGACGACCGAAGCCATGGTGGCCGACATCCCGGAGAAGAAAGAATCTGCTCCGGCTGGCGGCGGTCACGGCGGCGGCATGGACGGCATGTACTGAGCTACGCACTCGGCAAACTGCGCCTTCGGCGCAAAAACAAAAAGGAAAAGCCCCGCAGAAATGCGGGGCTTTTCTTTTGCAACGCGAGGTCCTTCACTTCGGTCGCGTCGCCGCGGCGACCGACCTCCGTTCAGGATGACAATGGCCATTTTTATGCAGGATGTCAATAGAACCACTCCTTTTCAGATACGAAGCTGCTCCCATGGCGTACACAAAGTAACCCCCTACGCTGACTACTATCGCTGGTAGTAGATATCGACTTCCCTTTCTACTGTTCCCAGTGCATCGATACGCAAAGATACGAATCGCGGCCTTTGCTCTTGTGGCAGCGCTTCCGTTCCATTCTCCGCTGCACGGGCAGAGTACCGGCGGCTCTCTGCGCGGGGTGGTGAGGGACGCGACCGGAGCGCGTGTCGTCTGCTCGTCGGTGAAGGCCACGTTGCAGGCATCTTCCATCGCGCGCAACGCGGCCTGCGACTCGCGTGGTGAGTTTCGGATCGATGGGTTGGCGCCGGGAAATTACAGCCTGCGGATTGATGCTGTGGGTTTCGCGACGGCAACCACTGAGCTTCCGGTCCGCATCGGGGCCTTGCGCGAGATTACAGTCAAGCTGGAGCCTTCGGCGGTGCAGCAGACGGTCGGCGTAGTGGCGCAGAACTCTTCCATCACGTCCCAGCCGTTGAACACAAGCAGCGCGGTCCATCAGAGCGTCATCACCAGCCGGGACCTTGAGACGCTGCCGCTCGCGGAGCGGAGCTTCGCGAACATCGCCTATCTCGCGCCGGGGACGGAGCCAGTCGAGCCGTCGGACCCGACGAAGGCGCGCATCACCGCCGTCTCCACCGGAGGCAGTTCGGGGTTGAACAACGAGCTGTCCGTCGATGGCGGCGACAATTCGGACGACTACATCGGCGGATTTCTGCAGAACTATTCGCCGGACGCGATCCGGGAGTTTTCCGTGCGCACGGCGCAGGAAGACGCCAACACGGGCGGAACGACGGCGGGGTCGATCGTCATCGTGACCAAGAGCGGCACCAACGACTGGCACGGCGATGCCGCTGTCTATGAACGCGCGGCGGCGCTGAATGCGCGCTTCCCGATTGAAAATCCGGCGCCGAATCCTAAGCAGCCCTTCTCCCGGCAGAACTACATCGCCACGCTCGGCGGCCCGATAAAGAAGGACCGCCTGTGGTTTTTCGCTTCCTACGAGCAGGTGCATGAGAACGCGAGCATCGCCTACAGTCCGGCCAGCACGACGCAGTTCGACGCGCTGAGTACGCTGGCCTCCGAAGGTTTGATTCCCGACGTCAGCGAGATACAGGTCCCGCCGAATGTGCCGATTCCTTTCCGCGATTATCTTGGGTTGGCGCGGCTGGACTGGGCACAGTCAGCGCGCTCCAACTGGGTGCTGCGCAGCGCGATCGACAATTACACAACGCATAACAATCTGGTGCAGCAAGGCACGTTGCCTTCGACCGGGCTGCTGACCCATAACAACTATATGAACCTCGTGCTCTCGAACCAGTATCAGTTCAGCAGTTCATGGCTGGCGAATTTCGTCTTCAGCGCGGGCGGGCTGCATCTGACGCAGGTGCGCAACTCCAATCTCGGTTTTGCGCTGGCGTTCCCTTTCAGTTCCACTTCCGTGACGGTCTCCGGCTTTGAGACTTTCGGAGACAACCAGTTCGCCACTCCAATCACGTTTTTCCCTTCCGAGCGGAACCAGGAGAAATATCAGTGGCGCTATGACGTCACCAATACGCGGACCGACCATACGATTGCGTTCGGGGTGAACTTCATGCACGAGCCGGTCCTCGATGGCGCCTTCCCCTCGAACAACGAAACGCTGTATCAGTTCCCGCAAGACCCGGTCTATTACCTGACCAATCCGGCGCAGTTCACAGCCGACCGGGCGGCGGGAGCAAGGACGACCAATCTCGGCGGCGGCTTTGCGCAGAACGTACAGCGGCTGGCGCTTTACGCTCAGGACTCGTGGCGGGCAAGGCCGCGCGTGGTTTTGAATTATGGGCTGCGCTACTCGACGACGTTTGGACTGTTTACAGCCGCTGGCAGAAGCCAGCTTGACAACCCCGGCTATCGCACGCTGCAGGCGCTGAATATTCCGCTTGTGACCGGCGTGCCACGGGACGATCGAGAACAGATTGCGCCCAGAATCGGACTGGCCATTGCGCTGGGGCGAAACAAGACGACGGTGCTGCGCACGGGCTTCGGACTCTTCTATGAAGACCTGGCGCAGAATGGCTGGGCGACGGCTTTCCAGGCGGTGAATGCGGCCTCGGCGCCGTGCATCGATCCGGTGCAGAAACTTCCGAACAACGGCTGCGTGCCGGGTTCCGCTTCGGGCGGCCATGCCAACCTGATCGATCCGGGCTATCGAACGCCTTACGCCATTCAGGCTTCCGCGGGACTGGAGCACTCGTTCGGCAACGGTTGGGCGGCCAGCGCCGATTACACCCATGAGGAGGGCAACCACTCCTATCGCGCTTACTCCTACACCGGCGGCGTCAACCTGTTCACGCCGCTGCTGGCGGTGTCCGATCCGGCGCAGGCTGCGGTGGTCCCAGATGTGACGGTCTTCCATTCGGATAACCGCTCCAGCTACAACGCGCTGATGCTGCATGTGCAGGGAAACGTGACGGGACACTTCAACCTGATCGCGAACTACACGTTTTCCAAGGCGCAGACCTGGGGCTGCGTGCTGGGCGAAATCTTCGACTATGTGAACGGCGTCTGCGACCCGCTCCATCCCTTCGCGCCGGGAGACTATGGGCCATCGGGCGAGGACGTGCGTCATCGCATTGCGATTGCGGGGACACTTTCGCTGCCCGGCAATGTCGTTCTGACTACCCTGACGCAGGCGGAGACGGCGCGGCCTTTTACCATTACGACCGCGAACGACGCAGGCCGGATCGCCGTGAATGGCGTTCCAACAACTCTGGACGAATTTCGCGGGACGCCGTACATCCAGGCGGATTTGCGCGTCAGCCGACCAACACGGCTGCGACAGGGGTGGTCGCTGATTCCCTTTGTGGAGTTTTTCAATCTGTTCAACCGCAACAATCCGGGCGCGAATTATGTGACGAACGTTGCCGCGCTGTCAGTGCCGGCGGCGGACGCTGCGTCCGGCAACGTGACTGCGGTCTGTGCCAATGCGGCATGCACTGCATCACAGCCCCTCACCAGCCTTGGCCAACTGCGTGTGCCGGGAGGAGCGATGGGTGATTTTTTCGGGCCGGGAACAACTGTGGGCATCCCCTTTGCCGCACAGTTGGGTGTTCGTCTTTTGTTCTGATTCGATAGCAGCATGCTGGCCAGCAACGCCGGGAACGCGATGCGGAGTTCGATTCACTATACGCATCCGAATACGTATCCGATGGGCCTGTATGATCACGCATGAAAAGAAGCGCTCACGAAATGGCCCGGCGGACGTCTCTCCTCCTTAAGCCACGCATCCATCAGATAACTTCCGATTAGGTTAGAATCAACGGTATTCTGGATAAAGAACAAATCCAAACTCCAAACGCATCGCAACACTGAGGGATGCAATAAGGACATCGTCAACGATGAAGTTATATACAAACCTGCCACGCACCCGCGTGGGCCAACAGACAGCATTTTTTACGGTCCTGCTGATGTTTTTCACCGCTGCCGCGCTGCATGCGCAACAATCCAGTTCCTCCACCAATGCGCCACAACCCGCGCACACTACTGCAGCTCCCGCGACTGCCGCTCCCGCAACGAGCTTCCGGGACCATCTGTTTGTTGAAGGCGGCGCCGGTGGTTCCTTTGGGGCTGGCCTCGTAAATGGACAATACGTCAGTCCCGGCTGGACGGTAATGGGCGGCGGCGGCTATTCTCTGAACCGCAAACTCGCTCTTTTGTTGGAAGCTGATTACTTCCATAACAAAATGCCTACAACTGTACTGCAAACTGCACAGCAAAGCAGCGGTTCCTACGCCATTTGGACATTTTCGGCCAATCCCGTGTTTCATATTTATCGAAACGCAAAATACGGCGCGTACGCCATTGGCGGAGGTGGTTATTCCCACGTTGGGACGAGCTTCGGCAAGCCGATTGGAACGCTGAATTGCAGTATTTATTCCGGACTGGGCTACGCCAACTTCACCAACTTCTGTAATGGAAAGATCACAGGTTCCTCATATTCCAGCAACCAGCCCATGTACGATTTTGGCCTGGGCATGGATGCTCGCCTTTACCCCAATCGCCGCGAAACCTTGTTTGTACAGGCACGCTACGTAAAACTGATGACTCCCGCGAACCAACTTCCTACCCCAAACCTTGGCCTGGTGGACATCACAGGCGGCGTGCGCTGGTAATTTAAGAATGAAATCGCAAAACAAAAGGCCCCGCTGCAATGCGGGGCCTTTTGTTTTACGGACAAATCCAGCAAAACGCCGAAGAAAACCACAGTTCCCTCCACTACGTCCGCAGCGGACGTCGGTCGGGATGACAAAGCTGCATGCTGCTACCCTGATTTTATGGCGCTGGTGGAAGTCGATCATCTTGTGAAGAGTTATGCGGGACGCAGCAGCCGCGCGCCGAAGCGCGTGGTCGATGACGTCAGCTTTCGCATTGAGCGGGGCCAGACGCTGGGCGTCGTCGGCGAGTCCGGCTCCGGCAAGAGTACGGTAGCGCGGCTTTTACTGCGGTTGATCGAGCCGGACTCGGGCGCGATCCGCCTGGATGGGCACGACCTGCGGGCCGCTTCCAACCATGAACTGCGCAGGCTGCGTCGACGCATGCAGATTGTGTTTCAGGACCCGTACGCGGCGCTCAATCCGCGCATGCGGGTGGAGGAGATCGTCGGCGAGCCTCTGGCGATTTATCGCGAGGGCGCGCAATCGAGTGGAAACAATTTGCGGGAAGCGCGGCGCGCGCAGATTCTGGAAACGCTGGCGACGGTCGGCCTCGACGCCTCCGCGCTGGCCCGCTATCCGCATGAATTTTCCGGCGGGCAGCGGCAGCGCATCAATCTTGCGCGGGCGCTGATTCTGCGGCCAGAGCTGGTGGTGCTGGACGAGCCGGTCTCCGCGCTCGATGTCAGCGTGTCGGCGCAGATCATGCACCTGCTGCGCGAGTTGCAGCGCGAGCTGCATTTGACATATTTGTTCATTACGCATTCCATGCCGCTGGTGCGTTACATGGCGGATGAAATCCTGGTGATGCATCGCGGGCGGGTGGTGGAACAGGGCGGCTGGCGGCTGATTTGCGAGCACCCGCAGTCGGAATACACGCAGGCGCTGCTGGCCGCCACGCCGGAGCTTCCCACCTCGACGCAGCCAGTTCTGTGAACATGCGATAAAACCTTGCGCCAGATGCCGGGTACGCGACAAATTTGTGATATTTTGAAGCGGGTGGCAACGTGCCGCCCCACCAACCGGAGGAACAAAAATTGGGTAAAACGATGGTCCCCAAACGCCTGTTTTTCACCAAGGGCGTCGGGAAGCATAAAGAACGTCTCACATCATTCGAGCTGGCGCTTCGCGATGCCGGAATCGCCGCACAAAATCTAGTGCGGGTCTCGTCGATCTTTCCCCCACAAGCAAAAATGGTCCCACGCAAAGAAGGTCTGAAGTACCTGCATCCCGGTGAAGTGGTCTTCGCCGTCGTTGCCGAAAACTCCTCGCGGGAACCGCATCGCCTGATCGCATCGAGCATCGGCGTCGCCATTCCGTCCGACCGCGACATGTATGGATACCTGAGCGAGCACCACAGCTTTGGCGAGACCGAAGACCAAGCGGGCGACTATGCCGAAGAGCTTGCCGCCGAAATGCTCGCCACCACGCTGAATATGGATTTCGATCCCGACAAAAGCTGGGACGAGAAAAAAGAGTTCTATCGCATCTCGAACCAGATTGTGCGCACGGCGAATGTGACGCAGTCCGCAGTGGGAGACAAGCGCGGCCTGTGGACGACGACCATCGCCGCTGCGATTTTGATTTTCGAGTAGGCGCTTCGATAAGGGAGCAGTGCGTCTATCGGGCTGGGGGCAGCGGGTGGAGAAGACCGGCGGCAGCAATCCGACGGAAGTCATCTACTTCAACGGGCATCCTATCGCCTTGCTCAATGCAACCAGCGGGGCGTGGACGGACCTGATCTGGGCGGGCAATAATCTGCTGGGAGAAGTGGCTGGCAGCCAGACGGCAGTGCCGGTCTACCGGCTGCTGGACCATGAAGGCTCGCTGGTCGCCACAACGGATGGATCGGGCAACGTGACGGGGAGCAATCTGCTCGCTCC
>DAHUZH010000156.1 GCA_027306695.1 Acidobacteriaceae bacterium
TTGCCCCCATCGTATTACCGCGGCTGCTGGCACGAAGTTAGCCGGGGCTTCTTCTTCCGGTACCGTCATTATCGTCCCGATCGAAAGGAGTTTACGTCCCAAGGGACTTCATCCTCCACGCGGCGTTGCTGCGTCAGGGTTTCCCCCATTGCGCAAAATTCCCCACTGCTGCCTCCCGTAGGAGTCTGGACCGTGTTTCAGTTCCAGTGTGTCCGTGCGCCCTCTCAGGCCGGATACCGATCACTGCCTTGGTGGGCCATTACCCCGCCAACTAGCTAATCGGCCGCGACCCCCTCTTTCAGCGCATTGCTGCTTTGACCCGTAGGTATTATGCGGTATTAGCCCAGGTTTCCCTAGGTTATCCCCCACTAAAAGGTAGGTTAGTCACGTGTTACTCACCCGTGCGCCACTTTACTCATGGATTGCTCCACTTTCTCGTTCGACTTGCATGTGTTAGGCACGCCGCCAGCGTTGATTCTGAGCCAGGATCAAACTCTCGTTTGAAACCTGATGCATCTTGGTTCGACGGAGGTCGAAGAGCAAGATGCTCACTTCGCGGCGCTCGAAAGGCCGCGAAGTTTATAACTAGTGAGAATGACTAAACCACAACTTCATCGTCATCTCACGACTGGCATATTCAACCAATTGTCAAAGATCCTTAAGAAGCTTCGCCTAGGCGATTTCTTTTGGGATCGAGCTGCTGGAAAATTCCAGCAGGTCCTCGAACTTTGCGCGCTTCCTAAACTCAAGAAAGACCGCTTTCAGCGTTGCTTTCCGTTTTTTGCGCGACCAAACCAGAGTATCAAGTGCGCGGCATCTGTGTCAACATGCAGTGAATCTTTTGTTGCTGGCGACTTTACTGATGCGCTACGGTTCGTCTTGCACTTGTACCAACAACAACGAAACCTTCTAACGAAAACTGTACGAACGACGTCTGCCGTCGCACCTCCCCTGTTCAGGGAAGAATAAAAATCATCTACGCTATCTCAAAAGGATGGCTATTTCACGGATGGCAGTAGAACAAGTTGCCTTCTCAGACTATCCTGCTCTGCTCGATCTGCTTTAGATGGGGCCTTGCGGAATCCTTAACGCCCAATCTGAGAGTACATGGATTCCCTGGCCAATGCAAGGTGACCCGCTGTTGAAAAACTGCCTTGCGTTGTTGAAAAGTTCACGGAGGATTTCAAAATATCTCTTCCTCGTTCGGCGGGTTCGGAGTCAGCGTGTACTCCAGATCGGGTGGAAACTGAGTGCGCAGGTTGGCAATTGTCCGGCGATTCCAGAATGCGACCGCCGTGGCCCCTAACAATGCCGACCCGACCATAAGAAATGCCGTCGACCAGCGCCGCCCTCTGGCTGGAACAGATTCGTATGTTGCCTCGGATTCCGCGTCTACACCTACGTTCCGGCTGTGGGTTTCCATATTTTCAACCCTCCTAAAATGCCCTTCTGGTACTCGAAGGGCCTCTTCGTATTGAGTATGCCATAAAGTTCTCAAATAACTATAATCCTTTAAAAATCAACACAATAGAAACCAGACCTCCCGAAGAACTGACCTATTTCTATGAAATTATGGATTGTTGGGTAAAAAAATATATGGAAATTGTGATATTTCTCTGTGCCAACGGAGCTTTTTGTGGCATCATAGTAATTGTAAAGGGATGAAGCCGCACCTCAGATTTTCGGTGCCCTCCCTGCAAGTTGCGTCACTGGCCTCCCGGCACGAGCAAACCACCGTTCGTGCCGTCTTTTTTTGTGGCCACTGCCGACGTAATTTCCCGACCAATTTTCCCGGATCAATTTTTCTCTTGTGGTCTCTTCAGACCGGGCCAAGCCAATGCCGATCGATTATTTCAGGCTGCGCTTTTGCTCATACATTGCGGCATCGGCCATGGCGCACAGCGACTCTGCTGTCTGGGCGTCATCGGGATAAATTGCCACTCCAATGCTGGCGCAGGCGCGTAATTGCGCGTCCCCCGTGACAATCGGTTCATTCAGGTCCGCCATCAATTTGTTGGCCAACACTGCTGCTCCATGCGGCTGCAACAGGTCGGAAACAACAACTAAAAACTCATCGCCGCCAGCTCGCGCAATGGTATCGGCCTTGCGCACGCGCATCTGAAGTCGCGTCGCAACTACGCGCAGGACTTCATCCCCAACGTGATGCCCATAGGTGTCGTTGATCTGCTTGAACCCATCCAGGTCAATCAGCAGCACGGCCACTCTGGCTTCATTGCGCTCCGCTCTTTCAATGGCCTTGATCAGGCGATCTTCGAGCAAGCGTCGATTCGGCAGGCCCGTCAGTGGATCGTGCAGCGCCAGATGTTCCGTCTGGGAAATTTGTTCTTCTAAAAAGGTCAGCAATATCCCGATGGCAACGATATATTTCGGGATGTTCCAGACGGAGTCGTGAATGCGGAGACCCGGCCTGAACCAGTGGAGGAACACAGAGAGCGGGAATACCATGGCCCATACGACGAAGCCAAAGACCGCCGTCACGGCCCCTGTCGTACTGTGCGGAAACTTGCGCCAGCATCGAACGCCCGCCATCAGGTAGATCGCGCAGAAAATGCAATCCAGACCATAGCCTTCCCATCCCCGCTGCGTCAGCAAACCCAGGGCCAAGGCAAGTAAAAATCCCCAGAACACATAGAAATTTCGGGCTCGGACGACCCTATGCTCGTCGGGGAGCAACGCCGCCAGAACCGAGGCCAGAAGCAATGCGACGACGGCGTAATAGTAGTTGGAGGATTCAATGTCCAGAGAGACAAAAACAATGTAGAGGATCGTGGCCAACAGTCCTGTACAAACGATCGCTCGAAACCGCCGCCCGCTCTGGCAGCCTCCGGCTGCATATATGAAGGCCGCGCCGGCCAGTTCCAGGGCAATCGCCGAGACTGCGAAAACAAATGTTTGAAGGCCGCCGAACAACTGCACGGCGAAGTGGACCAGAATCAAGACCCAACCCAACAACCATGCATGCAGTTGGTCGCCTGCGCGACGGCGCAAGATCGACCAGAACACATACACCAAAATTGTCAGCGCCAATAAATCTGGCAGCGGTCCATAGTTGAACATAAGAAATAAAAGTGATTTTACTTTAAGTTGGAGCGAAAATATGTAAATAACAGACTCAATCGATTGCCTTCCGTGACAGCTTGCAGTTATCACCAGGGCTTATATTCCACGCGTAGATGCCGAAGTTGCTACAGGAAGCGATCTGGCTCTCGTCTTTATGTATTACCTTGTGTATTACCGTAGTCACTCAATTGGAACGCTGCACGGAAAGACTTGGATTTTTCTGAGCATTTGCATAGTTTCTGGAACTCGACAAGAAGTTATTTTATTCGCCCTGCCTGATTGAGGTTCCAGTATCTTTTGGACCTGATCCTGCATACCGCGTACAAACCACAGCATCGTACAATGGAAAGTACTTTTGGAGTTATCGAATGATGCGGGTACGCTTCTGGTTGACATTTGCAATCGCTCTGATCTGCGTGGCGGCCCACGCGCAATGGACGAACCCTTCGGTCGATATTCCCGCGTTTCACGCAACAGCCCCGGCACGCTCAGCTGCCCTTGCTCCCATCCTGCATGGCAAACAACTGACTGGGCCGAATTTTCAGCTTGCCTGGCAGGTAAAGGTGTATCAGGACGCAGCAAAGATTCCGAGCGTGCTGTATCAATTGCCCTGCTATTGCCATTGCGATCGGGCATTAGGCCATCGGAGCCTGCGCAGTTGCTTTGAAGGACTCCACGGCGCGGAATGCGGGACCTGCGCGAAAGAGGGCTTCTACGCCTACCGGATGACGCGCAAGGGTTGGACGCCGAAACAGATTCGCGCGGGCATCGAACGCGGCGACTGGCAGAAGATCGACCTGAACGCCATGGCGAAGGGCCAGCCTGCCCGCTCCTAAGCGGATTTACAGCGGGTGCATTTGGATACCCCATCCGCGCCGCATTGTTTGCGGCCAGGGTAGGAGAATACTGCTCCACTCGAATCCGGCCGGATCATTCAACCTGAAAATGCTTTCCTACTGCGCACTTCCCTCCGTCAGACGGAAGCTGCGCAGAATGTCGACAAATACTGGATGCAGCGTGCGGTAATCCTCCTGTGGCGCGATGAAGATCAGATAGCTGATCTGCCCATCCGGTTCCTCGACTGTGACCAGCCAGTCCCGCTCCGTAACCGGCTGCGTAGAGGAACTGAGCGGCGAGATATTCTCCAGTTCCACACTGCGTCCGTCCGCGCCGTTAACGAAGACCTTCTCGGCACTCGCGATTTCTCGCAGCTTCGGATTTGACTGCTGCAAGCTTTCTACGAGCTGCCGCGTGGCCTCGCCCAGTGAAGCTCCCTGGTCCGGATCGAAGCCATCCACGATGACGCCGTACGCGACCTGGTCTTGCCCGCCGGAAGCACCGGAGCCCGCCAGAATCCCGCCCTGCGGCGCAATGGTGACGATCGACCCGCTGTCGCCATACAGCTTCCAATTGTCTGGATAGTTCAAGCTATATCCCTGGTGCTGGAAGTCCGTAAGCGTCTTGCTGACGGTGATATTTGCAAGCCTCGCAAGCGGCTTCTCCGGCGCGGGCGATACGGCCTGCTCACGGGAGACGCCATGCCGCTGGACCAGCATGGCGTGAATCTTGTCAAACGCGGGGGTATCGGTAATCCAGTGCGATTTGGGAGGGAGCGCCGCCAGTTCCTTGTCCACGTATTCCACGCGGTCGCCGGGGTTAGGATGGTCGCTGAGAAACTGCGCGCCGCCAGCACCATATTTCCGCTCGATGATCTGAAACATCTGCACCAGTCCGCGCGGATTGTACCCGGCGTTGTAGAGGATCTCAGTCCCCAGCAAGTCCGCCTCTTTTTCGTCGGTGCGCGACATTTGCAGATAACCCAGACCCTGCACCATGCCAAGCCCCTTCTGCGCCAGCACGCCTCCTAACCCGGGAACCATGCCAGCCAGCAGGTCCGCCAGACCCCAACCCAAGTTCGGCTTCGCCTCCTTAGTCTGGTTGCAGGTCGAGTGCCGCTGCACGACATGCGAAATCTCATGCGCCATCACGCCCGCCAATTGAGACTCGTTCTCTGCTGCGGCGATGGTCCCCGTATTCACGAAAATCGCGCCGCCGGGCAGGGCAAACGCATTGATCTGCTTGGAATCGACGACATGGAAGCGGTAGGGCCATTTGTATCCAGGCGCGTAGGCAATCAGCCTGGCCCCGATCCCCTGCACATATTGCGTGATCGGGCTGGAATCGGGTAGTACCTTCATCTGCTTATAGACCTGCTGCTCGGCCTGGCGGCCTTCGGCGATCTCCTGCGCGTAGGTGAAGGCGTCCTTGCAATAGTGCGGCTGAAAATACGGTTCTGTGACCGCAGCGGCTGGCAACCAGGACACGTACGCGAGAAATACCAAACCTGAAAATCGCAGCCCGAACCAACGAGTCATCGCGCTTGCTCCGAATCAAAAACCTATTACTCGGCTGCCTCCCACTGTATCGCGTAAGGCAGCATGCACTTCCCTTGGACGCATTTTTCTTCCACCACGCACACCCCCAGCGCAAAACTTCGCTTGGCAGCGTCTCCCGCCGATATAATTGGACAGAGAGCCGCGCTTCCAATAAGGAGAACCCGCACCATGCCTTTGCAGCCCACCAAACATATCTGGCACGATGGAAAACTGGTCCCCTGGGACCAAGCACAAGTCCACGTCATGTCCCACGTCCTTCACTATGGTTCTTCCATTTTTGAAGGCATCCGCTGCTATCAGACCGAGCAGGGCGCAGCCATCTTTCGCCTTGCCGACCACATGCAGCGATTGCTCGACTCCGCCAAGATTTATCGCATGGACCTGGACTACACGCTGAACCAACTGATCGAGGCCGTCGTCGAAACAGTGGAAGCCAACGGCATCGCTCCCTGTTATATCCGCCCCATCGCATTTCGCGGCTACGGCGAGCTAGGTGTGAACCCCACCGGGAACCCGATCGAGCTTTACATCGGCAACTTTCCTTGGGGAAAATATGTCGCTGGCGACCATGGCGCGGACGTCTGCATCTCGTCGTGGAACCGCATGGCGCCGAACACACTGCCCGCGTTAGCCAAGGCAGGCGCGAATTATATGAACTCGCAGCTCATCCGCATGGAGGCCTCGATCAACGGCTACGCGGAAGGGATCGCGCTCGACGTGAATGGCTATGTCTCGGAAGGCTCCGGAGAAAATATCTTCGTCGTCCACAAGGGACAGCTCCACACCTCATCGCTGGGCAGCTCCGTGCTAGCCGGGATCACGCGCGCTTCTATCCTGACGCTGGCGCGCGACATGGGCATTCCCGTGGTCGAGCAGACCTTGCCTCGCGAGCTTCTCTACATTGCCGACGAAGTATTTTTCACCGGCACGGCTGCGGAAGTCACACCCATCCGCTCCATCGACCGCATCCAGATCAAAGACGGCAAGACCGGCCCCATCACCAAGCAGCTTGCGGCGGAATACTTCGGCATCGCCGCCGGCAAACGCCCGGACCGCTTCAACTGGCTGACCCCAGTAAAGGTGACTGCGGCGGAAACTGTGACGGCCTGACAGCGGCCGCAGCACCTGCGCTTCTGTAGAGGAGTCATTCCTTACGTAGCGAAGAATCCAGAGGGTGATGGCGCAACCAGGCGAATTCATTCTGGATTCTTCACTACGAAGGAAACGCAGTTTCCTCCGCTCCAGCCGTTTCGCCGGACGAACGACTTCCGCTCAGGACGACACCAGCACCGTCGTAAGACGCAGGGCTGGCGCCTATAAATTTGAGGTGGGGATATAGATAGCTATATGCCGCAGCGAGGTAGATGG
>DAHUZH010000157.1 GCA_027306695.1 Acidobacteriaceae bacterium
GCCAGCGCGCTGCTGCTGGTGTGGCGGCGCAAGAGCCACAGCTTTGCGCTGCATGCGCCTGCACAGGACATTGGCCTGTTGTAGCGAATATCAAAGTGGGTTTACAGATGCTGGTTTAAAAATGGGATGAGTCATTCTGAGGTAGCCGCTGCGACCGAAGAATCCAGAGGATGACTGCGGCAATGACCCGGCGTATATCGTCTGGATTCTTCACTTCGCTATGCGGAGTTTGCCCTGAGCGAAGTCGAAGGGTTCAGAACGACTTCCTTTCACAAATAACTGCACCATCTGTCAATCCGCTAGCCGAACCGCCCAGTGATGTAGTCCTGGGTCTCCTGCCGTTCGGGATTTTGAAAAATCTGCTTGGCGCGATTGAACTCAACCAATTGGCCGGTCAGGAAAAATCCCACGTAATCGGCGACCCGCGCTGCCTGGAGCATGTTGTGGGTCACGATGACGATGGTGCACTGGTTCTTGATCTCGAACAATAAATCTTCAATCTTCGCGGTGGAGATGGGATCGAGCGCGGAGCAAGGCTCATCGAGCAGGAGCACTTCTGGATCGACGGCCAGTGCGCGCGCGATGCAAAGACGCTGCTGCTGGCCGCCGGAGATTCCGTTGGCCGACTGGTGCAGTATATCTTTCACTTCTTCCCACAGCGCCGCCCGGCGCAGGCTCTGTTCCACCTTGTCGGCAATTTCATTGCGCCGCAATGTGTTATCCAGACGCAACCCGTAGGCCACGTTGTCGAAGATGGATTTGGGAAAGGGAGAGGGCTTCTGAAACACCATGCCGACGACGCGCCGAAGCGTGGTCGCGGGGAAACTGAACAGGTCCTTGTCGCCCAGACGAATACTGCCTTCGACACGGGTCCCGGGAATGATTTCATTCATCCGGTTGAAGGTACGCAGCAGAGTGGTCTTGCCGCAGCCCGAGGGACCAATGAAGGCGGTGACGCGCTTGTTGGGAACGATCAGATTGATGTCTTTGAGCGCTTGATGATGGCCGTAAAAGAAGTTCAGATCGGCAACGGTAAACTGCGGCCAGGGCAACTGCTCTTCCGCGCCTTCCACTTCGGCAAAGCGAACTTCGTGCGCTTTCGACAATTGGCTGAGGTCAAATGGTTTCATCAAGGTCTTCATCGCGGATTACCGATTATCCATGGGACATCTTTTTACCGCGCGCCAGAACCAACCGCGCAAGGATGCTGACCACCAACAATCCTGAGAGTAGCACGAAGCCTGCGGCCCAGGCCTGCTGATGCCACTCGTCATACGGAGAAATGGCGTAGTTGTAAATGACCACCGGCAGCGACGCCGTGGGCTGCAACCATCCCGGACTATTGAACTGGTTCCCGAAAGCGGTAAACAGCAAGGGGGCCGTTTCTCCAGCCACGCGGGCCACATCCAGCATGATGCCGGTTAGGATGCCATAAATCGCCGCCGGGATGACAATGGTAAAGATCGTTTCCGACTTGCTGGCGCCGAGCGCGAGGCCGCCCTCGCGAAGGCTGCGCGGGACCGCGCGCAGAAAATCTTCCGTGCTGCGCAAGGCGATTGGAATCATCATGATGCCGAGGGCAATGCCGCCGGCCAGTGTGGAGAAGTGATGCATGGGCAGGACGACCAGAGTATAAACAAAAATTCCCATGACTACGGAAGGAACGCCATTCAGCAGATCGGTGGTGTAGCGGACGGTAAACGCGGACCAGCCCCCGGCAAACTCCGACAAATAAATGCCACCCAGCAGCCCAATCGGAACGCCGCTCACAGTGGCCAGCGCCAACAGTTTGAGCGTGCCGACAATCGCGTTCGATACGCCCCCGCCCGATTGGCCGACGGGCGCGGGTAGCTTGATAAAAAAGTTCAGGTTTAGCGCGTGCGCGCCGTTCCACAGCAGGTAGACCAGAATCGTCAGCAGTGCGGAGACCACCAGCAACGTACAAAGGCCGGTGAGGCTCAGCATGACGATGTTGACGAGCTTGCGCGATAAAGGAGGATACGTGGCGCTCATCCGGTCACCTCATGGGCTTTCATGGTCAGCATCAGCAGGCGGGCCAGCGCGTTGATAATCATGGTGACGGCGAACAGCACCAGGCCCAGTTCGATCAGCGCGTGCAGGTAAAGATCGCCGGTCGCTTCGGTGAATTCATTCGCGATGACGGCGGCAATCGTGTATCCGGGGGCCAGCAGCGAGGTGGAAACCTGCGGTACATTGCCGATGACCATGGTGACGGCCATCGTTTCTCCCAGCGCGCGCGCCAGCGCCAGAAAAATGGACCCCATAATTCCCTGCCGCGCATAAGGAACGACCGCGCGCCAAGTCACATCCCACTTGGTCGCGCCCAGGGCCATCATCGCTTCGCGCTGCGACACCGGGACGGCCAGCAACACCTCTCTCGAAATGGAAACGATGAAGGGAATGACCATGATGGCCAGCACCACAGAGGCCGTGAAATAGCTGACGCCGTAGAAGGTCCCGCTAAAAATGGGCAGCCAGCCGAGGACTTTTTGGATGTAGGGCATGGCGGCCGTCAAAAAGGGGATCATGAGAAAGATGCCTACCAGACCGTAGATGACGCTGGGCACTGCAGCCAGCAATTCAATCAGAAAGGTGAGTGCATTGGAGATTTTTCGCGGGGCCAGCTCGGCGAGAAAGATTGCCGAGCCTAATCCGATGGGAATCGCGATGATAAGCGCCAAGACGGACGTCACGACGGTCCCGTAAACGAAAGGCCACGCACCAAACTGGCCATTGACCGGGTCCCAGGTGCTAGTAAATAAAAAATGCCAGCCGAAGGCATGCCGCGCCAGCCGCGAATATACCCAGAGATGCTGAACCAGCAGGGCCGTGATGACAAGGATGGACCAGGCGCCCGCAAGAGTAATGAGATGAACCACCTCATCCCCTTTACGCAGCCGTTCCAGCCACGTCTGTTTTTTGCCCAGCCTTCCAGCCCTGTTGGGGGCCCCGGAAGTCGTCAGCGCGGCGTGGGCCATTTCGGTTGCTCCTGAAAGTATGGCAATTTTATAGCTGTTCCTAACGTTGGGTATATAGCAGCACTGAGAGCTTGTCGTCCTGAGCCGCAGGCGAAGGACCCTGCGTTTTGCCTGAACCACAAGGTCCTTCGCTTCGTTCAGGATGACAACTTTTTTGATTCGGCATTATACCGCTACGGGAAAGACGCTCTAGTACTGCAATTTCTTCATCTGATCGAGTTCCTTCTGCACCACGACACTTGGCAGTGGAGCATAGGCCAGCGGCTTGGTATATTGTTGACCATCCGTGAGCGCCCAGTGTAAGAAAATCTTCAGCGCTGCACCTTTAGTTTTGTCCGCCATCTTTTCCGGAATCAACAGCCAGGTATATGTGGAGATGGGATAGGCAGTCGCGCCCGGAGGGTTGGTGATCGATACGCGAAAATCCGCAGGCATGGTTTTGGTCGCACCGGCTGCGGCGCTGGTCACTGTGTTTAGGTCCGCCTTGATGAATTTGCCGGAACTGTTTTCCACGTCGCCATAAAGGATATGGTTCTGGATGGAATAGATCAACTCAATATAGCCGATGGAATTTGGAATGCGCCGAATCAGGCCGCTGACGCCTTCGTTACCTTTGCCGCCCAGGCCCACTGGCCAGTTCACCGAAGTCCCCACGCCAACTTTATTCTTCCACTCCGAGCTGACCTTCGACAAATAGTCTACCCAGCAATAGGTGGTTCCCGATCCATCCGAACGATGCACGACGACAATGTTGGCCGCTGGCAGTTTTACGCCCGGATTGGACTTCTGAATCTCAGCATCGTTCCATTTGGTGATGTGGCCGAGGTAAATACCGGCCAGCGCGGCAGGGGTAAATTTCAATTCCGCAGTGACGCCGGGAATGTTGTAGGAGGGTACATCGGCGCCCAGCGCTGTGGGAAAATGCAGAATCGCCGTGCCGCGTTTTTGCTGGGCCTCGGCCAGCTCTTTATCCGTCATCGGGCCGTCGGTCGCGCCAAAATCGACGGTCCCTGCAATCAACTGACGGATACCGCCTCCGGAACCGATGGATTGATAATTGATTTCCACGTTGGAATGGAGAGTGTGATACTGGCTGGCCCAACTGGAATATAAAGGATAGGCGAAGGTGGACCCAGCCCCGGTAAGTGAAATCTGCTGTGCGGAAACCTGCGGTGCATAGGCGCTTGCAGTTGTCAGTACGGCCAGCGCAAGAAATCTAAGAATCATACAAGAGTCCCTCTTCGTACTCGAGATCGAAACATCCAGATGTCCCGGGTTCCGGTCATCCTGTGCTTTTCGGGGGCACGTCTATTTTTAAGATACCAGCGTGAAAAGAAGATGAATTTTTGCCACGCAATGGAGAATTCCGTTGAAAATCTTCCATTTCCGCTATTAGCGGACAGTTATTCCAGCCTGGCGATTGGCGTAGGCGCGCGAAAGCGATAGACTGCCTACCAATACCTACCATGAC
Organism: Acidobacteriaceae bacterium; assembly: GCA_027306695.1. Taxonomy (GTDB): domain Bacteria; phylum Acidobacteriota; class Terriglobia; order Terriglobales; family Acidobacteriaceae; genus JAKAAZ01. Next base: position 4,471 of record DAHUZH010000157.1, read on the forward strand.
TTCATCCCCTCATCTATCGCCGACCACCCGGCTTGTTCTCAGCGATCTCTCCGCCAACATTATGCAGTCGGAGATTCGCGCTATGTCCGTCGAATGCGACCGTATTCAAGGCATCAACCTGGCCCAGGGGGTCTGCGATACGGAGCTTCCCGCGCCCGTCGTCGAGGCCGCCATCGCCGCCATTCATAATGGGAAAAACATCTACACGCGGTTGGATGGCATTCCGCAACTGCGCGCCGCCATCGCGCAAAAACTGGCGCATTACAATCGGCTATCGTGCGACCCAGACACCGGCATCCTGGTCACTGCGGGAGCTACCGGCGCTTTCTTCGCCGCCTGCATGGCCCTGCTGAACCCCGGCGATGAGGTGGTATTATTCGAGCCGTATTACGGTTACCACCGTAATACGTTGACCTCTTTGCGTCTGACGCCGGTGACTGTGCTGCTCGACGCTCCCACATGGGAACTGGATGAAGACCGGCTGAAGCAAGCGATCACCGCAGAAACGCGCGCCATCGTCATCAATACGCCCTGCAATCCATCCGGCAAGGTCTTTACCCGCAAAGAACTGGAGGCCATCGCCAAGCTGGCGCAGCAGCACGACCTCTTCGTCATTACCGACGAAATTTATGAGTATTTTCTGTGCGACAACGCCGAACACATCAGCATGGCATCCTTGCCCGGCATGGCCGAACAGACCATCACCATGTCCGGCTTTTCAAAAACGTTTAGCATCACCGGCTGGCGGCTTGGCTATCTGGCTGCAGATCCGCGCTGGATTCCTTCCATCGGCTATTTTCATGATCTGACGTATGTGTGCGCGCCCGCACCGCTCCAGCACGGGGCCGCTGCCGGACTCATGGATCTGCATGATGACTTCTATCGCGATCTGGCAAAAGAGTATCAGCAGAAGCGCGACCAGCTCGTTGAAGCGCTAGTCGCTGCGGGAATGCCGCCCTCGGTTCCCGACGGCGCCTACTACATCCTCGCCGATGCCTCTCGCATTCCCGGCGCGACGGCGAAGGAAAAGGCGCGCAATGTGCTGGCGCGCTGTGGCGTGGCAGCCGTGGCGGGCAGTGCTTTCTTTACCGAAGGACGCGGCGAAAATCTGTTGCGGTTCTGCTATGCGAAAAAGGCCGCTCCGCTGGCCGAGGCCTGCCAGCGCCTGCGCTCGCTGAACGGATAAGAAATCCTGGATCTACGCGACTCTTTGCTCCGCTTGAAATGCGCGGGTGGCCCATTCAAGCCGTTTTTTTGGCTTGAGTGGGGCAGATTTACTTGGATCCAATTCCGAGTACGCTATCTTTGAAAATGGCTGACTACCAGTCGGAAGGCAAACTCTGAGCAGAAAAAATCCCCGTTGTGCATCGACCTATCGTCCGCTGGACGCGCCTATTTTCGCGCTTTGCGCAGATTGAAAGCGCGGGCGGCATTGTTCTGCTGGCCTGCACGGTGGTCGCTATGGTCTGGGTGAATTCTTCGGCGGCGGATTTTTACGCGAGCCTGCTCCACGTTCCCATCACGATTGGCTTCAACCATCTTTATTTGTCGGAGGATTTGCGTTACTGGATCAATGACGGCCTGATGGCGGTCTTCTTCCTGCTGGTGGGCCTTGAAATCAAGCACGAAATGCTGGTTGGAGAACTTTCCTCGTTCAAGCTGGCAGCGCTGCCTGTCTTTGCCGCCATTGGTGGCATCATCTTTCCCGCCTGCATCTATGCGCGGTTCGGCGCCGCACACTTGCCGGAGGGAGTTTCATGGAACATCTGCACGCGGCAAGCTGGCTCGGCGGCATCGGCTTCACCATGTCGCTTTTTATCGCCGCGCTTGCGCTGAACGGTGCACATGAGGACATGCTGGCGAAGATCGGCATCCTCTCCGCCTCAGCAGCAGCAGCGATCATCGGATCGCTGCTGCTGTGTTCGTGCACGAAGCAGCCAGCTCAGATCCTGAAAAACCAACAAGACCCGCATAAAACCTGATGAAAGGCCATATCGGTCGGTCTAAAATTTCCCTGAAGGGGTTCAATAACAGCCTGCAAACTGGGGAAATATATGCGTCCACATCTGGAATCGAGGCGCCCGCAGCGGGAGTTGTTGCAAGTAGATTTGGAGCGGTTGATCGACATCGATCATCCTTTGGTTCGTCTCGGTCTTTGCATCGGCTGGCAGTGGCCTGCCCGGCAAATTCTGAACCAGTGGGAGTGAGACGAACTGGTATGGAAGGAGCATGGAATGGGCAAGG
>DAHUZH010000158.1 GCA_027306695.1 Acidobacteriaceae bacterium
ACCGCCCGGCGTGACGTTCGATGTACCGCGTGAAGTGCTGCTGGCATCCTTCTGCTGACGGTTGTAGAAACCATCATGGCCCTCGAGGCCGTTGGAAGCGGGAAGTCTCTTTTTACTCCATAGAAGACCTGATTAAACAGAAGAAGCAACCTCTAACGCAATAGCAAGCATTGTGTCTACACCAGTTGCACGCATGGCTGGTGGCCAATGTTCATCTACATTTATTTTATCCGTGACTGTTAACAATGCTGCTGTCGATACGTTTTTCATGTGCCCTAACCAGAACAATCCCGCAGACTCCATCTCTATTCCAAGGACATCGCTATCAAAGTCCTGCGTCTCTTTGTTATCCCATTTATAAAACAAATCCGTAGAAAAAACTTTCCCTTTGTGAACACGCGATGGAGTTTTATCAATTCTCATTTTTGCACAGGAGTAAATTTTTACAACCAACTCATGCGCCGATGGAGTGACGAGGGCGGGTGCGGGGGCTGGCAGAATACCTGAGTCTGATACCGCACTAGTTGGGACGAATAAATCACCAAGAGCTACACGCTCATTTGTCGTGCCGCATGTGCCCACCCTGATCAACGTTTTTGCACAATAGCTGTCAATTAGTTCATTTGCATAGATCAGCAGTGACGGTATACCCATGCCTGTTGCCTGTACAGAAACTTCCATTCCATTGCGGAGCATTCCTGTAAAACATGGCATTCCACGAATATTTGAAACCTTTCTTGCTGCAGAAAGCATACTCGCCATTCTCTTTGCCCGTATCGGATCTCCGAGCAAGAAAACTAACGGAGCAATATCACCGCTTGCCGCGTTCAGATGTAATGCCGTCACGAGCTTTATCCTTTAACTGTTGTTTGTTACACAGGCTGACTCATCAAAGTGAATTTAGATCAGTTTGTAAAACCAGGCATCCTGCCGCGGTTTGCAAGCAACCGGGCGCAGCAAAGCCGCGCCGCCTTTGTCGCGACCAGCACTTGCGTGCTTGTCGCGGCGGCACATCCATGTGCCGGAGCGGTTTTGCAAGCCGCTCTTTATCTACTCTAGCCATTTTTATTTTCGAGCAGTGACCTTTTTCAAGTGTCCAAGCTGGCAGACCGTAGAGCAAGCTCCTTCCTTGCAAGAAATTAAACTGTAATTATTTGTTTTCAAGAACACCTGGCCCGTTTCGCGGGCTTGGGGGAACTGATTACTTGCAGGTCATAAGCGGGTAAACATGCCCAACTGCTGCACGCCCACACTGCGCATCGATTCCATGCCTCCGCGATCTGCGTCATCTATGACCACAGCACACCCGTGGAACTCTCTGACAGCCCGCTAATGCTTTAAAGGTCGACAGTCTTAGCTGGGTCATTTCGCACATGCTTGTAGCGGAACAGGATCGCGAACAACACCGCCACGATCAGGGAGTAGGCGGCGAACGTCAGCCAGATGCCATGCCAATCGAGTTGGCCATCAGCTAGCGTGAAGTAACGGCTGATGAGCAGCCCGCTGATCGAGCTGCCGAGCACTGCGCCGAAGCCATTTGTCATCATCATGAACAGTCCCTGCGCGCTGGCGCGGATACTGGAATCGGCCTGTCCTTCGATGAACAGTGAACCGGAGATGTTGAAAAAATCGAAGGCCATGCCGTAGACAAGGTTGGACAAAACGATCATCCACAGCAGTCCGTCGGGGTTGCCGTAGGCGAACAGGCCAAAACGCAGCACCCAGGCAAACATGCTCATCAGCATCACGGTCTTGATGCCGAAGCGTCTGAGAAAGAAGGGGATGGTCAGGATGAACACGGTTTCCGACATCTGCGAGATCGACAGCACGATGTTCGGGTAGCGCACGGTGAGCAGGCCGCGATAGGCGGGTACGTTGGCGAAGCTGTGCAGGAAGGTATCACCATAAGCATTGGTCAGCTGCAGCGAGGCCCCCAGCGCCATGGCGAACAGGAAGAACACGGCCATGTTGTAGTTCTTCAGCAACTTGAACGCACGCAGGCCCAAGGCATCGATCAGCGAATCGCGGCGCACGTCGCGAGGCGGGCAACGCGGCAGGCTAAACGAGTACAGGCCGAGCAGCACAGCGGATGTGCCGGCCACATAGAACTGGCTGGCGCTCTTCTCAATATGCAGCAAGCTGATGGTCCACATGGCGACGATGAAACCGATCGTGCCCCACACGCGGATCGGCGGAAAATCCCGGACCACGTCCGCACCAGCGTTCTTCAGCGCGTTGTAGGACACCGTGATCGACAGGGAGATGGTCGGCATGTAGAAGCACACATTGAGTAGCATTACCCAGAACAACGTCGTGGGATTGTCGATCAGCGGCACCACGAACAGCATGCAGGCACCGAGCAGATGCAGGATCCCGTACAGGCGTTCGGCATTGATCCACTTGTCGGCGACGATGCCCATCAGCGAGGGCATGAATAGCGAGGCGATGCCCATGGTTGAGAACACTGCACCGAAATCGCTGGCCGACCAGTGTTTGGTGAGGAACCAGTACGCACCGAGGGTGGTCAGCCAGGATCCCCAGACAAAGAACTCCAGGAAATTCAGGATGATGAGGCGTAACTTGATGGTTTTCATACGCGGATCGGGCTTCCGTGGAGATTACGCCGACACGCTAAGCGCAATCGTGATGGCGCAATGATCATGATTGCATATTCCGGTAAACGGATGACGGTGTTCCGGTTGATGTGAGGCCAGCAGGTGGCGACGCAGTCGGGTGAGGCGAACGAAGTCTGGTTTCTGTTGGCGGCCCCGCCAGCGTAGCCCACCTCCAAAGGAGTCAACAACCGCACTCGGCAAGGTCAAGAATGCCCTACGCTCCCGCCGCCGTAGCAGATGTGCTAACTGCGGATGCGACTTATAGATAATTAGGATGGTTTATGATTGCACCTCTAATAATTTTTGCCAATCGGCTAAACGCCGCCGCATAAGCTTCAAGGTTTACCTCTTCTGACTCCGTTCTCTTCGCAATCACGCCGCAGAGGCATGCCGCTGAAAGCCCAAAGGCACTGCACATGGTAAACAGGGTTGCTGCTTCCATCTCGAAATTAGTGACATTTAGCTTACGCCACTCCTCAACAGAGCCTTGGAATCGGCGTAACACATAACCTGAATAGTTGTCATACCTCTCTTGTCCCGGCCAAAATGTATCCGAGGAGGCTGTAATTCCGACATGAAAGGGAATTCCCAGTTGCTTGGCAGCGTTAACTAAGGCATTCGTTAGCCACAGCGAAGCCACGGCAGGGTATTCAATGGGCGCATAATGTGTCGATGCCCCGTCTAGCCGAACCGCCGCCAAGCTGATCACAATGTCGCCGAATTCAATATTCTTCTGAATTGATCCGGTCGTGCCAACTCTAATGAAATTCTTGACGCCAAGTTGCGCTAATTCTTCAACCGCAATCGCGGTAGACGGACCACCAATGCCAGTTGAACATACCAAAACCGGGACACTGTCTACGACCGCCACCCACGAATTGTATTCCCGATGCATGTGAATTGCTCTGGCATTCTTGTCAAGCGCCTTGGCAAGTTCCGGAACCCGGCCGGGATCGCCCGGTAATATGGCAAACTCGGCATTGCCGATCTGAGAACGTGTGAGACCTGTGTGATACTGCTTCTTGTCATCAACAATCATTTCTTTTCATCTCGAAGAATTTATCTAAATCATGGGCTGTCATACCCAAATGAACCGCCGCCAATTTGCCGATTTCGGTGAATGATGCAAACCGGCCCAGGCAACGATTGACAAACCCATTGCCGGCCACTAGAACAGGGACGTGTTCCCGGGTATGATCAGTGCCCTTATGCGTCGGATCACAGCCGTGGTCACCCGTTATGATTAGAATATCATTCTTGCCTAATGCACTGATGATTTCAGGCAGACGCTTGTCGAAACGCTCTAATTCGGTGGCATAGCCAATAACGTCGCGGCGATGACCGTATTTAGAATCGAAATCGGTTAGATTGGCAAATATTAGTGATGTATCGTGCACCCGGCTCAAGTTCTCTATAACCGCAGCCACCACCAAATCCAAGTCTGTGGAATCTATTGAATTACTGATACCTTGCCCAGCAAAAAGATCCGATATCTTGCCGATGCCAATCACTTGCACACCGCTCATGGATAAAACATCGAGCAACGTCTCATCGTTTGGCGGCATTGAGAAATCTCTTCGATTATGAGTTCTACTGAAACCTTCAGCTAAAGTACCAACAAAAGGTCGCGCAATAACACGCGCTATCTGGTATCTGTCAACCAGCTTGCGGGCGATTCCGCACAATTCATATAGCCGAGCCAAGCCAAAAGCATCTTCATGCGCAGCTATCTGGAAAACACTATCTGCCGAAGTATATGCAATTGGTTTGCCGGTTTTGATGTGTTCCTCACCAAACTGCTTGATTACCTCGGTCCCGGAAGCGTGGCCGCATTCGATCAACCCAGGCAACCCGCCTTGTTCAATCAGTGCTTCAGTCAGAGCTTTGGGGAATGTTTTTTCTCCTTGCGTACATAGATAGCCCCAATCGACGAGCGTTGGCAATCCAGCAATCTCCCAATGGCCCGCAGTGCTGTCCTTGGGCACGCTCCGCGGTACCGCATAGCCATACGCTCCGATCAGCTTTTTTTCCGAGCTCAGGGGTGACGCTAAACAGCGTTCACCGCGACTCAGGCATGCTGCCTTTGATAGACCCATGGAGTCGAGACAAGGCAGCCTGAGGTCTCCGTGGCGGCCATTCATCAATCCTTCCGCATGCCCCGCATGAGCGCGTTCAACGATGTGGCCCAACGTATCGGCCCCTTCGTCGCCGTATCGAAACGCATCTTCGGTAGCGCCGATGCCAAAGGAATCCATCACCATGATCACTGCTTTCTTGGCACACATGAACTCGACACTTATTATTAGATAGTTGAAAACCAGAGGATTAGCTTCGAATATGATAACGCAGCAGCGTGCCCTGATGCGGATCGCACACATAGATCGCGCCGGTCGTCGGGGCCACAGCAACGCAATGTGAGCCGTGTTCGGCTGGCCCGCGGGCCAGCACGGTGAGATGGTCATCCGCACCGAGGCCGAGTACGGTCAGGTTTGCACTGCCCCAAGCTGGAACAGCCAACTGTGCAAGCACGGGGTTCCAGGCGATGATGTCCACACCCCGTCCGGTCGGCGCACTGGCCACGATCTTGCCTTGGTGATCCAGATCCAGGGCAACGACCCGGCCTTCCTTGCAGCCGACAAACAGCAGCCCCCGTTTCGCCGCCAGTGCCAGGCCACTGGCGCCATGGCAGGTGTTGGCATATTGGGTCACGATGCGGCCCGATCGCAGGTTGATTGCAACCGTCTTCCCGCGCCACTGATTGGTGTAGGCGCGGTTGTTGGCGGCATCGATGACCAGGGATTCGGGGCCTTTGGGAACAGCGACCACGCCGGCCGGCGACAGGGTCAGCGTGTGCGGGCCGGTGTGTATGGCGAATCGCTGAATCTGAGCGGCGCGCGGTTCGCTGACCCAGATTTCGTGCAGCGGCGCCACATTGCGGACATAGTCCGGGCCTGCAGCCAGCGGCACTCGATCGACGACGGCGCCAGTGCGCGCGTTGGCCACGACCAGTTGCTGGTCCTGGTGGTCGCTAGCAATGAAGTAGCCGTCGGCATAGGCCACCGAGGTGGTGCCGAGGTCGCCACTGCCCGGATGCGCGGCGACCGCTTTGAGCACGGGGATTACCCGCTGCCTGCCGTTGGCCGGATTGATCAGCACCAGTTTGCCGGTGCGTCCGGCGGGCACCACGATCCGCTGCAGTTGCGAAAGGTAGCGGATGTCGTCGAAGCCAATCGGTCCGTGCACGCCGACCAGCTTGACCGTGGTCGGATGCAGGCTTTGCACCTTGGGCAGAGCCGTGGTAGCCCCCGCGGGATGGGCCGCAACGAAAAGCAACAGCGCGATCAAGCCCAGAACGGGGCCGAAGCGTGGAGGCATGATGATTCACCTGTGTGGACGAACCGGGAAAATTGCCGCCGGCCGACCCGCGCACGAGTCGGCCGGCATGCTGGAGGCCAGCTCAGAAGTCGAACGTGGCCGAGGCGAAGTAGGCGCGCGGCTCCTCCATCAGCACGCTCGAGTACGGCATGCCGGTGAAGGTGGTGTATTCAAAGCCGGTCACGTCGTAATGCCGGTTGAACACGTTGTCGATGTGCAACGCGATTTTGACGTTCTTCAGCATACCCATGCCCAGATCCAGGGTGTCACGGATGCCGAAGTTCGTCACCGCGTAACCGGGGATCGTGACAGCGCTCGCTAAGCCGGAGGTGAGCTGGTTCAGGTATTGCGAACTCGCATAGTGCAGATTTATATTCGCGCGCCAACTTCCCCGTTTCCAGCCCACACCGAGGTTGGCCAGATGCCGGGGTACGTTGGCCAAAGGCATTCCGGGAGTGACCTGTGTGCCGAAATAGTTGAAGCTGGAACTGAAGTAGGCCTTGTTCAAGGACAAGTTGCCGAAAATGCTGAAGTCGCCGTAGTCGGTGGTGTGCAGGGTTTGCTGCGCGTCGAGCTCGATACCCGTGTAAGTCGATCTGCCGCCATTGGTTGTTGTGCTCACCTGGGTAACGGGGTTGGTCACGGAGATGAAGGTGTTGGTGAAGTTCTCGCGATACCCGTTCAGCGAACCCTCGAATCCG
>DAHUZH010000159.1 GCA_027306695.1 Acidobacteriaceae bacterium
GAGGGACGGCGGCCCGCGCCATCGCCATGCTGCCCTGCCTGACCGGCGCGTGGAAGCGTCTTGGCGGAGGATTGCAGCTTTCCACCAGTGGCGCGTTTCCCTTCAACAAGCAAGCGCTGGAGCGGCCCGACCTCGCCGCGAGCAGCCCCATTGGGCGTGCCGGACGTGTGGTGAATATGAGCCGTCTGGGGCATGCGCTCACGGAGTTGAACGATCCGCCGGTGCAGGCGATGCTGGTCTACAACTCCAACCCGGCGGCGGTCGCGCCTAACCAGAATACGGTGCTGCGAGGGATGCGCCGCGCCGATCTTTTTACCGTGGTGCATGAGCAGTTTTTTACCGACACCACGGACTATGCCGACATCGTTTTGCCGGCGACGACATTTTTTGAGCATAAGGATTTTCAGGGCGCGTACGGCCACTATCATGTGCAGCTTTCGCAGGCCGCCATTGCTCCGCTCGGCGAGGCCCGCTCCAATGTCTGGCTGTTCCGTCAACTGGCGCAGCGCATGGGTTTCGACGAGCCGTGCTTTCAGGACACGGAAGACGCCATGATCGAGCAGGCCCTCGCAACCGATTCTCCGTGGCTCGAAGGCATCACGCGCGAGCGGCTGGAGTCCGAGCATTCCATTCGATTGAAGTTTTCGCAGGAACAAAACGGCGGTCACTTCCAGCCGTTCACTTCCGCCGAATGGTTTCGCACGCCTTCCGGTAAGGCCGAGTTTTATTCGGAAACGCTGGCCGCGCAGGGCCTCGACCCGCTGCCCGCCTATGTACCGCCGCAGGAGTCGCGCCATTCTCCGCTGGCGCAGCAGTTCCCACTGGAGTTGCTCTCCCGCAAGGCGGACAACTATATGAACTCGACCTTCGCCAATCTGCCCGGCCACCGCGCCATGGAGGCGGCCCACACGGGTCTGCTGGAAATGCATGCCACCGATGCCAGAGCGCGGGAGATTGCCGATGGCGACCTGGTCGAGGTCTTCAATCGGCGAGGAAAAATTCTGCTGCGGGCGAAAGTGAATGGAAGTGTCCCTGCCGGAGTGGCCGCTTCCCGTTTAGGATGGAACAAGCTCTCCAGCGATGGACAAGGCGACAACGTTCTGACCAGTGAGACGCTCACGGATTTGGGCGCGGGCGCCACGTTCTATTCCACGCTGGTGGAGGTGCGCCGCGCACATGCCGTGGAAGCCAGTTTGGGGCCGAAATGAAATGCCGGATGCCGCGGGTTTTCAGTGTGCAGGGTGTGGGGAGTGGAATGAGACAGTAGTCGATGAGTCCGGCGGCAGCCACCAAACGTATGTAGAAGATTGTCAGGTGTGCTGCAAGCCGAATGTGTTGCATATCTGCTGGAATAGCGCGGCAGAAGAATTTGTCATCGAGGCCCAGTTGGAAAGCTAGCTGGCCAGAAGGCGTTTAGAGAGTCCGGAGCGCAGTCGCACAGCGTTCCCACAACGAAAAATGAACCAGAGCGGAAACGTGTGCGCTAGGACGCAGAGGGTCTGTCCCGTATAATCGTTTTTTCCACTGGAATCGATTTTTGGCAGTGAGGGTGTGCATATTTTTCCCGCGATTGTAGGGGACTTCCGTGTCCCAAACCAACCGACCACGAGCGCGCGCCTGTGGAACCGCCGGACTGTTCAGGTCCTGGCAGCAGTGCTGCTTTTCGCCAGCATGGGCTTCAACGCCTGGGCCCAGTCCAGCCCGCAGCTCAGCAACATTCCCGGCCCACAGACTACTCTTGCCAAACAGTCGGACACCATCAGCGAGATTCGCGTCATCGGCAACCGGCGGATTCCCAAAGAAACGATTCTGGCGCGCATGTTCTCGCATATCGGCGACACCTACGATCCGCAGACCGTGGAGCGCGACTTCAATTCGCTGTGGAACACCGGCTACTTTGAAAACGTCCAGATCGACCGCGAGAACACGCCGAAGGGCGTCATTCTGACCGTGATTGTGCGGGAGCGCCCGACGATTCGCGAGATCAATTACAAGGGGCTGAGTTCGGTCTCGCAGTCCGATGTACTGGACCGCTTCAAGAAGGCCAAGGTGGGCCTCTCGGTGGAAAGCCAGTATGACCCGACTAAGATCAAGCGCGCGGAGACTGTGCTGAAAGAACTCCTGGCGGAACACGGCCATCAGTTCGCCACCATCCACACCGTCGTGAAGACCATTCCGCCGGCCTCGGTTTCCGTCAACTTCATGATCAAGGAAGGCCCGACCGTCAAGGTGGGACATATCCGCTTCGAGGGGAACAAACACGTTTCCAGCCGGGTGCTGCGCTATTCCATGAGAAATCTGCGTCCCATCGGAATCCCGCATTCTTACCTGTTTGAAAATCTGTTTGCCCGCACCTATGACGAAAGCAAGCTCGAAGAGGACTCCGAGCGCGTGCGCAGCGCCTATCGCGACCGTGGGTATTTCAAGGCCAGCGTGGACACGCCGCTGACCCACATCCGCAATCAGGGTGGAATCTCCATCTTTACGTTGCGGCCGCGTAAAGGCAAAGTCATCGACATCACCATGCCCGTGGATGAGGGCCAGCAGTATCGCCTGGGCGGCATCACCTTCACCGGCAACAAGCGTGTGACGAATGTGAAAGCGCTGCGCGCCCTCTTTAAGCTTAAGGACGGGCAGATTTTCGATGCGCAATTGATCGCCAAGGGTCTGGAGAACATGCGGAAGGCATACGGTGAACTGGGCTATATCAATTTCACCGCCGTCCCGACGCCCCGCATCGATGAAGCCAAGAAGCTCGTGTATCTGAATGTCGACATCGACGAAGGCAAGCCCTATTACGTCTCAAGGATCGAGTTCCGCGGAAACACGACCACTCGTGATGGCGTCATTCGTCGTGAGCTGCTGCTGGAAGAAGGCCAGGTCTACAACAGTCATCTGTGGGAGATGAGTATCCTGCGCCTGAACCAGTTGAATTTCTTCAGTCCGTTGAAGGTCGATCAGGATTCTGAAACGCAACAGGATGCGGACAACGGCACGGTCAAGCTCTTGCTGAACGTGAAGGAGAAGGGCAAGAATTCGATCGGTCTGAACGGCGGTTTCAGTGGCCTGTCCGGCGCATTTCTTGGGGCCAATTACCAGACCAACAACTTCCTCGGCCTGGGCGAGGCCCTGACGTTGCAGGCGGCATTGGGCGACTTGCAGCGGAACCTGACGTTCGGTTTTACAGTCCCTTACGTGCAAAATCGTCCTCTCAGCCTGGGCTTCCAACTCTTCACGCAAAAATATATTTACAATGCATATAAAAATCCGCTCTCACTGAGCGGACGCAGCCAGAACTTCGACACGGCGCAGCAATCCTTTGTGCAGAATTTCAATCAAGCCCGGACCGGTGTCAGCTTGTCCGCCAGTTACCCGATCCCGCGTACATTCAAGCGCATCGGCGCCACCTATTCGCTCAGCCGCTCCAACATCCAGGCGTTCAGTTCGGCGACGACGAACCTTTTCCAGTACTTGAACTTCCGCCACGGGACCACGGGCCAGAGCGCGCTGAATGGCATCATCACCAGCCAGCTTTCGTTGAGTTACAGCTACAGCACGGTCGGCAACCCCTATCGCCCACGCACCGGGAAGAGCCTCAACATTGTCCTCCAGGGGTCCGGCCTCGGTGGCAATGTCAGCTCCATCAATCCGCTGGTGGAGTACAAATTCTTCAAGCCGATCCAGAAATTTCACTTCAACCCGGAAGGCCGCAACATCTTCGCATTCCGTATGCAAGTGGCGTACATCCAGGGCATCGCCGGTCTTGTTGCCTCGCCCTTTGACCGCTTCTACTCCGGTGGTGAAAACGATATACGCGGCTTCGATGTGCGCTCCTCGTCGCCCTATACGTTTATTCCCACGCGCGTACTTTACACACTGACAAATGCCGACGGATCGCTGGTGCCCAGGGACCCGACCAATCCTACGCTGGGCCCGGTGGAAATTCCGCTGCCGATTTACTCCGTTGCTCCCATTGGCGGCGACACGCAGGGAACGATCAATATCGAATATCGTATTCCGATTGCAGGTCCGGTCGACTTCTCGTTTTATACCGACTTCGGTATGGACATGGCGTTGAACCATAACCAGTTGCTTTTGAATCCGCAGGCCAGCGCGGCCCTGAATGGCGTTCTCTATGGCTGTCCGCAATTGATCAATGGGACCTGTCAGGGTGGCGTGCCATTTCCGGACGTGTTTCCGCACCGGCTAGGGGCGATTCCGGGAACCAACATTGTTCCTCGCACCTCCGTCGGTCCGCAGATTACGGCGATGATGCCGATCATCAATGCGCCGGTCCGCCTCTACTTTGCTTTTAACCCGAACCGGCTGCACATGGATGAAAATTCGCGGGTCATATTCAACCGCAGCATGTTCCCGGCGGGTGGCGCGGGAGACTTTACCTATGCGCAGGCCCTGGCCAACTACGGCTCGCAATATTTTATGTGGGAGCCGAGGAAAACGCTTCGCATCTCGGTCAGCACCTCGTTCTAACCGGTCAAGCGCGGAAGTTGAAGACTGTTGTATAAATGACTGTAACGATGCAAAACGAGGATAATCGCAATATCTTGCCGAGAAGAGTTTGACGGAAGATTTTCGCCGCTCCTATAATTCTGGCAGATTTCTTCTATCCTGAGAGTTGTAGCTTTCCCGTAGCTATCGGCCCTGCGACAATGGTGCCGGTTCGCCCCTCGGAGCAGCATCCAGCGTCCAAGGATAAACAAGTTTCAAACTATGCTCCGCATACAGCGGAAGCCTGAGTGCAAGTAAAAGGAGTTCCGAATCTTTATGAATCGTTCTTTAACAGTGGTTGCCGCACTGGCAGCCTCGTTCGCAGCCAGCGCCATGGCGCAAAGCACACAGCCTCCGGCAGCCCCTGCTCCGGCCTCCGCGACATCCTCTGCAGCGCCCTCCGGCGCCAGGAAAGTTGCTGTCATCGCATTTCAACAGGCAGTGGCTTCCACGAATGAGGGGCGTCAGGCCCTCGCGCAGGTACAGCAAAAGTTCGCGCCGAAATCGGCCGAGCTAAAAGCGGAGAGCGATCAGGTCGATACGCTGAAAAAGCAGCTCCAGGCCGCTGGCAGCACTTTGAGCCCGGACGAGCGTGCCACTCGCCTGCGTACCATCGACGACAAGGAAAAGTCTCTCCAGCGTCAGGGGCAGGATGCCCAGTCGGACTTTCAGCAGGCGATGAGCGAGGCCTTCCAGGGGATCGCTCAGAAGTTTTATACCGTTCTGCAGGACTACGCACAGAGCAATGGCTATGGATTGGTCATCGATGAGAGCTCGCAACAAACTCCAGTGGTGATTTGGGCCAGTAAAAGTGCAGATATCACAGCGGCCGTTGTGGCGGAATACAACCAGAAGTCCGGCGTGACCGCGCCTGCGCCAGCTGCATCTTCGACGACCCCGCACAGCACGACAACGCCGCGCCGTCGCACCACGACAACAACTTCTCACTAGTGTGGATTGATGGCTTGTGTGGCCCACAATGCCAAAGTGAGTCGTTCTGAATCGAGGTCGGTCGGTCGCCGCAGCGACCGACTGAAGTGAGGAATCCAGAGAATGCTCGTGTGGTTGCGTACCATCACCATCTGGATTCTTCGCGGAGTTTACCCTGTGCGAAGTCGAAGAACTCAAATGGCCCACCTTGTTTTTGGTTACAGTATCTATTCAGTATCCGTGAATTTTCTATAAAGTCCGGCAATGAGAGTGCCGATATATAGTTCAGAACGCAACTCAATTGCAAGCTATTTGGGCGGTCTCGGCTGTGAGCAAACGACCGCCCGCTTTCCTGTGGAAAAAACTGTGGGAAAGCAGCCTTTACCAAAGACCTAAATCACATCTCACGTCCACGCAGGCAGATGTTGCCGAATCAATTCAATACAAACCATTGATTTATATAGACTTCCTTCGTCAGGCAAAAAAATGCTTGCAATTTTCCGCGCGAAATGATTTTGCTGGATTTTCAGAAGTTTCCACAGGACGATATGAACGCCCGATGAATTGCGAGCGTGTCTATCGGGGTTTTATAGCGAATTTCCTGATACTGATTTCATAAAAAAATGGCGAGTCATTCTGAGCGCAGCGAAGAATCCGGAAGGTGATGGCGACGCATACCAAGCTAATATTCTCTGGATTCTTCACTTCGCTACGCGGAGCCTGCCATGAGCGCAGCCGAAGGGTTCAGAATGACCCTTCTTGTCATCCAGCTACGCTAACCATCAATTCGCTCTTAGTACTACAGTTGCAGATAGCGAATAGTTTGGGGTAGCTGGGCAGTAAACTATTGATTTTTAGAGAGCAGCGCGCGAGTGAGTCGCGATGGAAATCAGGTGGAATCCATTAAGTGCAACTGTAGTATTAGGACTCTTCGCCGATGCGTAAAACAGCCAGGAATGCCTCCTGCGGAATGTCCACTTTACCAATGCGTTTCATCCGCTTTTTACCTTCTTTTTGTTTCTCCAGCAGCTTCCGCTTGCGCGAGATGTCGCCGCCATAGCACTTGGCGATCACATTTTTTCTCAGCGCGGAGACCGTCTCCCGCGCAATCACCTTGGCTCCGATGGCCGCCTGAATGGCGACCTCGAACATCTGGCGCGGAATCAATTCCCGCATTTTAGAAACCAGCGCGCGCCCCCGATCGTACGCAAATTCGCTGTGGACAATGATCGAGAGTGCATCGACG
>DAHUZH010000015.1 GCA_027306695.1 Acidobacteriaceae bacterium
GGTGTAACGATCGTCCGCGTCCTGATGGACAACGCGGGCAAGCTGCCGCGCGGTGCTGTCTTTATCTGTGATTTCACCGGGAACGGCGTAGATGGAATCGACCAGGACGGTCATCGCCAGCGGTTGCAAATCGCGGTCGTAGAGCACGCCGCGCCGAGGAGCAATGGCAAAGGTGCGTTGCTGTTGACGCGCTTCGCGCGCAGCATAATCCGAGTGACGAAAGACCTGGAGCCATACCAGCCGCGCCGCGATGATGCCGACCCATAACACCAGAAATGCGGCCAGGGCCACGAAACGCAGCCTGGGGATTGGTGCGGAGAGCGGCTGCTTGGGATTTCGGCTCATGCCCTCTTCGGGTCCTGCATGTTGGAATCGGCCTTACAAACCGTCGCAATCGAGTGCGACTGCCCACAGTTTACTGGCTTGACGGTCCGGCTAGTTCCCGCACCGAAGCCAGAACAGGAGTATTCGGATTCACGTCCATCATGTTCGGAGAAACGATCTGCCCGGGCTGCGGCGACTGCATCCCCATCTGGCGGGCCATATGGTCGATGCGCTCCGAGCGGGTCAACTGCGCCTCCGTCAAGCCAAGCTGACGGTTGTCGTCCTGCAAATGCTGCAACTGGGCCTTTTCAGCCTCGATATGATATCCCGCTTCCACCGCGCTGAAGTGCTGCCAACTGTACACCATTAACAACGCGAAGAAGAAGACTGCCGCGATCGCGAAGCTGCGCATTTCCTGCTTGCGCACTGGATCGTCCGCCTTGACCAGGCGCGAATTGTCCAGCCGCTTATCGAAAAATACTTCGGGAGTGGGCCCGCGACGGGCGCGTTGTTGTGCCGCGAAAAGCCAGCGATTGTGGTCCATCACTGCTTCGGCACTCCCTTGGCCCTGCTCCCGGAAGGTGTCGATTGCGATGCGTGCGGTTGCCATAGTGTTCCTTTACTGGTCGGTTAGGCCGTTCTGTTTTTTGTCCGAACAGCCATCGCGGACTGCGCAGAAATGCGCCGTCCAATGATGACTACTTCAACGCTCCGTTGAGCGCCATTGCCAGGGCAATGCAAGCTGCAACGGTGAGTACGCCAAACGCAACGGCGCCCCAAGCTTCCATGTGATTGTCGAAAAAGTTATAGATATGCGACATAATGTTCCTCCCCGAACATTTGTGTGGATGTTGAACGTTGGGTCAGCAAATTTGCTGGTTCCCTCCGCCGCTGACAGATCGCGTGCCGTTGCACGGACCTCAATCTTGTTTGCTGCGTACTACTCTTCGTCCTCACTTCTCAGGCGTCCCTTCCTGGTCGGGCCAGGCTCGTTGAGCTGGGGGAAGGGGCTTACTATATATGCTGTTCTTTCGCCTGAAAGAGGGTGGGACGAACCCGGCCCGATCTTGTTCGACATCGCTGGCTACCAGCTACGTCGTAGAAATTTTTCTTGCATTCCGCCGGGCTTCTTGCCTGCTCCGGCTGTCGTTTCTGCTCGTTCCGCAGCCCGTAATTTTGCGCTGCGCGAACGAGGATTTCTGCGAATCTCCGCTTCCGTCGCGGTCACTGGCTTGGGCGTCAACACCTGCCAGGTCCCGTCCGTTCTTCCCGCGCGAAAGGCATCTTTCACGATGCGGTCTTCGAGCGAGTGAAAACTGATCGCCACCATTCTTCCCCCCGGCCGCAATAACTTCGGCGCTGATTCCATCAAGGAAGCGATCTGATCGAGTTCCCCATTTACATAAATTCGGAGGGCCTGAAAGACCCGTGTCGCCGGATGAATGCGATCGCTTTTTATTGCCGGGGCGCAAGCTGCAACGACTTTGGCCAGTTGTGCCGTCGTCGTCACGGGCCGCGCCCTGACAATTGCTCTGGCGATTCTCCGCGACCTCCTTTCCTCTCCGAATTCGTAAATCAGATTGGCGAGTTCTTCTTCGCCCGCCTGATTTACCACTTGTTCGGCAGTCGCCCCGCCGCGTGTATCCATCCGCATGTCGAGCGGTGCGTCTGCCTGAAAACTGAATCCCCTCTGCGCTGTGTCCAATTGCAGCGAGCTGACGCCGAAGTCGGCCAGAATGCCGTCCACACTGCCCGGCTGCACCCACTGCACCATCTCCGCAAAAGCGACCGCATGGATGGTGATGCGTGGCATCTGGCTGCGCAGCGCGGCAAACTTCGCTCCCGCGCCCTCGATGACCTCCGTGTCGCGATCGAATGCGATCAGGTGGCCCTCTGGACCCAGCAGGCGGGCGATTGCGATGCTATGCCCACCCAGGCCGAGCGTGGCATCCACATACGTGCCGCCCGGCAGGATTCGTAAATACTCCATTGCTTCTTCTAAAAGAACCGGCACATGTCGTTGATTCCGACTGCGCGCCCCCTGGAGGGCCTCTTCATCCACTGCTACAACCCAAACCCGGCCAGCGATTCCGCATCCGACTCGGTCAGCGGATTGGCTTCCATGTTCTGGCGGAAGGCATCATGGTTGGTGACTTCCAGATACGTCATCATCCCGAACACCACCACGTCTCCTGTCACTTTCGCCGTCTCCCGCAAAATCTGTGGGACTAAAATCCGTCCCTGTGCGTCCATCTCGGCCACCTGGCCGTAGTAGTTCACCCGGTCTAAAAATTTCTTCTTCGCCGGATTGAAGCTGGGGACCGCCGCCAGTTTCTGCTCGATCTTTTCCCATTCCTCAATCGGGTAAACCTTGGCCGTTTTGCCGTCCTCACTGGTGATGTAGAACTTGACGCCGTATTTCTCTTCAATGTGGCGCTTGAATTCCGCAGGTAGCTTCAGCCGACCTTTTTCATCGACCCGAGTTGGATGGTTGCCGCGAAACATGTTGTCTGCCCTATGCCAAAAATACTGAATTGAGGTCTTGCATCCGATCTGGCCAATAAAGCCCGCCGGAACCGCATTGTTTTACCTCTGATCTCACCACTTTAGACCACTTTCGTCCACAACTGTATCGCAAACCTGCGAGTTGTCCAATAGAAAATTGTGCAAAATTGGGAATTTTTAGCGGAAAATCGCAAAATAAGGCGAAATTAGCTCATCGCATAGGGCCAGACGATGGAAAGGCCACCGTCGGTAGTGTTGGCGAATATGGTTCCTATATCCATTCGCTACCAAGTCGCAGTGGTTTTTAGTCCAATTCTTATACGCTGCGCTACCTTGCAATACACCATGCGTTCGTTCCAACCACTCGGATTTGGAGTTTTTGGAGTTTTTCCAGTTATATGCGACACACTCAAGGTTTTTCGCGCTCCAGCCAATCTGTGAATTTTTCGGTGACCACATACTTGATTCACCGACTTGTGCTGAGATGTCGCGGAGCGCTTTACGACCGTCGCTCAATGTTCTTGCGAAGAAAGACTGTTGCCTGTGGGTTGTCGTTAAACCGTTCGCATGAAACGTAGCCGCGTTTCCGATACAGAGCGATGGCCACTTTCAGATCATCATAGCTATCCAAATATATCCAACGCAGACCTTTGCTGCGGGCGAAGTCCTCCTGTGCGTCGAGCAGCTTGTCTGCAATCCGATGCCCCCGGGCCATGGGCCGCACATAAAGGCGCTTGCATTCCCCGGCGAACGGAATGGAGCCGAGCTTTCTCAGCACGACACACCCCACAGCCTTTTCTTCCAGATAGGCAAGCCACATGCCCGAACCGGGATCATCAATGATCTTCTGGATCGCTTCGGGGGTGTCCCGTTGGACGACGCTGACCGCCTCGTAATACTCCTGCAGCAATCGGATCGCATCGTCGCTGGATTTGGACAAGCGAACGATTTGAACGGAACGCCCTTTTGGTTTACTCAGAATGGAGCGAATCTTTGAGAACGAGTCGAGCAACGCATCGCGGTCAGTTGAATTGACGTTAGCCAGCAGCCCTTGTATCTCTAGTGCCGATTGTTTGTCCAGCCACGCTACAGCGCGATCTCCCGCAGGCGAGAGCGTTAGCAGCTTCTCCCGGCCGTCCTGCTTGGATGACGTCTGGCGTACCAGCTTTCGCTTGGATAACAGTGCAAGGCTTCGACTGACGTATCCGGCATTCAGGCCAAGCGTATTCCGTAAGTAGGAAGCCGTCAGTCTGGGACTGGCTCCGATCTCATACAAGATGCGGGCTTCTGTGAGGGAAAAATCCCCGTCGAGGTGCCGCTTTCGCAACAACCCTAGCCGCACCGTGTAGAAGCGATTGAACTCCCGCACGGCGGAGATTTGTTCCCCTTCCTTGATGTTACTGACCGCCATGGAAAGAGCTTACATGTAAATAGTTGCTAAAAGCAATTATTGTGATCGTTGCAGCCCGATTTTGCGGTGACTGGTGAGTGATTCTGAGGTCGCCGCTGCAAACGAAGAATCCAGAAGATGAGGGGCGACGCAATCCAAGTGAGCATTCTCTAGATTCTTCACTTCTCTATGCGGAGCCTGCCTGAGCGGAGCCGACGGGTTCAGAATGACTCCTTTTTCGCTCAGGTAAACTAACCATCCGTTCGCTCCAATAGCTCCCCTGCGTCATGATGCAGGGGACGCACCAGCCACGCCAGATAGACCACCACCGCCACATTCACCAGCGTAAGCAGGACGATCCACGGATTCGGATGACGTGCCAGCTTGATGGCTTCAACCGGCAGGAAAGCAGTAGTGAGAACCAGCGTGAAATACTCGGCCCATTTTTTCTCAAGCACCAGCCCTGTGCCTTCGATAAAGTCCAGCGAGGCGTAGGCGAAGATTATGGCGGCCATCTGCTTCAAGCGATGATCGCTCAGCAGTGAAACCTTTTCCAGCAGTTTGGAGACGGCCTGCCGGTCAGGATCCATACGCAGGACTTCAACGACCCATAGCGCGAGCATGTATACGTCATGATGCAGCATGCGCAGCAGGCCAAATCCCAGCGCAACAAATAGAGTGCCTTTCAGCAGCTTGAGCGCGCCAATCAGCACAAGTCCGCGCTGATGTTTATGCTTGCCGATGGCGCGTGGGGCTGGTGTGTGCATCATGCTGACCCTCCCTGCCGACTGGAAAGGCGGCGCATCTCAGGCAAAACAAGAACGGCGAATGCTAGAACTTGAATGCCAGGCCCACCTGCGGCTCTGCAATGTTGATGAAGTTGGTGGTGGATAGATACGGCAGCAGATAATCCGGTGCGTGTCCCACCAGCCCACGATACTGGAAGCGCAGGAACAGGTACGGTGGAAACTTCCCAGGCTGGTAATCGGCCCCAAAGCCATATTCAAAGACTGGAATTTTTTCCGCTCTGGCCGGAATGTTACTGGTGCTGGAGATGTTGTAGGAAATCAGCCCCGCTCCTAGCAGCGCGAACGGCTGGACGTGAAAGAAGTTATGCGGGGCCGTCACCACATAGTCGATAGTGAATGGCTTGCCATGCGAATAGACGGGGCCGGTCTGCGGGATGCTGCCGGTAAAGTGCTGCGTGGCCCGGTTGTATCCGAAGTTTGCTTCCAACCCGAAGATGGGGCTGAAGATGTGTCGGGCGCCCATGCGAAATCCCAGGGATTGGTCGGCGGTCTGCTGCCGCGCTGGGAAGGTCTGGCCAACCAACGTCGTGCTTCCACTGGACGCGGACGATGGAAACGTTTCGTACAAGTTGACGTTGACGTCCGACTTCTGTGCGAACGAGGGACACGCTGCGAAGAAAAATCCCGCTGCGAATACAAGAATGCTCCAATGAGCCTGCCGCAGCAAATGTCTGAGAACCATGCTCATATTGTCATGCATGGCGAGTGGATTCGCCAAATCGTCTGGATGTGTGGGGAGGGGGCGGTCATGGAGAAAAATATTTACAATTCCTCGAAATTGTAGAACTATCGGGGCAATTATGAATTTCGCTTCCGTTGTCGTTCCATGCCTCGTGCTGCTCGCCGTAGTTCTTGTTGTTGTGCTCTGCATACGCCGTATGCGCATGCTTCGCAATGAAGGGCAAGGACGATGGCGCCGGACAGTTGAGCGCGTTGTTCTCTATGGCATCGTCATCGTTGCCATTGCCGTGGGTGCAAGCACTGCATTCAATGCATCCGCTTCCCACCATTACTGGGCCATGCACCCCGTTCCAGGCCGCATTTACACAGTAAACGGGTACAAGATGCATATGAACTGTACGGGCACAGGTTCTCCCACAATCATTCTCGATGCCGGGCTGGGAAACGACTGGACCATCTGGGGTAAGGTACAACCTGTACTTTCAAAAACAACGCGGGTATGTTCCTATGACCGCGCTGGATTCGGCTGGAGCCAAGCGCAGCCTGGGCCACGCGATGCCGACCACATTGCCGATGAACTGCATGGCCTTCTGAACCAGGCTGGCATCACCGGGCCGATTGTTTTGATGGGCCATTCGATCTCCGGCATCTATATCCGCGCTTATGCTACCCGATATCCAAAAAATGTAGCAGGCCTGATATTCGTCGACGGATCCACTCCTTTGCAGCAGGACCACGGCCCTGCCGATCTCCGGGCTTTTGAGAGCAAGGGTCTGACCCTCCAGATCTTACTCGGAAAGACGCTGGTGCCCCTCGGCGTACTGCGCGACATGGGGCAATGCTCCCAGATACAGCTAGGGTTTGAGGCCGCCGCTGGAAAGATGCTGGCGGAAGACACCTGCCAGCCGCGGCTCACAGCAACAGAGGATGAGTGGAACAATTTCAGGCAATCGGGCAATGAGACGATACATACCGGTCCGTACGGCGATCTCCCGGTGCTGATATTTTCACAAGACCCCAACCATCCCATGCCTCCTCAGATTCCTGCGAAATTGGGGAAAGAACTGGCGACAGTCTGGAACCAGATGCAGGATGACCTCAAGAACTTATCGACGCGCAGTCGAAGGATCATCGCAAAAGGCAGCGGCCATTACGTTCAAACCGAACGGTCGGACCTTGTGGACCGGGAGGTGCCGATCTTCATTCAGCAAATCCGCGGCACCGCGCCGCAGCCTACCGACTACGGAACAACGAAAACGGAGTAAGCGGGAGCTTGTTCGCTCGTCGTGGGTGGTGGTCCTTGCAGTCCGTTATGGCTGCAACTCGAATCGCTGGCATTTACTTTCGTGTTCCAGAAGCCAACGCTTGCGCTCAATACCGCCGCCGTAGCCGGTCAGCGAACCGTTCGCTCCGATCACTCGGTGACATGGCACAACGACCCCAATCGGATTGGAACCATTGGCCAGGCCAACGGCCCTTACTGCGGTAGGCCGGCCAATTCGTCCGGCAAGTTCCGCATAAGAAACCGTAGTACCGCAGGGAATTTCTCGCAACGCACGCCACACCTCACGCTGAAAAGGAGTGCCGGCTGTTTGCACCGGCAACGTGTCGATTGCCGCAAACTCTCCCGCAAAGTAGCTGCTGATTGCCTGCGTTAAACCATTCGGATTGCGAGATGGTTCGAGCTTGAATCCATTCTCACGATAGTGCAGACGCAGCATACGGTGCATCTGTATCTCATGCTCTGTCCAACTAGTCGCACGCAGATTTCCATCATGGTCCGCGACAATGAACAACTCGCCGATTGGCGTATCGATTCGATCCATCCACAAATGCAGGAATTCACTCATGCGCACTCCTGATAGCGGAAATACTTGCTGACAAGGACTTAGCCGATGACGGCGAAGCGTTTGCGCGGCAAGGCTTTCAAAAATGGCCGTGATTTTTCCAGCGCGGCTTCCACGGACAATCCATATTTGGCGCGCAGTTGGTCCACTTTGCCATGCTCGATAAACGTATCCGGCCAGCCGATGCGCACCACGGGAACATGCAGATTTTTGTTGTTCAAAAACTCCAACACCGCGCTGCCGAAACCGCCCATCATCACATGGTCTTCAAAGGTAACGATCAGGCCAACGCGGCGCGCATACGCTTCCAGCAATTCGGTATCGAGCGGCTTGGCGAATCGCGCATTGATCAGCGCGGCGGAGAATCCTTCCCGCTCCAGTTGCGCGGCAAATGCAGTCGCCATCGGGACCAGCGCACCCAGGCCCCAAACGGCGATCTCGCTGCCATCACGCAGGACTTCGGCCTTGCCGATGGGCAACGCGACCGGCTGTTCTTTCACCTTTGCGCCTGGCCCGGCTCCGCGCGGATAACGGATCGCGGAAGGCCCGTCATGCTCCATCGCCGTCCGCAACATGTCGGCGAGTTCATCTTCATCCTTCGGCGCCATGGCGACGATGTTCGGCACGCCGCGCAGATAACTGATGTCGAACAGTCCGTGATGCGTGGGGCCATCGTCGCCGGAAAGCCCCGCGCGGTCCATGCAAAACACGACCGGAAGATTTTGCAGGCACACGTCGTGAATGATGGGATCGTAGGCGCGCTGCAAGAACGTAGAATAGATGGCGCAGAAGGGCCGCAGGCCCTTGGTCGCCATCCCTGCGGCGAAGATGACCGCGTGCTCCTCGGCAATGCCGACATCGAAATAACGCTTCGGGTGGTGCGGTCGGAACAGGTCGAGCGCGGTCCCATTCGGCATGGCGGCGGTGATGGCGACGACCTTCTCATTTTTGTCGGCCAGCTTCACCATCGTTTCCGCAAAGACTTCCGAGTAGGTCTTCTGCCCGGTGGGCTTGGTTTCGCCGGTCTCTGGATCGTATGGCCCCAGTCCGTGGAATTTCTTCTGCTTGTCGAGCGCCGGTTGAAAGCCGCGTCCCTTCTGGGTGAGCGCGTGCAGAATCACCGGGCGATTTTGTCGTTTGAGAAAGCGGAAGGTCTCAATCAACAGGCCAAGATCGTGGCCGTCGATGGGACCGTAGTAGGTGAGTCCGAACTCCTCGAAGATCAGCGAAGGCAGCAGCAATCCTTTGGCTGCTTCCTCGGCGCGACGCACCACATGGCCGACGGTCTTGCCGCCCAGCCGTTCAATCAGGCGCGTGGCGCGGTCGTGCAGATATGCATAACGCTCGTTGGTGACGATGCGATGCAGATAGGAGGAGATCGCGCCGACGTTGCGGTCGATCGACCACTCGTTGTCGTTCAGCACAATGATGAGCCGCTTGGTCTGCCCGGCCACGTTGTTCAGCGCTTCGTAGGAAATTCCGTTCGTGAATGCCGCATCGCCGGCCAGCGCGATGACATGCTCCTTGCCGCCGCTCAAGTCTCGCGCAACAGCCATGCCCAGTGCAGCCGACAATGCAGTTCCCGCGTGGCCCGCGCCGTAGACGTCGTGCTCGCTTTCCGTGCGCAGCATAAAACCGTTCAGGCCCTGCGGCTGGCGCATGGTCTCAAACCGCTCGCGTCGGCCGGTCAGCAATTTGTGGATGTAGGCCTGGTGGCTGACGTCAAAAACAAAGTGGTCCTTCGGAGTGTCGAACACGACATGCAACGCCAGCGACAACTCCACTACGCCAAGGTTAGGACCAAGATGGCCGCCTGTCTTCGCCAGCACGGCGATCATGCGTTCGCGGATCTCCTGCGCCAACTGTTCAAGCTGGGGGAGGGTGAGGCTTTTTACATCGCGGGGTGAGTGGATGGTATCGAGAATGTTGCTCATGATTTTCCAGATTGGATGTCGAATGCACCCCGTGCAACCCACCGGGCCCAACATCTTCCACATGTTTAGATGCCGTTACGAATTCTCGTGAGAGGGATGTCTACCGGTCCGCGCAGAACTCGATCCGCCGCCTACCAGTATAGTCCAGCCAGAATTACATGCTTGCGTAAGGATTGGTGCTCCCAAAAATCCTGGACGTGCTAATGGGCGACCGGGTAGTTCTCCGACTGCGGCTGCTTTTCTTTTGTGTACCCAAAATAACGTTTCAGCCGTAAGAAATAGACCTCGTACAGGTGATAACTGGCATACGCCGCCAGAAATACGGCGCATGCATTCACGCCAAACTCCACCAGCACGGCCAGCGGCCGCGAATGAAGATAAGGCGTCAGAAAAATCCGCAGGCTGGTGCCGAGCATGCGATACAGAAGCGTGCCAACCATGTATCCAACGAAAATATGCAGCACATACATGCCATAGCTGTACTTACCCAGGCCCCGAAAAATTTGCCAGCGAAAAATTTTGTGGGCAATGGATTCACTGTCGAGCGTGGCCGCCAATAATGCGACGCATCCAAGAGCGATCACCGAATAGCCAAAGGTCGCGCCGAGAAACAGGTTGCGTATGTCCGCGCCCAGATGCCACAGTGCATACGCAACAATAATGGCCGCCGAGGCAAACGCCAGTGGGAGCATCCATCGCAGTAGAAATTTCCATCGACGCGGAAGGCCGTTTTTGTTGCCGCGGACCACCAGCGCCACGCAGCCGCCGAGCAGCAGCGCATCCATGCGGCACGGGGTGGCCATAAAAAGAGTGAGCGGAGACGCGCCGTGCAGATACAAAACGATGCGCAGCAGAAGCGCTGCGGCGGAAAGCGTAAGCGCGAGCGCCATCAGCCGGCGGCGTCCACGCACCAGAAAAACGAGCAGCGGCCAGACCAGGTAGAACTGCTCCTCCACCGCGAGCGACCAGAAATGACCGAGGTCCGCCCACAGGCCAGGATGAAAATCCGTGACTGGAAACCACAGGCCGGTATTTTGCAGATAGGCCAGCAGGACGTATTGCCGACCGCCCCAGGAGAAATGCTGCCAGTGCGCCAGCAGCAGCATGAAAAATAAAAAGCCATAGTAGAGTGGAAAAATGCGTAGAAATCGCCGCATGTAAAAGCTGCGGAAGTAATGTGGATCTTCCAGCGTGTCATACAAAATTCCGGTAATCAAAAACCCGGAGAGGACAAAAAAAAGATCGACGCCAACCCAGCCCAGCCCGCGCAGTGCGGAAAGCGAGTCTCCGAGACGGCTGCCCGTCCTGTCGTTGAACAGCATCAAGTGCGAAACCAGCACCATCAGAATTGCCAGCCCGCGCAGGCCGTCGAGCGCAGGCAGATGGCTGCGGGCAGGCCCGGCGATTTCCACTGTTGGCTTTGAGTTCACTGCAAAGCGACTCCGATCCTTCGCAGTATAAGGTGTCCGCAAATTTGAAATACGAGAACCGGCGGCTGTGGAACTGCGTACACAAAGATGACGGGAAATTCTTCGATTTCCGATACCATGTCTGCAACGTGCGCTAACCATGCCCCAGCAACTGAAAAATGACCGTGTTCTCTATTTCCTGCTCGGCCTCTACATCGTGGCCAGCATGACGTATTTTGTGGCGAACATTTCCGGTTTTCTCGATGACTACTTTGATGTTCATCATCGGGTGACAACCCCACTGACATTCGACATTGACACACTGAAGATCACCACGTTACGGCCCGAGGCGCAAAAGGCCGGACTGGCCAAGGGCGATGTGCTAGTCGCTGTCAATGGCAGCGCCTACGCGGGCACCGCAAGTTGGCTTATGCTGATACGAAATCGGCTTCATCCCGGCGACAGGCTTCAACTCGTGGTCCGCAAACCGGATGGCACGATGCAAAACGCCGATTTCATCTTGACGGGCCGAGGCAAGAACGACCCGCCAATCATTCACGAGTGGGCTGGCCTGCTGCTGTTCTTCGGTCTGCCGCCGCTGGTCTGCCTACTCATCGGTTATTGGGTAGTTGCGGCGCGGCCGCGCGATTTGAATGCGTGGATGATTCTGCTGATCCTCACCTTTCCTGAAACCTTCCTCGCTATCGATAGCGGCTGGTGGCCCGGTTATTGGAACCTGTATACCCAGGGGTGGACGCAGGTCGTGCAAGCCGTTGCGCCACTCGCACTCTTGCTCTTTGGGATTTATTTTCCTGAACGCTGGCGGCTGGATCGTAAGGCTCCCTGGCTGAAGTGGCTGCTGATCGCGCCAGGCGTTGTTTGTACCGCGAGTTCGTTATGGATCATTGTCGATGAGGAATATTTTCCCGTTCGCAACCTGGCACTGCACTCGCTCAATCATTGGACAAACCTTATTGTCTTCGCAATCGACACTGCCTGCATTTTTCTGTACTGGGTCGCCATCTTCGACAAGTCGCGATCTGCTTCGACTGCGGATGCACGCCGCCGGTTGCATGTGCTCGGTATGGGATCGCTGATCGGACTGGGCTCCGTGCTGCTGTTTGTCATGGCCCCTCTGTTCCATATTGACAATACGCAGCGCTGGATCGGCTTTACGACGGCGATCATTTTTCTGGTATTTCCTTTCACGCTGGCTTACGTCGTCGTAGTACAGCGGGCCATGGACGTGCGCATTCTGCTGCGCATGGGCACGAAATATGCACTGGCGCGGGCAACCTTGACCGTTGTGCGCACAGGATTGCTGATCGTCCTCGCGGTCTTGGTGGTGCGCCTGGTGCGCGCGCCCTCGTTGACGCCTCGTGCGCTGATTGAAATTGCCGTCCTCGCCGCGCTCTCTGGACTGCTGCGTTCGCGCCTCACGCGAAATCTTTCTAGTTGGCTGGATCGCAAATTTTTTCGTGAGGCGTATAATGCGGAACAGTTGCTCGCTGAGCTTTCGCAGCGCGTCCGCAAATACACCGACACGGGACCGATGCTCGAAATGGTCACGCGCAGTCTGGTGCAGACGCTCCATATCGACAAGATCGCTGTGCTGCTGCGCGGCGGAAATGCTTTCCAGTTGCAGCACGCCGTCGGATTCAGTCCGGATGGGACCGTCGGCGGTCAGCCGGTCGTGTTGCCTCTAAACTCCACCACCGCGCGCAATCTAATGCGCATCAACACGCCGGTCACGCTCTATCGTGAGGACCCCGATGGATGGCTGCTGCTGGCCAGCGAGTCGGAACGAAGCCTGCTGGATGCGATGTCCGCGGAACTGCTGCTGCCGCTCTCCGGCAGAGACCAGTTGATGGGCCTCATCACGCTGGGGCCGAAGCGCTCTGAGGAACCTTATACGCCCAGCGATCTGCGGCTGTTGGAGTCGGTCGCCACGCAAACCGGGCTGGCGCTGGAGATTGGCAATCTCGCGCGCTCGCTGGCCAAAGAGGCGACGCAGCGCGAACGCATCGATCGTGAGATCGAAGTTGCGCGCGAGGTGCAGGAGCGACTGTTCCCGCAGGAATTTCCCGTCATCGACGGCGTCAGTCTGGCTGGCCATTGCCGCCCGGCGCAGGGCGTGGGCGGCGATTACTACGACCTGTTCACGCTGGGAGACGGACGAATCGGCATCGCCATTGGCGACGTCAGCGGTAAGGGAATCTCGGCGGCGCTGCTGATGGCCTGCCTGCGCGCCTCCCTGCGCGGCATGACACTGGATGACCCGCACGATCTTGCCGTCACGATGGAACGAGTGAACCGGCTCGTGTATGAGGCCTCGGCGAGCAACCGCTACGCCACATTTTTCTTTGCGACATACAACATTGCAACGCGCGAACTGGTATATGTGAATGCCGGGCACAACGCGCCATTTCTGGTTCGCAAAAATGGAGATGCTTACGACGTGCAACGCCTGGAGGCTGGTGGCCCGGTCGTCGGCTTGCTGTCTTTTGCCACCTATGAAGAACAGCGCCTGCTGCTTGCACCCGGCGACCTGCTGCTGACCTACACCGATGGCATCAGCGAAGCGATGACGCTTGATGACGAGGAATGGGGCGAAGAGCGCATGCTGGCCGCCGCGCAAACGCTACCAGAGGGGACCGCGCAGGAGGTGCTGGAGCATCTCTTCGCGGAAGCCGACCGCTTCACCGGCAAAGCTCCGCAGCACGACGACATGACCCTGCTGGTGCTGAAATTGGCGCGGGCGTAGGCGCATGTATTTTAGGCGTCAATTAAGGAGTCATTCTGAATGAGGTCGCTTCGCCACGGCGAACGACTGGAGTGAAGAATCCAGAGAATACTCGCCTGGTGAACGATGCCATCACCCTCTGGATTCTTCGGTCGCCGCGGCGACCCTCAGAATGACGAACATCATTCTTCTTCCTGCCTTAAACTCGCAATCACGCCAAGGTCTTCGAGCGTGGTGGTGTCGCCCTTCACTTCGCCGGTTTCCGCCAGTTCGCGCAACAGCCGTCGCATGATTTTTCCTGAGCGCGTCTTCGGCAAGCTGTCGGTGAAACGCATATCGTCCGGTCGGGCCAGCGCGCCAATCTCTTTCGCGACCCAGGCGCGCAGTTCATCTTTTAATGCAGGCGTGGGCTTGTACTGCGACTCCAGTGTGACGAATGCTGCGATGGCCTGCCCTTTCAGCGGATCTGGCCGTCCGACCACAGCAGCCTCGGCGACCTTCGGGTGCGCCACCAGCGCGGATTCGATTTCCATGGTCCCCAGCCGATGGCCGGAGACGTTGATGACGTCATCGACGCGGCCCATCAGCCAGTAATAGCCGTCGGCATCGCGACGCGCGCCATCGCCGGTAAAGTACGCGCCGGGGATGGTGGACCAATACTGCTTCACGTAACGCTCAGGATCGTTGTAGATGGTGCGCGCCATGCCCGGCCACGGTTTGCGAATAATCAGCAGGCCGCCGTTGCCTTCTGAAACGGGCTGCCCATCCGGCTTCACGATATCGGGCACGATCCCAAAAAATGGCTTGCTCGCGGAACCGGGCTTGCTGGCCACCGCGCCAGGAATCGACGCGATCAGGATGCCGCCAGTCTCCGTTTGCCACCAGGTGTCCACAATCGGACACCTGCTTTTTCCGATTACCGCCGAATACCACATCCAGGTCTGCGGATTGATCGGCTCGCCCACGCTGCCGAGCAGGCGGAGGCTGTCGAGCTTGTGGCGATTGGGAAATTCGTCGCCCCATTTGATGAACGCGCGAATGGCTGTAGGCGCGGTGTAAAAAACGGTCACGCGATGGTCGTCGATGATCTTCCAGAAGCGGTCGTTCTCGGGATAATTGGGTGCGCCTTCGTACATCACCGTGGTCACGCCGTTCTGCAAAATGCCGTAGACGACGTAAGAATGCCCTGTGACCCAGCCGATGTCCGCCGTACACCAGTAAACATCGTCGTCCTTCAAATCAAAGACCAGCTTGCTGGTCAGATAGGTATGCACGGCGTAGCCGCCGGTGGTGTGCACAATGCCCTTGGGCTTGCCGGTCGTACCGGAGGTATACAGAATGTAGAGCGGATGCTCGGCATCGAGCGGCTCGGCGGGGCAGTCGGACGCTGCCTTTTCCATCTCTTCATGCCACCAGAAATCGCGGCCAGTTTGCATGGAGATTTTTGCATTCGTCCGGCGCAGCACAACGGTCTTGCGCACGGAAGGGCACTTTGCCAGCGCCTCATCGACGGTCGCCTTCAGCGGGACTTCGTGACCGCGCCTCCAGGCCGCATCCTGAGTGATGACGACGACCGACTGCGCATCGTTGATGCGATCCACCAGCGCGTTGGCTGCGAAGCCGCCGAAGATGACCGAATGCACGGCGCCGATCCGGGCGCAGGCGAGCACGGCCATCGCCAGCTCCGGCACCATGCCCATGTAAAGCGCCACACAATCGCCTTTTTCGACGCCTATGCCGCGCAAAACATTGGCGAAGCGCTGCACCCCATCGAGCAGTTCCTGAAACGTAAACCTGCGGACCTCACCGGATTCGCCTTCCCACAAAATCGCCGTCTTGTCGCCCCGACCGCGCTCCACTTGCAGGTCGAGGCAGTTGTAGGCCAGGTTCATCCTGCCGCCGACAAACCACTTGGCCCACGGCTCCTTCCATTCCAGCACCTTGGTCCATGGCTCAAACCAGTGCAACTCGCCCGCCGCCGCCGCCCAGAACTCTTCCGGGTCCTCAACCGAGCGGCGATAGAGCGCCTCGTAATCCTCCAGACTACGGATGTGCGCTTTGGCGGAAAACTCTTCCGGTGGTGGAATGACGCGCAGTTCATGCAGGAGAGAATGAAAACTTGTGTCCGGCTGGTCGGTCATCGGCAAAATCGACTCCAAAGGGTTGGAACTTCAATGTCAACATGGATATTACATTGGCGGGCCGGTACAGACCGCTGGACGGTCCAGCAGTCTGAGATGTTGACCGGCATCCAATGAAACTCATTGAAATTTCAGCAATGCGAACGGTGCGAAGTCATTCGGATTGTGCTGTGAATCCGTGATTTTTTCCAATGCAAAAAGGAGGTTTTCATCCTTTCCACAGTGGGCTTCCCTCTCGCTGCTTTAGACGTCTAAGAAGTCGGACCGTACAATTCAAGCGGACCATTCCGGTTCCGTTCCAGTGGAGGCGAGCCACAATGAAACATTTGGGGACCAACCATTCCATTCATCACTTCAATCGAAATGCCGCACGGCATCGGGCCATCCCTCTATGCCTGGCGTCCGCTTTTACAATTTTGCTGGCTGGCTGCGGCGGAGGAACGATGGTGTCCACGCCTTCGTCAACACTGACATTCACGACGAAGGCGTCCACAGAGCAATGGACCCATGAATTCGGCACAGGCACGGTCAGCGGAGGCGATGACCAGGGAGACACGCTCGCTGGCGTCGCGACCGACCCACAAGGGAACGTCGTTGCCGCCGGATTTACCACCGGCGCATTTTCCGGATTCAGCAATCCCAACGGTACCTCGGAAGACTTCGTGGCGAAATTCGACCCTACTGGGACCCAAATATGGCTCCAGCAGTTTGGCACGGGAAGCGGCGATCAGTTGTCGAGTGTCGCCGTCGATTCGCAGGGAAACGTTGTAGTCGCCGGAGTGACAGAAGGTGCATTCCCAGGTTTCACCAACGCGGGCAGTTTTCCGGAAGTGGTAGTCGAGAAGCTGGACAGTACCGGCCATCAACTCTGGCTGCAACAGTTCAAACTAAGCGCGAGCGCAGCGGTCTACGGAGTAGCAGTGGACAGCCAAGGCAACGTCCTTGTATGCGGACAGGACAGCCCCTACCTTGATTCGTTCTCGCGAGTGGCGAACATCTTCGTTGAAAAACTGAATGGGGCGACCGGCGCTTCAGAATGGGTCCAGCAGTTCGGCAATAGCTACAGCATTGACAGTGTCAGCGATATAGCCGTCGATAGCGATGGAAATCCTGTCCTTGTCGGAGTCAGTAGCGGTATCTTCCCAGGAAGCATCAATCCTGTAAATTCGCCGCAGCCGTTCGTGTTGAAGCTGGCGGCCTCGACAGGACAGCAAATCTGGATTCAGCAACCCGCGAATCCACTGATTCAGACCGGTTTTTTGTATAACGCCGTCGCCGTGGACAGCCAGGGAAATGTCATCGTGGATGGCGAGGGGGGTGTCCTGGCACATGTCCAGTGCATGGTGTTTAAATACAACGGGGCGACTGGGACACAGCTCTGGCAGCAGAGTTTCGGCAGTGCCCAGCAGTGTCTGGCCGGCGGCCTCGCACTGGATACAGATGGCAGCATCCTGGTCGGTGGGTTCACCCCCGGCGCATTTCTGACCAGCTTTACCGCCATGACCGATGACATTTTTCTGGCGAAATTGAGCTCGGGCGGACAGGCCGTTTCCATCCAGCAATTCGGGACTGGCAAGGAGATAGCCCAGGAGGACTCGACGGTTTCCGCTTCGGTATCGGTCGCCACGGACACGCAAAACAACACGTTTGTCGGCGGAATGACTACAGGGGCCTTTTCCGGATCGAGCAACGCCAACGGCGCGCAGGAGATTTTCCTCGCTAAGTTCGGTCCCCAGTAGCGCGCACGGGCCAGAGTTACTGGATGGCTTCGTAAACGATCATTTTAGCCACAGGCTTGCCGTTTTCCTGCTGCTCTGGCGCGTATACGCGGTGGGTCATGGGATCGACGGCCAGGCTGTGGACTTTATATTGCACGGGGAAATCCTGTAGCTTGCGATAGTGGTCGGCGTCGTCTTCATGAAAAACGGAGATGGCCCCGCTGAAACAGGCGACGTAGATGCGGCGCAGACCGGGGTCGTATTTGATGACATCCGCCCCGGCCGCCATCGGCAGATACGCGATGGGCTGGTGCGTGTCGAGATTGAAGACCGTCATCAGGCTGTTGCGCTCACAGGACAGAAACGCGCGGCGATGCACGGTATCGAGCGTCATGCCATGGTTGCCGCGACACTCGCCCACAGGATAGCTGGCGATCACCTTGTCCGTGGCCGGATCGATTTCAGCAAAGAGGTTCTGGTCCTGTAGATTGACGTAAATGCGGCGCGCAACTGGATCGTATTGCGGCATGCCGGTTTCGCTGTTGAAATGCAGCGTCGGGATGATTTTGTCCGTACGCACATCGACGACGGCCTCGGCCTTACCGCGTTCATCGGAAACGTAGACCTTATGAAACGGGACGGCATACGCGCTGCCATCCGGTTTCGCCTCCGTTGGCAGCCAGGCGATGACTTTCATCTGTCGCAAATCCACAACGCCAATCTTGTTGTCGCCGGAGTCCGAGGTGTACGCCTTGTGCAGTTCCGGCACGTAAACGACGCCTTCCACGCCTGGGACACCCGGAATGGCGCGCACCAGCTTGTTGGTTTTCATGTCGATGACGTATAAAATCCCCGCGCCCAGATGGGCGGCAAGGAGGTAATCGTCGGGCCGGTCGATGGTCAGATAATCGAACCGCTTGCCCGGCGGGCCCGGCACGTCGAGGGTCGCGATCTGTTTCAAGGTGTTGGTGGGCGCAGTTTTCTGAGCATGCGTCGCCGGACACGGAGCGACAGACGCGAGAGCGAAAAGCACCATCCATACATATTTCGGCGAAGTCATTTTTTCATCTCCCACAGACAAACAAGTCCTATTGGTCCAAGCCGATTGCAATCGACCATTCCTTTCCCACCCTAGCCGCAAGTACACGGTTAGGATGGGGCACCGGCAATGATTGTTCGCTCCATTGCCGAAATACAGGTCCCTCCACTCCGGTTGATTCGCCGCAACGAATCCCCTTCGGTCGGGATGACAACTTTACGATATAAAAACGACCCACCCAGCTAGGTTAAAGCATTCCCAAAATGAATGCCTGCTGTGTAGCTCGCGAATACCTATGCCCTGCGGCTGGAGGTTTCGATAGGCTGCGGAGGCCATTTCTGGGATAATGGGAATTGCTCTGGCGTCTCTGGCACAGGCCGACGGCGGCGAACTGGCTGTCTTCTGCAATGTGTACAAGCGCCCCTATGAAGATCGTTGCACGCATCTTTTCACCGACGAAAAACCGTCGACTGAATGAGCTGATTGGCCTGCTTCTGCTGGTCTCGGGCCTCCTTTTGCTCCTCTCCCTGGTTTCCTATACTCCACTCGATCCCTCGCTGGACACGGCGAGCGGATACCTGTCGGGCCACGCGGCGCACAACTGGGTTGGGCTGTTCGGCGCTGGCCTGAGCGATCTTTTGATGCAAACCGAAGGGCTGGCGGCGTTTCTGTTGCCGGTGCTGGTGGGCGGGCTGGGCTGGACGTGGCTGCGGTCGCGCCCTGCCGGGTCGCCCGGTTCCAAGCTGACCGGCGCATTGCTCTGGCTGCTCTTCGCGCCTGCCCTGCTGGGCCTGTTACCGGGCCATCTGCGGTGGGTGCATGCCGTCCCCATTGAAGGCATGATGGGCCGCATGATCGCAAACCTGCTGGTGCATTACCTGAACTATCCGGGCGCTTGCGTGCTCTCGATTGCGTTGGTCGCGGCTGCGCTTTATCTGACGACTACGTTCAGCGTCGGCAGCGCGCACCAATGGGCCGCTGTGCATTTCGCCTTTCTGTCTGCGTGGCGGGACCGCTGGCGCAACTGGCGTACGCAGCGGGCCGAACGCAAAGCCTCCCGCATGGCCGCCCGCGCCCTGGCGAAAGAACAGGCTGCGCTGGCCAACCATCCCGAGGACGATCCCCGCATCTTTGAAGACACGCGGAAAGACAGTGTGCCGACGCGCGTCCGCAAGCGCGCCGATTTCTGGGAGGAGCCCGTTCCCGCTCCACCTGCGCAAGAGTTCCTGAACGAGGCCACACGGCAGACGGGACGGCAGGAAATGCCCGTTCGCGAGGCCGCACCGACTGTCGCGATCTCGCGCATACCGGAGCCGCCAGCGAGCCAACCGACGGGGCTGCATGTTCAGATTGGCGCTCGCGCGGACGCCGCCGCCAAGTCCGTGACCGTCACCGCCAAATCCGTGGAAGGCTTTCGCCTGCCGCCCAGCACGCTGCTGCATCGCAGCGAGGAAAAACAAGTCATCCGCGAGGATGCGCTGCGTGAGGAAGCGCGTGTTCTCGTGGAAAAATATGCCGAATTCGATGTCCATGGGCAGGTGGTCCATATCAATCCCGGCCCGGTGGTGACGACCTTTGAATTTCGCCCCGATGCTGGCGTGAAGTACAGCCGGGTGGTCGGACTGCAAGACGATTTGTGCCTCGCCATGCGCGCGGAGAGCATATTGATCGAACGCATCGCCGGTAAGAGCACGGTGGGCCTGCAAGTGCCGAACACCGAGCGCGAAACCATCTGGCTGCGCGACATGATTGAAGCGGAGAGCTTCCTGCACAGCAAATCGAAGCTGACGCTGGCCATGGGCAAAGACATCAACGGGCGCATCGTCCATGCAGACCTGGCGACCATGCCCCATGTGCTGATTGCCGGCTCGACAGGCAGCGGCAAGTCTGTCGCCATCAACGCGATGATTATGTCCATCCTGTTCAAGTCCACGCCAGAGCAGGTGCGCCTGATCCTGGTGGACCCGAAGCGCGTGGAACTGGGCATGTATGAAGGCGTGCCGCATCTATTTACGCCCATCATTACGGAGCCGAAGCTGGCCGCCAATGCGCTGCGCAACGCGGTGCGGGAGATGGAGCGGCGGCTGAAGCTGCTGGCCTCGCGCAGTGTCCGCAATCTGGAGCAGTACAACAAGCTGTTTGAAACGACGCCCAGCCTGTTCGAGGAGCCGAGTCTCGAAGAAGAAAAACCGCTGCCTCAAATCGTCATCATTATCGACGAGTTGGCCGACCTAATGATGCTCGACAGGGCCAATGTGGAAGAGTCGATTACACGGCTGGCGCAGATGGCGCGCGCCGTCGGCATCCATCTCGTGCTGGCCACGCAGCGGCCATCGGTCGATGTCATCACCGGCCTGATTAAGGCCAATGTGCCGACGCGGATTTCCTTTCGCCTGGCGACCAAGGTGGACTCGCGCACCATTCTCGACTCGAACGGCGCGGAATCGCTGCTGGGACGCGGCGATATGCTGTTTCTTCCGCCGGGAACATCGCGGGTGCAGCGCGTGCATGCTCCCTTTGTGACGGAAAAAGAAATCGCAGCGGTCGTGGACTTCTGGAAAACGCAGGGCACAGCGGAATACGTGCAGGGATTTTTGGAAGCGCCGCATGGAGAGAAAGAAGACGGTTCGGATGCCGACATGGATGGCGAAGAGGCGAACGATGAACTCTTTGAAGACGCGATCCGCCTGGTGCTGGAGTTCGGCAAGGCCTCCACTTCCCTGCTCCAGCGCCGCATGCGCATTGGATATGGCCGGGCCGCGCACCTGATCGATTTGATGGAGCGGGACGGCATCGTCGGGCCAGCCGATGGCTCGCGTCCGAGGGAAATCCTCAAGCCGCCGGGCTGGCTGCAGGAAGTCGAGCAGTCGCTGCGATGAAGCACTTCTACGGTCGCCGCATAGCAGGCAACCCAAAGCGATGTCATCCTGAATGAAGGTCGCCACGGCGACGAGTGAAGAACCTTGTGGTCCTGGCCTAAACCGCTAGGTCCTTCGGTCGCTGTAGCGACCGAAGGATGACACACCGATGTTTCCGTCGAGACAGTCCATTGAGCCTTCACACTCTGACAGTGCAAAAAAGGCAGACCAGAAGGTCTGCCTTTTTGTTGTACGAGTTCCAGGATTTACTGGGACTTCTTAAAGTATTTAGCGACCGTGCTGACAAAAGGCCGCGCCGTAGCAGGGGTGACTTTATCGCCTTTTAGTATGGTTGCGAAGGGCACGTCAGAACCGTAGTACGTACGAGTGTCTTCAGTATTCTGGTTGACCACTGTACCGTTCAAGTCAATTCCCGCAAAGAGGCCCTGGCTGCGAGAATAGGTGAGCAGCTCGGACTTCAGAGTCAGGTTGGTCGCTGCGCCCGCGTTGCGTCCCACAGGGCCAGCGGAAGCAGCGGCGTCGCCGCCAATCTTAAACTTGCTCTTGAGCAGATCCTGCATTCCGCGCTGGTTGACCGCGATGAGCACCAGATCGGTTGCCTGGCCGCCAATCTGGAAACCGAAGCTGCCGCCCGCCATCTGAACGAAAGCAGGAGCGCTCCAGCCGTGGGAGGTCTTGCAGGTCACAACTCCCTGACCGTAGCTGCCACCGACCACAAATGCGGCCTTTTTGTATCCAGGCACCACGGCCACGCAGGTTGCGTCGGACAGGATACCGGTGGGAATCGACTTGTCGGGTGTCGCCTCAATTTCGTTGAGGACCCGGGATGCAGCGTTCAAGCGGTCCACCAGCTTCGCTTTATCCGTTGCGGCAAAGCCCTGAGAAGCCGCCAGAGTAACAGTAACGGCACAAATGGCCAAAATAAATTTCTTCATCTTCATAAGTATGTCAAACCTTTCTCACTCGGCTATTTAAGAATTTAAGAGATGGCACCGAAATAAGCGCAGATCTCACGCTCTTATTTTCGGATGCTTTCATGTTTCAGACTATAGGATGCCAAAAAGGTCACGCGGGTTGAGTAAAAAATTGACCCTAAGAACAAAAAAATGGGTTGCAACCGGTAATTGCTTACCTGTTGCAACCCTGATCTCCCAAATCCATGATCGGTAAGAAGATTACAACTTAAATCGCAGCGCTCGAAAAGAGTACGGAGGTACTACACCTTAGGTAATCGGCTTTACAGGCGGGGAAACGCTATTGGAAGATTAAATGGCAGGTACGGAACGCTGAATCGCGCCTTGGCGCTCAGATGGACATGACACGCATGGATAGGGCGGTACGGTTCTTTACACCCATCTTCCTCATGAGCTTGGCAACGTACGACTTGACGGTCCGCTCTTCAATTTTCAGGCTGCGT
The DNA here is from genome assembly GCA_027306695.1 of Acidobacteriaceae bacterium. Taxonomy (GTDB): domain Bacteria; phylum Acidobacteriota; class Terriglobia; order Terriglobales; family Acidobacteriaceae; genus JAKAAZ01. The sequence goes on from DAHUZH010000015.1 coordinate 22,837, forward strand.
GCGATCTCCCGATTGGACCGTCCTTTCAGCAGCAGATCCAAAACCTGCCGCTCTCGCTTGGTAAAGTCGACTTTGGCCGGGGGAAGGTAGGAGTTCCGGGCAGACAGCAACCGACCGATCAAAATTGCCTGTATACGGCGCGAGGCCCAGATGGCCCCTGAGGCGATTGTACGGACCGCTTCCTCAAATTCGGCTTCTTTAGCGCCTTCGTGAAGAAAGCCCTTTGCTCCCTGGCTCAATACATTCAGGACCGCTTCATCTCCCGTAGCCGGCGACATGACCAGAACGTGAAGATCGGGACGGGCTGCCCGAATCGTAGCGAGCAGATCGAACGTCGTTCTGCCGGGTTGGACCCCGAGAACCAGGATTTGCAGTGTGGGGTCCAGCCAGCCGACGTCTTCCGCGGATTTGCCTGTATCCAGCACCACAATTTCAATTCCGGGGTGCGCCTCATAGATTGCTTGGAGACCCATGGCGCGTACGGGATCCAGATCAAATGTCCCCACACGGATACGGACGACCGGAAATCGCGACACGGACCTGCGTTCTCCATGCTCCGCCCGTGGCGTGTTAGGAGTCATTACCGGGAACGCTGCTGCGTTGCAATGGGCCACTTCGATCGTCCTTGTATATGCCTATAACTATAACTTCGGCAACACAATGCCCTGCTGGTTCTGATACTTCCCTTTGCGGTCCGCATAACTGATTTCGCAGACCTCATCCGACTCGAAAAACAGAATTTGGCACAACCCCTCATTGGCGTAGACTCGTGCTGGCAACGGCGTCGTGTTGGAAATTTCCAGCGTCACGAATCCTTCCCACTCCGGTTCAAACGGTGTAACGTTTACGATAATGCCGCACCGGGCATAGGTTGACTTGCCCACGCAAATCGTTAATACATTGCGCGGAATCTTAAAATACTCCACTGAACGCGCCAATGCGAAGGAATTCGGCGGAATTACGACCGATTCCGCATTCATAGTTACAAAGGAACGCTCGTCGAAGTCTTTTGGATCGATCACCGTGCTGTTTACATTGGTAAAAATCTTAAATTCATCCGAAACTCGCAGATCGTATCCATACGAGGACAGCCCATAGGAGATGACACCCTGGCGGACCTGTTTTTCACTAAACGGATGAATCATTCCATGCTGGAGCGCTTTTTCGCGTATCCAGCGGTCACTTTTAATCGACATCGGTCTCCCCATTGAGATAAAACTGTATGCTTCAGCCAGAGTGTACGAGAGTGACGGACCGTTGACAATCACGAAAAACCAACCCTAGCATGGTTTTGTGGAGCGGCGGGATCTTCCGTCCACCTGTACGGAGGGAATTCATTTGATCAAACAAGATGTAGTGCATAAAGTCGCGGAGCGTACCGGCCTGCCGCGGGTCAAGGCAGAGGCGGCCGTGGACACCGTCTTCGAGAGCATGAAAAATGCTTTGGCGTCCGGCGACCGTATCGAACTGCGCGGCTTCGGCGTCTTCAGCGTGCGGCCCCGCAAAACAGGAATCGGACGCAACCCACGCACCGGCGCGGAAGTCCCCATTGCGCCGGGACGTGCTGTCCGCTTCAAGCCTGGCAAAGAACTCCATCTGCTCGATTAGAATCGACCGGGTAGCCATCCACTCCCCCGTTTTCCAAGGAACGCCCGCTCCGCCGCTCCATTTGGCGGCCTAGCTGGCGGTCTGGCAGTTTTTCGCCAGTTTGCCGGAAACGCCAAACTGGAACTCGTTCGTCCCACTACAATGAATGGCGTGCCCCCAGGAATTGTGGAAACAGCAGTGAAACCAGGCCGCGCCGCTTTGCAGGATGCAGTGTCGCCGTGCATTCCCCCCGGAGGCTTCGCATGAAGCTCCTCTTGCGGCTTGCGGCGTACGTGCGCCCATATTCCCTGCAGGCGCTGGCCTCCGTGCTGTTGATGGCTGTAGTCGGCCTGCTGGACGCCTTTCGCGTGCTGCTGATTAAGCCGATTTTCGACCAGGTATTGAAACCCGCCGATACCACCCGACATCTTCAGCTCTTCAGCTTTACGGCCCGCCAGTTTCATGTGCAGTTAAACCTGGAGCAACTTGTCCCCAGCCATTTCCAGAATGTCTGGACGATGGTCGCATTCGCGCTGGTGGCCTCGACCGTCATCAAAAGCCTTTGCGATTATCTGGGTACATATCTGTCGAACTTCGCCGGATATGGAATGATTACCGATCTGCGGAACGATTTATATGAGAGCATTCTGCGGCGGTCGGTCTCTTTCTTCCAGAAGCACTCGACAGGCACGATCCTTTCGACGCTGATCAACGACGTGGAGCGGGTGCAGTTCGCCATGTCCACGGTGATGTCGGACTTTTTGCAGCAATTCTTCACCTTCCTGTTCCTTATCGGAGTGGTCATCGTTTATGGCGGCAAACTGGCCTGGGTGCTGCTGCTGTTCGTTCCCGTGGTCATCTCTTCGGCGCGGCGCATCGGGCGACGAGTGCGCACCACCACGCGCACCGGGCAGGACAAGCTGGCGGAGATACAGAACATCCTGCACGAAACAGTGACGGGCAACCGCATCGTCAAGGCGTTCAGTATGGAGTTGTGGGAGCTGACCCGCTTCCGCGACGCGGCCCGGCGGCTGTTCCGCGCCAACCTGCGCTCGGTGCGAGCGCAGGCGATCAGTTCGCCGCTGATGGACGCGATCGGTGCAGTCGCCGTCGCGCTGCTGCTATTGCTGGGACGCATACGAATTCAGCAGCACGCCATGACCGAAGGCGCATTCATCGCCTTTATTATTGCGGTCTTCAAACTCTACGATCCGGTGCGGAAATTCGCGCTCTTCTACAACAGCTTTCAGCAGGCCCTGGGCGCGTCGTCCTCGATTTTCAACTTTATGGACGCGCAGGATGACGTGCAGGAAAAGCCGCACGCCATCGAACTGAAGGCATTCCACAATACTTTCTGCTTCCACAAGGTCGGCTTTTTCTATGACGACGAAGAAGGCCACAAGCAGGTGCTGCGCGATATCGACCTGACCGTGCGGCGCGGAGAGGTGATGGCCTTCGTGGGACCGAGCGGCGCGGGTAAAACAACGCTGGTCAACCTGATTCCGCGCTTTTTCGACGTCACCAGCGGGCAGATCACCATCGACGGTCATGACCTGCGCGATGTTAGCCTGCACTCCCTGCGGACACAGATTGCCAAGGTGACTCAGGAGACCATCCTGTTCAACGACACGGTGCGCAACAACATTGCATACGGACAGCCGGATGTGCCGAAGCAGCGCATTATCGATGCGGCCAAGACAGCGCTGGCGCATGAATTCATTCAGCAGATGCCGGAAGGCTACGACACCATCATCGGCGAGAAAGGTTTCCGCATGTCTGGCGGCGAGCGCCAGCGGCTGGCGATTGCGCGCGCATTGCTGAAAAATGCGCCGATTTTGATTCTCGACGAAGCCACGTCGGCGCTCGACGCGCAGAGCGAATCGCTGGTGCAGGCTGCCTTGGCGAACCTGATCCAGGGCCGCACCGTCTTCGTGATTGCCCATCGGCTCTCCACAGTGCGCCGCGCCAACCGGATCGCGGTCATCGAAGAAGGCCGCATTACCGCCATTGGCAGCTATGAAGAACTACTGAACGGTTCGCCGACGTTTCAGCGATTGCACCAGTTGCAGTTCTTCGATATCTCCGAGGCCGCCGTCGCGGCGCGCAACCACCTATGAGCCACGACCCCAATTCACCCACGACCCCACCGCCCACGCCAGCATCCGCTACATCTGCGCCGATCCGCTCCATGACCGGGTTTGCCCGGTTGGCCGGCGCGACCGCCGACAACACCGCATTTGTGTTGAGTCTGAAGAGCGTGAACCACCGCTATCTCGATTTGCAGTTCCATCTGCCGGGCGGCATGGATGCGCTGGAAATGGAATGGCGAAAGATATTGAAGCAGCACCTGGTGCGCGGGCATGTCGATGTGCGTTTGTCTTTCCATCGGGCGAATGAGGAGACGGGTGCACAATACAATCCCGCAGTCATCCGCACCTATCTGGAGTCATTTCGCGCGGCCGCCGCCGAACACGACTTGCCCGGTGGGCCGGACCTCAACGTGGCCTTCCGCCTGCCCGGCGCGTGGACGATGGAAAACAACCGCTCCGAAGAGGACCTGTCCGGCATCGAAACCGCCGCTGCTTCCTTAATGCTCCCGGCCATCGAAAGCCTGAACGCCATGCGCACGCAGGAGGGCAAAGCGCTCGCCGAAGAGTTGCGGCTGACCATGACAAGGTTGCAGGCGCAGGTGGACGAACTGTCCTCGCTGCGCATGGATATGCAGCAGGCGCAGACGGAGCGGCTCGATCAGAAGATGCGGGAGATGCTCGGCGAAGGGTTTGCAATGGACCGCGACCGCATCCTGCAGGAGGCCGCGCTGCTGGCTGAACGCAGCGACGTGGAAGAGGAGATGGCGAGAATGCGCGCGCATATCGAGCATTTCCTGGACTTGCTGCGGCAAGGCGGGGAGTTGGGCAAGAAGCTGGATTTTCTGTTGCAGGAAATGACCCGCGAGGCCAACACCACGCTTTCCAAAACCGGCGGCATCGCCAACCGCACCCTTCGCATCACCGAATTGGGCCTGGCCATGAAGTCGGAAATTGAAAAGGCGCGCGAGCAAGTCCAGAACATCGAGTAATCTACTGACAACTACATCCTTTTGCATTTCAGGAGATTCCTGCAAGTGGCGGGACTTTTATTTATTCTTTCCGCGCCGTCGGGATCGGGAAAATCCACCCTTGTGAGTCAGCTCCGCTCCATGGTGCAGGACCTCGACTTTTCCGTTTCCTGGACGACGCGTGCGCCGCGCGGCTCCGAGCAGGAAGGCCGCGAGTATCACTTCACCTCGCGCGCAGATTTTGAGCGCATGATTGCAGCCGATGAATTTCTGGAGCATGCCGACGTCTTTGGCAACCACTACGGAACCGCGCGGGCAAGCCTGACGATGGCCGCCGCGCACAAACGCGACCTGCTGCTCGATATCGACGTGCAAGGTGCGGCGCAGGTGCGGCGCAACATGCCGGAGGCCATCAGTATTTTTATTCTTCCGCCCAACCCGGAGGTGCTCGCCATGCGGCTGATGAACCGCAGCCGTGCCGAGGGAGGGGTTGCGGATTCCGTGGTGAAGAAACGCCTTGCCATGGCCCGCCAGGAGATTGAAAATTATCACGAATATCGCTACGTTCTGGTGAACGATATTTTAGAAAAGGCCGTGGAAGAATTGACAGCGATCGTCGTCGCGGAGCGCGGCAAGACTCAGAAGGAATCGACGGTAGATGCTGAACTGCTGCGTTCCAGAGCGCTCGCGAAACAATGCCTGCTGGAAAATTCCACTGAGCGTTTGCGGCCGGTGCTGGCGTCGTTCGGATTATCCATGTAAGCTGGGGCTACTCCATCTCACCAGATTTCCCAGTTGCTGTACCCGTACCAGGAGGCCGTATCATGGAAGAACTTGCCGTCAGAGAAAGCAAATACCGCGCCGTCCACGTAGCCGCGCGCCGCGCTCGCCAGTTGCAATCTGGATCGAGTCCCATGGTTCCCACCCGCTCCACCAAAGCCGTCCGCATCGCGCAGGATGAAGTGGAGGCGGGCCTGGTCGACTACATTGTTCCCGAAGGACCGTCTCGTAAGGAACTGGGACTGCCCACAGGCTACACCCCGATTTTGCACACGTAAGCAATAGCCGAGCGCCTCTCGCTGGAGCGTACAATCGAGGCATGAAAGTCACGGTTGGCGTCTCCGGAGGGATTGCCGCCTACAAGGCGGCGGAGCTTGTACGCGCGCTGCAACAACAGGCGCTGGATGTGCATGTCGTGATGACGGCGGGAGCGCAGCGGTTCATTACGCCGCTGACATTTGCCGCACTCACAGGCCATCGTGTCATCATTGGGCTATGGGACAGCGACGGCGAGGTCCCAAACGCAAACTCCGCCATTGAACACATCTCCGAAGCACAATCAACGCAAACACTTGTAATTGCACCCACCACTGCGGACATTCTTGCCCGGCTGGCGCATGGCCTGGCCGACGATTTTCTCACTACTATGGCCCTGGCCACTCCAGCGCCTCTGGTGCTCGCGCCTGCCATGAACGTGCAGATGTGGGAGCACCCGGCCACGCAGGCCAACCTTGCCACCTTGCAGCAGCGTGGCGCACGCATTGTCGTGCCGGACAGCGGCTATCTTGCCTGTGGCATGCTGGGAGACGGGCGGCTGGCAAAGATCGAGTCCATCGTGGCCGCCGTTCTAAACGTGCTGCATCGCCGCCACGACCTGGCCAATGAGACCGTGTTGGTGACGGCGGGCGGCACGCGCGAACCGCTCGATCCAGTGCGTTTCCTGGGCAATCGTTCCAGCGGCAAGATGGGCTACGCGCTGGCCGAGGCTGCGCAGGCGCGGGGTGCTCGCGTCATTTTAATCAGCGCGCCGACGCGCCTGAACCCACCTGCCGGTTGCGAGTTTGTACCCGTCACCACGACCCAGGAAATGCGCCAGGCGGTGCTGAAACAACTGCCGCAATCCACACTGGTCATCAAGGCCGCCGCTGTGGCGGACTATCGCCCGCGCGTGCAAGCGGAACAAAAGATCAAGCGCACCGGCCCCATCACCATCGAGTTGGAACCGACTGAAGACATTCTGGCCGAGGTGGTGCGCGCACGTAAAACCGGCACGTTAGTGATTGGATTTGCCGCAGAAACAGAACGGCCGCTGGAGCATGCGCGCGGCAAGCTGGCCCGCAAAGGCGCGGACGCAATTGTGCTGAACGATGTGGCGCGCCCGGAGATTGGGTTCGACTCCGACCGCAACGCGGCGACATTTCTTACCGCTACCACTTCCATTGACCTGCCGGAGATGCCCAAGCGCGCCCTGGCGGACCGTATTCTGGATGAGGTTCTGGTGCTGCGCCGTCCGCGTCTGGTCGTTGCCGAACTGGATGCCGTTTCTTCCCGAGCAACTCGCTAGCTTTTTCTACAGACTCGCTATTCATGACACCTCTGCCTCCAGAACAACGCCAGCAACTCGCTACCCTGCTCGCCTATTGCCGTGAGATGGGCGGAATCGATTTTTATCGCAGTGAGAAGGACCTTGCAGAAATGGCCGCCGATCCAGTCCCTGCGCAAACGGCTGCCGAAGCATCGCAAGTCACAATCCGCTCCGCACCCAGCACCCCACTGAACCCTGCTTCCCCTGAGACAGACCCCACTATGCCGCCACGCAAACCTAATCTTCTTACGCCGCCTCCCATCATCGATTTTTCCTCGTCCGCCATTGCTCCACAGGAGCGCGCCGCGGCCTTGCAAACGATTCGCCAGGAAATCGGCGACTGCACCCGCTGCCAGCTCGCGTTTGAAGGGCGGCACAAGATCGTCTTTGGCGACGGCGATCCCAATGCGGAACTGTTGTTCGTCGGCGAAGGTCCGGGCGCGGATGAAGATGAGCAGGGTGTCCCTTTTGTGGGGCGCGCCGGGCAACTGCTGAATAACATGATTGCCGCCATGGGCCTGGGCCGGGAGCGCGTCTACATTGCCAACATCGTGAAATGCCGTCCGCCGAAAAATCGCGTGCCGGAACCGGACGAAGCGCTGACCTGCACCCAGTTTCTCTTTCAGCAGATCGGCGTGGTGCGTCCCAAATTGATCGTTGCGCTGGGTGCGACCGCGGCCACGTACATGCTGGGATCGAAGGCTTCTCTCTCCGTACTGCGCGGCAAGGTGCAGGATTGCATGGGCACGAAGCTGATCGTCACTTACCATCCCGCCTATTTATTGCGCGATCCGCGCCAGAAGGCGGAGGCATGGAAGGACCTGCAACTGGCCATGCAGTTTCTCAATCTCACGCCGCCGAAGCGCGCTGGAAGCTGATCTACTTTTTGTCCGATACAGCATCTTAAAAATAAATATTGGTTTTAGGGAGAAATGAAATGCCGCAGCATACACAATTACAAGCCGCAGATGGTCATAAATTCGACGCCTACATTGCCCAACCAACCGGCGAGCCGAAAGCGGGCATCGTCGTCATCCAGGAAATCTTCGGTGTCAACGCGCATATCCGCTCCGTCGCCGACAGATTCGCCCAGGCTGGCTATCTAACGATTGCGCCGGCACTCTTTGACCGCGCCGAACGTGATGTCGAACTGGATTACTCCCCGGAAGGAGGTCAAAAGGGCATGCAGATCGTGCAACGTATCCCGCTCGATCGGACCATCTCCGACATCGCGGCGGCGATTGAATATCTTCGCGAGCACGGCGCGCGCAAGGTGGGTGTGGTGGGCTACTGCTGGGGCGGTACGCTGGCCTGGGTCAGCAACACGCGCCTTCATCCCGACGCTACAGTTTCTTACTATGGCGGCGGGATTCAACACCATATCCATGAGAAAGCCACCTGCCCGGCGATCTTTCACTTCGGCCTGCTGGACAAACATATTCCACAAACGGTTGTGGAGCAGGTGCGCCACGAGTATCCGGGATTTGCTGTTTTTACATACGAAGCCGACCACGGCTTCAACTGCGATGCGCGAGCCAGCTATAACGAAGCCGCCGCCAAGCTGGCCCGACAGCGCACACTGGCCCATTTCGACGAGTATCTGGTGGGCGCGCATTAAACGCGGGTTCTGGCTCAATTGATCCCCTCATAAATGCGTGTTGTCGTCCTGAGCGAAATGAAATAGAGCGAAGGACCTTGCGTTTTCCCGCCAACCGCAAGATCCTTCGGTCGCGTCGCCGCGGCGACCGACCTCAGGATGACAAACCTATTCACTTCGGAAGATGTCAACAGAGTTGGCGGCTCTCCTATCGGAGATCGAGTTCAGGTTTAATCCCGGTTGTGCGATTTCCGCTTCATCGTGATAAAGATTTTCTATGGCGCTCTACTGTGACGTCGCACTGCCCGTGCCGGTGGACCGCACCTTTACTTATTCCATTGAGGGCATAGCTCCGGTCGCAGGAGGGCGCGTCCTCGTTCCCTTTCGCCGCGAGCAAATGCAGGGCGTCGTCGTCGCGCTGCATGACCGCGCCCCTGAAGCGGAAACCCGCGCCATCTTGCGCGTGCTCGATCAGGAGCCGGTGCTTTCCGCCGAACTGCTGGAACTGGGAACATGGATCGCAGGCTACTACCTGGCTCCGCTGGGCGAAGTGCTGCGCACCATGCTGCCGCTGGCATCGGAGGTCCGCCGCGAGACGGTGTATCGCATCACCGAACGCGGCAGCGCGGCGTTGACCACACCAAAGCAGCGGACGCTGGAAGAAGATTCAGCCGACGATCTCGATCATGCGGTACTCTCCTTTCTTGCCGAGCATGGCCACGCGCGGGCGGCCACGCTGCGAACAAAAACATCCGTCACGGCTTCGATGCTGCAACATCTCATTTCCAAACGCTGGGTGGAACGCGAATCGACGGCCACGCCGCAGGAACCCCGCAGCAGTGTTCGCATGGCAGTGTTGGTCCCCGAAGCGCGCCTGCCAAAGTTGAACGACAATCAGCAATTGTTGCTTGCGGAACTGGCCAGCGCGGGCGGTCGTCTGCCCGTGAGCGCTATCCGCCAGCTTTCACTGCCCTCGTCTACTCTTGGCACTTTGGTGCGGCGTGAACTGGTGCGCATCGAAGACGTTCCAACGGATGGAATCTTCGACGCCTTTGATCTGCCACAGGACTTGCCCTCGTCCTCCGTGCCGGTGGAAGCGATGATGAACGATGCACAGCGCGAAACGATGTTGCAGATCGCCGCCAGCGTCCATGCCAGGAAGTTCCAACCGTTTCTGCTGCATGGTGTCACCGGTTCGGGCAAAACCGCGGTTTACATCGCGGCCATGCGGCGCGCGCTGGATGCAGGGTTGTCCAGTCTGCTACTGGTTCCTGAGATTGGCCTGACCCCGGCGATGGTGGCGCAACTGCGGGCGAGTTTTGGCGATCAGGTTGCGCTGCTTCATTCCGCGCTGACCGCCAAGGACCGCACCGCGCAGTGGCACAGGATTCGCCGCGGCGAAGCGCATGTGGTCGTCGGCACGCGCTCGGCGGTGTTCGCGCCCATCGCCGGTCTGGCGCTCATCGTCGTGGATGAAGAGCACGATACTTCTTACAAGCAGGCGGACCTGCCTCGCTATCATGCGCGCGACGTGGCTGTGATGCGCGCGAAACTCTCAGGCGCGACCATTGTGCTGGGCTCGGCCACGCCTTCGCTGGAGTCATGGGCAAACGCGCAGCGCGGCAAGTACACGCTGCTCACGATCAAGGAGCGGGTGGGCCGCAGGCCATTGCCGGAGGTGGCGCTCATCGATATGCGGCGGGAATTTACCGAGACCGGGCAGGACCATTTGTTGTCTCGCGCGCTGACGGAGGAGATTGAAGCAACACTCGGGCGCGGCGAACAGGCCATGCTGCTATTGAACCGGCGCGGTTATTCCTTTGTGGTGATGTGTCGCGCCTGCGGCGAAAAACTGGAGTGCGAAAACTGCGCCATCGCGCTGACGCACCATAAAAGCGCGGCGGAAAACGATCTGCGTGCTACCGCCGATGCGCGCATGGAATGCCATTACTGCGGCTTTCGCCGCACCGTTCCCAAACACTGCCCGAAATGCGAGAGCGAACATCTTTTCTTTTTTGGCGTCGGCTCACAGCAGGGCGAAGAGCGTCTCCAGGAGATGTTTCCCCACGCGCGCATCGCCCGGATGGACCGCGACACCATGCGCAACCATCGCGACTATGAGCGCATTCTCGCCCGCCTGCACAGTGGCGAGGTGAACCTGCTGGTGGGCACGCAGATGATCGCCAAGGGACACGATATTCACGGCGTCACGCTGGTCGGCGTCATCGGAGTGGACCACGCGCTGAGTCTTCCGGATTTTCGCTCCGCCGAACGTGTCTTCCAGTTGTTGACGCAGGTGGCGGGCCGCGCCGGACGCGGAGAGCTGCCGGGCCGCGTGCTGGTACAGACGCATCACCTGGACCATTACGCGATCAAATTTGCCGCGCAGCATAACTACGAGGGATTCGCCGAACAGGAATTACGCTATCGTCGGCTGTTGCATTATCCTCCCGCCGCCGTGTTGACGAATGTGCTGATTGAGCATAGCGACCTTGCCCAGGCGACTCGCTGGGCCACGCAGATCGGCCAGTGGTTCCAGCATCAAACCCTGCCGGGCGTCCGCGTACTGGGGCCGGCGGTTGCGCCGATTGCGCGCATCAAGCGTATCTATCGTTTTCATTTGATTTTGAAAGCGGGCAGTCGGAAACATTTGGCAACGGCGGTCCGGCAGATGCTCGCATTTGCCGATTCAAAGGAGATTCCACGCCGCCATCTCACCATCGATGTGGATGCCGTCCAGTTGATGTAATTGCTGAAATGCAGGTCCCTCCGCTTCGGTCGGGATGACAGCTTTGTGCACTGAATGAACGACTCAGTCTTCTATCGCGGCATGTCCCGGTGGATGCACTTTACGTGATAGCCCTCATCCTGGAGTAACTGCTGCACTCGTTCGGCGATCATTACCGAGCGATGCTGACCGCCGGTGCAGCCAAACGCGATGCTGAGATAGCTCTTGCCTTCCTGCACGTAATGCGGCAGCAGAAACAGCAGCATGTCTTTTATCTTGCGGATGAATTCTTTCGTCTCGGGAAACCGATCGATGTAACGGATCACCTTGGCGTCGCGCCCCGTCAATGGGCGAAACTCGGGAATAAAATGCGGGTTCGGTAGAAATCGCACATCGAAGACAAGGTCGGCCTCCTGCGGTACGCCATTCTTGTAGCCGAAACTGATGGTGGAAACCAGCAGGTTCTTTTCTTCATTCTCCGGCTGAAAAAGTCCGTTGATGTGCGCGCGCAGTTCGTGCACGTTGAAATTGGTCGTGTCGAGGCAGACATCGGCGATGTTGCGCAGCGGCTCCAGCAGTTTTCGCTCAGACTGGATGGAACGGCGAATGGTATCGATGCGGCCCAGCGGATGCGGTCGCCGCGTTTCCGAGAAGCGACGCATCAATGCATCGTCGGAGGCCTCCAGAAATAACAGGCGCGTGGGAATCATCTCGCGGACTTTGCGTAGAATCAGCGGAAAGCGGTCGAGCTGCGACCCCTCGCGCACGTCAACAACGAGCGCGGCGCGAGAAATCTCCGGAGACTGGCGAATGAGATCGGCGAAGCTGGGGATCAGGTCGATGGGCAGATTGTCTACGGAATAATATCCCAGATCTTCAAAGGCTTTGAGGGCCGACAATTTTCCCGAACCGGAAATCCCCGTCAGGATGACCAGCTCATTGTCTCCCATGGGCCGCTTCTCTGTGCGCCGCGAAGCGCGCTTCGTCGAAGCTTTGGAAGTGGATGGGGCGGTCGTCGGCAATTTCTGGGAAGCGCGCCTTTGCTGCCTGGGTTTCATGGTGTGTTCTCTTGGCTCCGCAGCAACAACGTTTTGCTCACCGAATCAGGGGACTTCAATCAACCGCACGAAACCGTCCCCGGAGCAATGCAGCACTTTGACGTTTCCAGCAAGGTCGCGGAACACAAACACTTCCTGATCGCGCGATTCCACTTCTTTCACGGCTTCTTCCAGCGTCATCGCACGTCGCGCCAGCGCTTCTGGGGCGGGGACGATATGCAGCCCTGCCAATGTACTTTTTTTTGCCACGGATTTCTTAGTGCGCCTGTCAGCAACTGGTGGACGTCTTTCTTCCACAACAAGCACGGGCAGGCTCTCGCTGAGAGGCTTGGCCTGGCGCTTCTTTTCTACGATGCGCTTCTTCCGGCGCAGGGCCTGCTTTTCTACCTTGTCGAGCGCGGTCCGCAGCGCAATGGTCAGGTCCGGCGCTTCCGCCAGACCGACTACAGTATGCTGGCGCGCGGTCACGGTCACTTCCGCCATCTGAATATGCCGCTGCGCACTGAAGATGACGTGGGCGCTCGCGCCTCTGCCGACAATTTTCTCAATCCGCGCCAGACCCTCGTCTGCCATCTCCCGCAGTTGCCGGGTAATTTTGACTTTTCTTCCGGTGAGTTCAGACTCCATCGGCCATCTCCTGATTTTTTAGGACTCTCTAATTCATCAGATGCGCACGCGGCGCTGGTGGGTGCTGGGAATGCCCATGTCTTCGCGATATTTGGCGACGGTGCGGCGATTGACCGCGATCCCATGTGCCTGCAAAAGATTCGCAATCGCATCGTCGGTCAGCGGCTTGCTGGAATCTTCCTCCTCGATCATCTTCTTCACTTTGCGTTTCAACAACAATAGCGGAGTGTCCGCGCCTTCCGGCCCATTGACGCCCTCTGAGAAAAAGAAGCGCAGCTCAAAGACGCCCTGTGGCGTGTGCGCATACTTGTTGGCGACGGCCCGGCTGACGGTAGAAGCATGCACGCCGATCTCTTCCGCCACGTCTTTGATCATCATCGGCTTGAGCGCGTCGACGCCTTCCTCCATAAACTCCCGCTGGCGGCGAACAATCACCTCGCAGGTGCGCAGAATGGTATTTTTTCGCTGTTCAATGTTGCGCATCAACTGGATGGCCGACCGATAGCGCTCCTTCACGTATTCCTTCACTTCGCGTTCCGTGCCGTCCTGCGTCAGCATGCGGCGGTAGCCCTGGTTCAGGCGAAGAGTTGGCATCTCCTCGTCGTTGATGAGAATCACATAGTCGTCATCGCGCTTGACGAAGGCGACGTCCGGCTCGATCAGCCGCACCTGCTCGCGGTTATAACGCTGGCCGGGCTTGGGATCGAGTCCGCGAATCGCTTCAATTGCCATCTGCACGCAAGGTTGCTGGCTGCCCGTCAACTTGGCCAGTTCCCGAACATCGCGCTTCAACAAGTACGGTAAAAATTCATCGATAATACGCCGGGTCAGCGACATGACCGCGTTCAGGGAGTTGGTTGGGGAATCTGCGGCGACCGTATCTTCCTCACCCATCGGCAGGCCATTGGTTGCCCGTGAAATGGCGGATGCCGAGGCCGCAAGTTGGAGCGTTGACGCCAGCGCAGCGGCTTCCTGCATCCGCGCGTCCAACTGCGTCAGCAAACACTCGCGCAGATCGCGGGCCGCGACCCCGACGGGATCCAATCTGCGCACGATGTGCAGGGCCTCGGCAAGATCGCGCTTGAGTGCGGACGAATATTCGATGCCCGCATCGGACTTGAAGGATGCATCCGCGTTGTTCCGGTTGTTGAGCGCATGACCGTTGGAGGCGGCGACGTCTTCCGCAGCGGCCGCGAGGGAGATCGACTCCGCATGGGACGCAACTGGCCACGGGGAAGGGCGTTCTCGCGCCAATGCATTCAGCAGCTCTTCATCGCTGGCCGTCAGGTAGCCATCTTCGTCCAGGTTGCCAATGACCAGCTCTGCGGCTTCGCGCACGCCAGCCGCCAGATGCAGGGAGCCAAGCTGCCACATCAGATGGTCGGTCAGCGTTGTAGGCTTGGAGAGAAAATTTTCAAAGGAAGGCTTTTCGTTGATTTCGCCACTTTGCGGGGTGCGATACCCGGGGTCGAGATAGTCCTGGAAATAAGAGCCAAAATCGATCTCATCGAAAGGGTCGCGCTCCTCGGTCTTTGCTTCCGCAGCCGGGGCCGCTTCTTCTGGCGTGCGAACATCGTCGATCGAAGGAACGGTCTCTTCCAACTCCTCCAATACGGGATTCTCCAGAATCTCCGCATCGATCATCTCTTTCAGTTCCTGCTTGTTCAACGCCAGCAGGCTGACCATCTGAACCAGGCCTGGAGTGAGCACCTGCTTCTGAGAGACCTTCAGATTGAGCCTGGGTTGGAGGAGAGCCATGGCAAGAATTCCAAGAAAGAGTGAGTTGGCTTCAGTCTACATCTTGAGAACGCTGTTGGTATGCCGCAGATGCGCGCGCTCACCGCATACGATGTCAAACTGGATACTTAACCGAGTGTGAAACCCTCACCCAGATAGACGCGCTTGACCTCAGGATCGCGGCCCAATTCCTCCGGCGTGCCTGCGCGAAAGATCTTTCCCTCGTTGATGATATAGGCCCGATCGGTGACAGAGAGGGTCTCCCGCACATTATGGTCGGTAATCAGCACGCCGTAGCCGCTGGCTTTCAGATCGAAGATAATGTCTTGCAAATCGTGGACCGCAATGGGGTCGATTCCCGAAAAAGGCTCGTCGAGAAGAATAAAATTCGGCTCGATGCAAAGACACCGGGCAATCTCCACGCGCCGCCGCTCGCCGCCGGAGAGCGCATAGCCTCGCGTCTTTCTCACATGGCCCAAGCTGAGTTGCTCGATCAGCCGCTCCATGCGCGCGCGCCGCTTCTCCCATCCGCCGGGCTGCGTTTCCAGCACCGCCAGGATATTTTCTTCCACGGTCAGCTTGCGAAAAACGGAAGGTTCCTGCGGCAGATAGCTGATGCCGAAATTGCGCGCCCGCAGATACATCGGCAGGCGCGTAATGTCCTGGCCGCCCACCAATACTCGACCGGAGTCCGGCTGCACCAGGCCGACAATCATGTAAAAGCTGGTCGTCTTTCCCGCGCCGTTCGGCCCCAGCAGGCCGACGACTTCCCCTTTGTGTATCTCCAGGCTGACACCGCGCACCACTTGTCTTCCGCGATAATTCTTGGCGAGTTGGTCGGTTGTGAGATGCTGCATTATTTCTTCTTGACCCTAGTCTCTGTGGTTGTTGCGTGGGCGGAAGTCCCACGGACTATTATCGCCTGCTCCTGCGAGGCAAACGTTAAAACCTGCCCGGTCACGGTACCCCGATCGGCGTCAAAGACCTTAGGCAGCTCTTTACTGTCCCCCGTCAGAACAAAGTTTCCGTCGCTGGCCGTGTACACCAGACGCGCACCGGTGGCGCGCCTTCCCGGCTGGACCAACCGCACATGTCCGGTGGCCACAATCCTTTCAACGGAGGACTGCGGAGGATTGTTGCGGCCGGAAGAAAAATTTTGCTGTTTTTCCGCGTGGAGGCCAGTGGCGGGGCTAAGAAATATCTCGGCGTGGTCGGCGAACATCTGCCCGCTGGAACTGATCACTTCCACATGATTCAAAAAACTGGCCTTGCGTTCGGCGTCGGAATACTCCAGCCGCTGGCTTACCACGCGAAACATGGAAGGACCGCTGATTTTCGAGGTCGCGGGGGCAGTCCCCGGCGTGGAATTGGCAGACGTGGGGTTGGCCGGGGATGGTTTGGCAGTTTGTCCGAGTGGGGCCTGCTGCGATGCAGCTTGCCCGAGAAATGTACTGTGCACGCATTGCGTGCAGGACGCGGAACCATAGGCCAGCAGGGCCTGCCGCTTCTGCGAGACTTCGATCACCGGGGCCTCCACCGTGTTGCCCCCTTGCCACAAACGCGCCTGCCCGGAAAATACGGCCCTCTGGGTTGCCTGCATCAACGTGGCCTGCTGCGCGACGATATGCGTTGGCTGACTTCCACCCATCAGCCCTCCCGCCATTGCACCCGAAGATGCCTGGTTGGAACGCAGCGTCGTCTGCACGGCGCCGGTAGCGGTCATCTCCCCGGTCGTACGCCGCATCTCCATGCGGTTGGCTGTCATCTCCAGTTGCACGTCGCGAAAGACGGGCTGGCCGGTCAACAGCAGCGTGTCATTCGCCGCTTCATATTGCGCGCGGGTCGCGGTCGCAGTGGCAACCTGCGGGCCCGACATATCACCTTTGGACGTATCGCCGTTTGACGCAGCTCCCTTTTTCGCTGGAGTCGTCTGCTGCAGGACGACGTGGCCCGTCTGGACGGCAGTGCGGATCGTCTGCGCCGCCAACGCATTGGTGGCCCCACTGCTGGCCCCCTTTGTCTGTGCTTTCGGCTTTGTCGGCACGTTGGACGCAGCACTCGGCGCGAAGTCGATGCTGAGCGTATCTCCCGCGCTGGTGTCGATGTCGCCGTTCGCTGCCACCGTGCGCAGCCGCGTCTGCTCCACTCCTTCAATATGCTGGATCAGATTTCCCGGCAGGAAACTGGCCTGCAAACTCTGCGCGGCCATCTGCGTCTCTTGCGGAGGATGGCCCGGCGATACCGACCGCGAAGTAAAGATTGCATGGCCGGTGGCGTCGGCGGCCTGCAACTGCGACTGCCCGTTCTTGCCCGCCAATAAATGCAGCACGAGATGGTCCCCATTCAAGGTGCGTTGCAGATGGTTCTGTCCCGCATCCATCCGCTGATGGAACTGGACCTCGCGGTCGAAAACGGCACGGCGCGCGTGGCCCTGCGCGTCGAATTCAACCACCGCCTCTCGCGCGCTGCCTGCGCCCTGCTGCTTCGGCTGGTCCTGTGTGAACTGGACCCCTCCGCCGAAATGCACCTGCTGCGGCCTGCTGTTCTCATTCAACTGTGCGTGCATTGTCGCGGCCCGCACTGCCGTGCCACCGGCAGACGCGAACTGCACATCGTCCTGCGCATCCAGCCGCTCCGCCGAGCCGTCCGCCCTCAGAACCACAGTGGCCATTCCGGCTTGTCCACGATCATTCCCGGAAGAATATCTCGGCTGTTGCAGATGGACCTGATTCACATCTCTGTCATATATGGCCTGGGATGCATGCACCACCGCCGGATGGTTCTGCATCGCCGTCGTCAAAACCACCTGGGATTCAAGCAGCAGGTGTCCCTGCTTCGAGTCGTACTCCGCGCCGACCGCCTGGCCGCTGGAGTCGGCAACCTGAAAATCCACTTCGCCGCTACAGGT
Source organism: Acidobacteriaceae bacterium (assembly GCA_027306695.1). GTDB lineage: Bacteria > Acidobacteriota > Terriglobia > Terriglobales > Acidobacteriaceae > JAKAAZ01. The sequence goes on from DAHUZH010000015.1 coordinate 40,502, forward strand.
CGCCACGCCTGTTTTCTGGCTGAAGACCAGCCCATGCGTGGTCACGCGAACCACCTGCGCGGCATTTTTATTCGGGGCGCCTGCTGCGGTGCTCTGCGGAGGATGCAGCACGATATGCGCCTCGCCCTGTGAGATCACAATCTGGTTGTTGCGGTCGTACTGAAAATCCTTGCCTGCAATGGTGTCGGCCTTGCCATCCTGATTGAATACGTCGATCTCGACATCATGCAGCAACACGCGCCCACCGGATTTGAAGGCGATGGCGCGCGCGGCGTGCAGCGTAAAGATGGTGCGCCCCTGGTCGTTGCTCTGCGATAGAACGAAGCCCTGCGTCGATTGCTGAATTTGCAAGCCGAGACGCGCCGGAAGGTCCTGCGCAATATGGCGAAGCCGCCAGCGGCCATAAAAAAATGAGCCCACGATGGCAAACAGTAGGGCCGCGGCCAAAGCCACAATCGCCAGGCGCAGCCTCTCGATGGTCCAGGGCATATCTTCATCTTCTCATTTCGCGCGCCCTTGTTCTAAAACACTACAATGGAGCTATGGCCGACCCACTCTATTACAGCCTGTGGTTTCCGAATTTTCGCTTTGCGTCCTTGCCGGAAAAGCTTGTGCAGGTGATGCACCAGATGCCGGAGGCTCTCATCACGGCAGCCTCCGTCTATCCGATCGACTGGCAGCAGGCCTCCACCTTTCAGCGCATTTTCAGCACTCCCAGCACCTATCCGGCAGAAGCAGCCACGCCGGAACAGGCCGTCGAAGAGGCCACAGAACTGCTGCATGAAGACTGCGCGTACGAGTTTGAATTGCCGTGGAGTCTCTGGTATCCAGAGACCGATGGCCTGCTCGACCCGATCTGGCGCGAAGAGATGCGGCTGGTGCGCATCGTCGGCTTTGGCCCGATGTTCGACGAAGGCGCCTTCGAGCAGAATGGCCATGTCCGCATCGAACTCGGACCGGATACGCCCTTTCTATGGGAGGATGTAGACCTCGACGAGGAAGGCCAGTTGCATGTGAAGCAGAACGTCGAGCGGCTTGTGGCGTTCACCACGGCGGTCGAGAAAAATTGCGGCGTCGAGACGCGGCTGCTATGGACGGAGAGCGAAGAAAACCTGGCGCAGAAGCTGATCGCGAGATTGCAGAAGCTGAATTAGAGCTTGTCGGAGAAAATCCTCGCAGTCGAGTCATTCTGACCCTGAACAGCGTGAGGGGGAAGAATCTAGACAATATTGACTCAATCGTTCTAGCCGGTATTCTCTGGATTCTTCACTCCGGCCGTTCGCCGCGGCGAACGACCTTCATTCAGAATGACTCGGCAGATTTTTAGATCGAGGCTAACTCCGAGAAATCCGCCGCCCAGCGAACGACGGACTCTGTACGCGACAAGAGAGCAAGACGATTGTCGCGCAATTGCGGATCGTCCACCATCACCATAACGGAATCGAAGAATGCATTGAGAGGTTGTTGCAGACTGGCGATGGCTGCGATTACCTCACCATACTTTCCTTCGCGATAATTTTTCTGGATCGCCTCATGAACAGCACTTACCTGCTTCGCCAATTCTTTTTCCGCTGGCTCCTGCAACAATCCAGGCGCTTCAGCGCTGGGAAATCCAATGCCATTTTCTCTCGCCTGCCGCTGGATATTCTTTGCACGCTTTAGAAGTTCCGCCACCGCCAGCACCTGCGCCGAGCCAATTTGATCGTTCAAAACTTCAGCGAAATCAGCAACTCTGCCCACGCCCCTGAGCTTGGGATGAATATCTTCCAGATCGTCCATCGTTGATGCATTGCGGATTGCGCGAGCTACAAGCGGATGGACTTGATTTAATTCACATAAATAAAACTCGAAGCGACCCAAGAAGAATTGATAAATTGATTGACGACTCTCCTTGTTTCCTTCAAAACCCGCAATAACGAACGGACGCACACAAGCATCTTGCAGATTCAACCTGTCTCTAAGAAATTCGTCCTCGCTGAGAATGCGTACAACTCCATTCCCTGCTCTGCGCAAGGCAAAAGGATCTTTCGATCCTGTTGGTTCAAGACCGAGAGCGAACATATCGGCGATTGTGCTGATCTTGTCTGCAAGAGAGACAACGGAGCCCACTAATTCACGCGGAATGATATCGCTCTTCGAGGTCGGCTTATAGTGATCTGCAATTGCAGTTGCTACACGCGAAGAAAAGCCTTGTCTTTCGGCGTAAAGACCACCTACGACACCCTGTAGCTCAGTAAATTCCTTTACCATTTCCGTCGTTAAATCAGCTTTTGCGAGCGAAGCGGCTTTCAGTACATCGCCTACCAGTTCGGATACCAGATTTTTGTCGTCTTGAGATAAGCGCTGAATTCGGTTCTGTAGAATGTCATTTGCTACTTCTTTAATTCTTTCCGTCTTCTTGTAGTAGCTTCCCAAATCCTTCTGGAAGGTCACATGCTTCAACATCTCGACGCGATCTACCAGCGGAATCTTCTGGTCCACATCCCAGAAGAAGCGGGCGTCGTTGAATCTGGCACGTAACACGCGCTCGTTGCCGTGGCGGATGACGGCCGCTCCGGCTTCGTCCACTTCGAGATTCAGAACTGCCAGAAAATTTGGCAGGAGTTTGCCGTCTGCGTCTTCCAGCGCGAAATATTTCTGATGATCGCGCATCACCGTCACCAGGACTTCTTCCGGCAAATCGAGATAGCTGGCCTCGAAGCTGCCAAGAATTATGCTCGGCCACTCGGTCAGGTTGGTGACGATCTCAACCAGTTCTTCATCCTCGCGCCAGCGCGCGCCGGGAAGGGTCCGCGTCGCAGCATCGAGCGCCTTGCGGATGCGATGTTTTCGCGCCACGGGGTCCACTTGCACGTACGCGGCCGCCAGCTTCTTCGCATACTCCTGTGGCATGCGGATGACGACTGGCTTGTCCCCATGCAGCACGCGATGGCCATAGCTCACCCCATCAACACGAACACCCGCAAATTCCAGCGGCAACACTTCTTCGTCGAGCAGCGCCAGCAGCCAGCGCACCGGGCGCACGAAGCGCTCCGGCTTTCCCGCGCGCCAGTACATGCTCTTCGGCCAATAAATCCCAGCGATTTCCCAAACAAGCGCGACTTTCAAAACCTCGGCCGCTGTTTGTCCCGGCCTCTGCACCGTCGCCGACA
>DAHUZH010000160.1 GCA_027306695.1 Acidobacteriaceae bacterium
CGCGGCGCAGAACTTTAGCGCTACGCAAAATGGCTGCACCCAAAAAAGTCGTCATCCCAACCGGAGTGGAGGGACCTGCGTTTTTCTGCGGGACAAACAAAGAACCGCAGGTTTCTCGACTGTCGCCGCGACGACCTCGCTCGAAATGACAAATGCTTTTGTGGGTACAGCCATTGACCGAGGGTGGGAGTAATTGCATCGCTTACTCTTCACGCAGCACCTGCATTGGATCAACGGAGAGCACTCGCCTCGCGGGAATCCACGTCGCCAGCACGCCGACCAGCATCATTGTGAGCACCACACCAGCCAGCACCACGGGATCGTTCGGTGTCGCCTGGTAGACAATTCTCGCCAATAAGCGGCTGGCGGCAATGCCCAACCCCAGCCCAACCAGCGATCCTGCGCCAAGCAGAACAATTGGTCGATGCAGCGCAGCACCTAACACCTGCCGATGCGAAGCACCCAAAGCCACGCGAATCCCCAGTTCCCGCATGCGACGGCTGACCGTGTAGGATGCAAGCCCGAAGATACCGGTAATGGACAGCAGAATTCCAAGACCGCCGAACACGCCCAGGGCCACGGTGGCGGCATAGGTAGGCAGCATCACTATGGCAAGGGAGTCCTGCCAGCTACCCAAGTTGGAGATTGGAACATCAGGATCCAGGCGACGGATCCTATTGCGGATGGCTGGCGCCATGACTTGCGAACCTCTCCGGGATCTAACCAGCAAAAACATCATTTGGTCAGGATGTTGCAGGATCGGCAAGAATAGCGCGGGTGATGGGGCCTCACTGACAGACCCGTATTTCCCGTCTTCCACAATCGCGACGATTTCCATCTTCTTGCCCTGGATTTTGATATATTTCCCGACCGCGTCTTCAGTACCAAACAGTTTCCGTGCAAAGGTCTGATTGATGATGGCAACCTTCGGAGCCTGCGCGTCGTCCTGCGCGGTAAAGTTGCGGCCGGCCACAATTCTGGTTCCCGCAGCCGTCAGATACCCCGGCGACACCCGGTAGTAGTCCGTGCCGAACTTTTCGTTCTTGATGCTCAGATCCATGGTGTCCGCTGTAAAAACGCCGGTATGCGAGGTATACAAGCTCAACGGAATCGTGCTCGAATAGCCGACCGCAGTCACCCCCGGCAACCGGGCAGCCTCCTCTGCCAGCCTTTTTTGGAACTGCTCTGCGGTGCCGTCTTTGTACCCCGCCAATTGCAGATTCACTGTCGCCAGCGTCACTCCGTTGGGGTCGAAGCCGAGGTTCGCGCGCAGTGTACGGCTTAGACCCCGCACGGCGACCAGAGAAGCTGTCACCAGCAGGCAGCAGATGGCGATCTGAAATCCAAGCAGCAGATCCCGAAAGGCCCATTTACGACCCACGGTCATCGTGGTGGCGCCGCTCTTGATGGCCTGGTTTGGGTCCGTCTTCCAAATCTGCCGCAGCGGCACCGAACCAAACAAAACACCGGCGGCGACGGAAACCAGAAATGCAAAGAGAAAGACGAGCTTGTCCGGTTCGACGACCACCTGAATGGGAAAGTCCGTCGTCGGCTGCCAGTTGCTGAGCGCGCGCAGGACGGCGATGGACGCGCCACATGCCGCAACGCCTCCCAGCCCGGAAAGCACAACCGCTTCCGTCAGCAATTGCCGCACCAGCCTTGCCCGTCCCGCACCTACCGCCACGCGGATCGCCAATTCCCGCGCCCGGTCCGCCGTTCGCGCCGCGAACAGGCCGCCAAGGTTGGCGCAGGCAGCCAGCAGTACCAGCCCCGCCAGCAACGTCACGCCCAGTAGGAATGCTTTGACGGGGCCACCCAGCATGTCTCCCAGAAAGCCCGGCTGCGTCAGCTCAAAGGCCAGATTGCTTTCCGTTTTCGGATATTCCCTGGCAAGTTCATGGGCAATCGCGTTCAGGTTGGCCGTCGCGGCGGCAACGGAGGTCCCCTGCTTCACTCGGCCCACAATAAATAGGTCCTGCTCACCCCGATCATTGATCCAATCGTAGCCCTCGATTTGCGCCTGGTTCATTACTGGGACAAAAACGTCCGGGTGAAAAAACCGCTCTGTCCCCACAAACCCCTCAGGCGCCACACCCAGCACGGTATACGGCACCTTGCTCAGATGGATAGTGCGGCCCACGATGGTCTTGTCGCCGCCAAACCTGTCGCGCCAGCAGTTGTAGCTGAGCACCACATACGCGCTCGCGCCGGGAGCAGTGTCGTCGGCCGGATGAATGAATCTCCCCAAATATGGCCGCACGCCCAGCATGTCAAAGTAGTTGCCGCTGACCTCGTAACCCCAGACAGGCTGCGCGCCATTCCCGGTCTCCAACCCCACATTCGCGAACCGGTACATTGCCAGGGCAGAAAACGTCGTATTGCGGTCGCGCAGGTCCCGGTAGTCCGGGTAGGAATTGGCCAGTGTAATAAAGCCCTCCTCGTGCGGATGCTGCAGGACGAACACACTTTTGGCGTCTGGAAAATTCATGGGCCGCAACAGCAGCGAATTCAGCACGCTGAAAACGACGACATTCGCGCCGATGCCGAGCGCCAGCGTGACGATGGCCGTCAATGCAAATCCGGGCGAATGCCGCAGCTTGCGGAGTGCATAACGAAAATCCTGCAACAGGGTGGACATGGCAAACCTCAAGGAACATTCCGGGGAACGAGCAAATCTGAGAAACAATACGCTCTCTGGAGGATGCACGTTCCGCGCCAAAGCCTTATATGGCCAAGCTGTTGATTTTGTTGGAGGGGAAAAATTGGAAGCGATGGCAAGTGTCCGAAATCAGAAAACGCTGTTCGGAATTGGACAGCGTAGATTCAGCGAAGGGTGTGCAAAAACGAGGCAGGCTGTGTCAGCCAACTTTGCGATTGGCGTCCAGCACCGCGTCCAGCATCTCGGCCAGCGTCTCCGTGCGGGACTTGATGTTGCGGGCCACGTTGCCAGCCAGTGCATCGCGCTGCTGCTGCAACGTGACCAGCTCATCGGCAATGTTCAGCGCGGCGAGCACGGCCACACGCAAGGAGTCGACCGTCGTGCCATGCTGCGCGACCGCACGCATTTTTGCATCGACCAGCGCGGAGAGCTGCTGGAGATATTTCGGATCGGGACCGCGCAGGTGATACATCTGGTCGTAAATATCGACGACCAGATTGCTCGAAACTGCATCCTGCTGTGGGACGTCTTTGTGCGCTGCTGAAACTTCAGCAGTTTCCCGGGCACTGTCCGAAGCTGCATCGTTCGGGCGCGCTGCGTCGTCCTGCGGGTGGTTGCGGTGCGGTTCGTTTCGCTTCATGCTCGCTCCCCCAATGCTCTCCGTCCGGTGTTGCGTGGCCTTGACTCAGGAGGCTTCAATGGCATCGAGCGAGGCCATCAGCCGCTCGACGCGGGTCCGCACCGTATCGCGTTCGCGAAGCAATTCTGCAATCTCCCGGCCTAACATTGCGGTCTGCTTCTGCTGGGCTTCCAACTGCTCGCGCAGACCCTCCAGTTGTTTTTCTGTGGCCGTGTGCTGCTCGCGCTCGCGGTTCAACAGTTCGATGGCGCGAACCACACGCTGCTCCAAAGCGGCGAAGGTGTCTACCGCAACTTCCAGTTCCTGCTCTTTTGCCATGGTCGTTGTCATAAACAATTCAGATGCTCATTCTCTTAAGATGCTCTTCGCGCAGTATAGCGCGCATGCTGAGGAGAAAGTGTGGAGAAACACGGCCTCATCGCTGGAAATCAGCTTCGCAGCGTTCCGCCCAGGGCCCGGAGCGTGGTCACGATGCGCTCCCACCATTCCTGCGCTTCCTCATCGCGCAGTGTGCGCTGCTGCGATTGAAATGTTGTCCGCAGCAAAATCGAGTAGTGGTTTGCCGTCACGCTGACTGTCTTGCCGTCGCGGAAAATCTCCAGTGGCTCCAGACTGCGCATCTCGGGAATTGCGAACGCAGCTAGCGCATCCGCGATCTGCTGCCATCGGACGCGATCGGGAAAGACAAACGAAAAATCCCGCACCACAGCCGGAAAACGCGATAGTTCGCGCGCCACCGGTTCGCGCAGCGCATGGCGAAAGAGCCGGTCGAGATCGAATTCGCCGACAAAGATTGTCTGCCGCAGCTTTCTTGGTTGAGCTTCCTGAGCAGCCAGTTCTCCAAAGAAGCCGATGGTTTCGCCATCCGCCACCACGCGCGCTGCGCGGGCAGGATGCAGCCATGCTGGCATCAGTCCGCTGGAACCGGGAAACGAGTCGAAATAGATCGACTTGCTGACAAAGCCCGCAAGGAGTTCCTCCGCGAGGCCTTTCATATCGAAAAAACTATACGGCCTGCCGCTGGCGTGGGCATGCGAGGCCAAAGCCGCACCGGTCGCGCCGACAACCAAAGACGGCTTTTCCTGCACGCGCTCCGTGGTCCCGGTGAAAATCGTGCCCATCTCAAACAGCCGGACATCTTCCACTTCACGGTTCAGGTTGTGCGCCAGCATCGACAGCATGCCGGGCACAAGCGATGGCCGCAGGCAGCCGACTTCTTCGCTGAGAGGATTGCCCAACGGGACGGTTGCATTCGGCTGGGGCGCAAATGTAACTGATTCGGTTACAGAACAGAAGGTGCTGCCAATGGCCTCTGTATACCCGGCCGCCAGCAGTTTACCGCGAAGCAGTTTTTCTTTCGCGGCCCACGGCATCTCCACCACACTGCCCGCGAACGGAGGCAGCGTATTGGCGAAGCGATTGTAGCCATGCAGGCGCGCGATCTCTTCGATCAAGTCGATCTCGCGTTCGAGATCCAGCCGCCAGCTCGGCAGTGTGACGGCGTACTGTTCGGTCGATGTTGGCTGCACGCGACAACCCAGCGCCGTCAGATACCGCTCGACCGTTGCAGCATCGATGAAATTCCCGTCGGCAGTGCTGCCAAGAATCCTCGTCACCTCGCTGAGCGCGAGCGAGATTGCAGACCGATCTATCGTGCGCGCTGCAATCTCCGGCACAATGACATCGATCAACTCGCCTTCGATCTCTCCGCCTGCGGCAAGAATCAGACGGCTGACCAGTGCCGAAGCAATCGGCGGAGCGGCAAAGTCCGCGCCACGCTCAAAGCGATGGGAAGCGTCCGTGTGCAATCCGTGCCGTCGTGAGGAGCGCCGAACTGCACCTGGATCGAACCATGCCGCTTCGATGAGGATGTTCTTTGTCGTGGGCGTAATCATGGTGTCCCAGCCACCCATCACTCCGGCCAAGCCCAGCGTCTTCTTTTCATCTGCGACGACAAGGTCGTCCACGACCAGCGTGCGTTCCGTCCCATCGAGCAGCTTCAGGCGCTCTCCCGCCCTGGCTCGCCGCACGACAATCGCGCCATCCACCTTGTCGAGATCGAAGGCATGCGTGGGATGGCCCATCGCCATGGTGACAAAGTTGGTGGCGTCTACGGCGTTGCTGATGAGCTTTTGTTCCAGCAGCGCGAAGCGCTCCACAACTTCGCCGCTCGAAGGCGCAATCTTCACATTGCGTAGCACGCGCGCGGTGAAGCGTCCGCACAAATCCTGCGCCTCAATGCGAACTGGAAATGGCTGCTTGGCATGCTTGACAGCGGGCAGCGACGCATCCAACGGCAATAACGGAATATCGTAGATTGCAGCCGCCTCGCGCGCGATGCCGTAGTGGTTCATCGCATCGACCCGGTTGGTGGTGATGTCCATCTCAAACAGCGAACCATTGCCAGCGCCAAGGTCTTTTGCCGGAAGCTCGAAGACCCCTTCGACCGCAACGCCGCGCAGCGTCAGGTCTTCGGCAATCTGACGGTCGGAAACATTGAGCGCGGGCAAGTAGGCGCGCAGCCAGTGGGAAAGTATCTTCACGCGAACTGCTCCAGAAAGCGCACGTCGCCGGAGTAGAGCAGGCCAATGTCGCTGATGCCATATTTCATCATCGCGATGCGGTCCACGCCCATGCCAAAGGCGAAACCGGAGATTTTTTTCGGGTCGTAACCCGGCTGCCTGCCGCGCACGAATTCAAACACAGCAGGATCGACCATGCCGCAACCGAGCAGTTCTATCCAGCCGGAGTGCTTGCACTTGCGGCAGCCCTTGCCGCCGCAGAAGATGCAACTGATCTGCACATCGGCGCTCGGCTCCGTAAACGGAAAAAAGGACGGGAAAAATCGCGTCTTCACACTGGAACCGAACAGCTCTTTCATCGCGTGATCGAGCGTGCCTTTCAGGTCGCTGAACGTGATATTTTCGTCCACGCACAATCCTTCTACCTGATGAAAGATCGGCGAATGCGTCGCGTCGGCGGCATCGTTGCGATGCACCTTGCCCGGAATCACAATCCGCACCGGCGGCGCTTGCCGCTCCATGGTGCGAATTTGCACCGGCGAGGTGTGCGTGCGCAGCAGCAAGCGGTCGCGCAGCGGCTTGTGTTCCTGCTGTGCGACGACGAGCGTGTCCTGCGTGTCGCGCGCGGGATGGTTCGGCGGAAAATTCAACGCCTCGAAATTGTAGTAATCCGTCTCAACCTCCGGCCCCACGCCGACGGAATAACCCATGCGCTGAAAAATTCCGACAATCTCCTGCATGGTGCGGATGAGCGGATGTTCCGCGCCGATCGAAGGCCGAATGCCGGGCAACGTAATGTCGATGGCGTTCGCATCCTGGGCTTCAACCGCGACGCCTTCCGTTTCCGCTTCCAATGCCTG
>DAHUZH010000161.1 GCA_027306695.1 Acidobacteriaceae bacterium
TGCCCCTACCCTATCGACCGAAAGCCTCTCCGCATATTCCTTCCCAGGTTCCTTGCGTTAGTTTCTGGACAGTTTCTCAGATGATTTCGACTACCGACCCGCCGCCGAAGTCCTTCATGGGCTTGGCCGCCGGGTCGGTTTCGCCTTGTTGAGCGGCATATAGGGCCGAGCCGATATCGCGCCTGACCTCGCGCGGAAATGCGCGCAGGTTTTTCCGGCTGGAACCAAGCCAAACGAGAGCGCGCTCCGGTCCGTTCACTTATACATAAATACGTCTATTTGTATTTAATGTCAAGACAGGGACAGGTTGGGGGGTGTCTCAGTTTGAAATTCTGGTTTCGACCCAAAGCGGACCCGACGAGTCGGCGCAGTCCGTCGGACGAGTCGCGCGATTAAGCAGGAATGTACGTCAACCTGATTGCCGGCAATGCCATCAATGCCGTGCTGGCTGCCGCCGCAATGAACTTCCATAAGCTCCTCAGAGCTTTTTGGCGCATTTTTCTGTGCCGCCTGCTGGTCATCTGGAACGGACTTCAGTGCCTGCAAGACCCTGAAGCCCGCCCGACTCAACATCAATATGCCTGAAATCAACTTTTTCAGGATCGACTAAGTAGAGTGGAAACGATTGCCTTCCACGGTCTGCCGCTTGAAGAAATTGCAAATGGCGTATGGCTACAGGATGCTCGTATACTCCGCAAAGGAGATGCATGCATGACGCCTACTCGCGGAGTAGAGTCCGCAGTCGATTGCCTGGGGCTGATCGGATTGCCTGCGCCGGTGCGAGAGCTTGCGGCCACCCGGTGGGACGCGATCATCGTCGGAGCGGGGCATAACGGGCTGGCTTGTGCGGCCTATCTTGCGCGTGCGGGCCAACGAGTGCTGGTGCTGGAGAGCAGGCCCAGAGTCGGTGGCGCTTGCACAGTAGAGGAACCGTTCCCTGGCGTGCGGATGTCGCCATGCGCGTATCTGGCGGGGCTGCTTCATCCGATCGTAATCGAGGAACTGGAGCTTCCTCGGCGGGGATTCAAATGGACCCCGGCAAGCAACGGCCTTTTCGTTCCATTTCTGGATGGCAGCAGCATTCAGCTATGGGACGACGACGAAGCGTGCGAAGCCGAAGTGCGCCGCTTTGCACCGCAGGATACAGACGGCTGGAAGGCGATGACGGATGTCATCCGGCGCTTGCGGGATGCTCTGCGGCCAGCCGGGAAGCGCGATCTGTGGCTAGGCCCCGCTCCCAGTCGGGAAGAAATTGAAAAGCGCATTGGAAACGACAAGGAAGCGCTCGCAGTTTTATTTGACTGGTCGATGGCGGAGTACGTCGAACATTATCTCCAGGACGAGCGGCTACAGATTGCGTATCTCGGGCAGGGAGTCATCGGGACGAATGCCAGCCCTTTCGATGCAGGCACGGCTTCGATTCGGTTTCATCATTCCTCTGGTCGGCTGGGTGGAATGCCCGGCATGTGGGGATATGTCCAGGGCGGGATGGGCATGGTGTCTTTCTATCTGTGCGATGCCGCTCACGAAGCCGGAGCGGTGGTGGCCGCAAGTGTTCCGGTGGCACGCATTTTGCCGGAAGAAGGTGTGTTGCTGGAAGGCGGAGAGCGCATCTCTGCGCCCGTGATTATTTCAAATGCCGATCCGCGCGCCACATTGAAACTGCTCGGCAACGCCGCCGACCCAGCGTGGCGCTCGCGCGTCGAGTCGATTCCCATGCAGGGCTGCACGGTAAAGTTGAATGTTCTGCTGAGTGAATTGCCCAACTTTCTCGCCCGGCCCGGTACGCGGGAGCCGCATCATTACGGACAGATCAATGCTCCACTGACGAAAGCGGAATGGAAGCAAAGTTTTGCCGCTGCACAGGCTGGCGAGTTGCCGGAGCATTTGTGGTGCGAACTTTATTTTCAAAGCGCACACGATGCTGGAGTCGCGCCAGTGGGCCAGCACACTATGAGCGTTTTCGCGCAGTATGTTCCTTACAAATTCGCAGAAGGGAACTGGGACGACCATCGAGACGAGGCCCGTCAGAAAGCACTCGCATCGATTGGCCGTTTTTGCAGTAATATCCCAGGTGCGGTTTTGGATGCACAAGTATTGGGACCGCCTGATATCGAGAGCAAAGTCGGCCTGACCGGAGGCCACATTTTCCAGGGCGAATGTCTGCCGCAATATATGTGGAGCAATCGGCTGGAGTCGCGCACGCCCATGCCAGGCATGTATCTGTGCGGCGCGTGCACCTATCCCGGTGGCAGCGTGATTGGTGTAAATGGAAGAAACGCGGCGATGACGGTGCTGCAAGACGTCGCTTCGATGCAGCGCCGTTGAAATAGCGTCAATTGGGATGTGACGCAGCGAGCAAACAGTTTGTCATCCTGAGATCGGTCGCTGCGGCGACGCGACCGAAGGACCTTGCGGTCAACTGGAAAACGCAAGGTCCTTCGCTCTACTCTGTTTGCTCAGGACGACAACTCCACTTTTTTGCCCTGACCGCAAGTCAGCGTGCCACAAGCTCTGCAACTGGCAGGCCCAGCGCCTTGGCCACGCCTTCTCCATAGTTGGGGTCGGCCTTGTAGAAATGACTGACCTGCAACTCCTGGATGCGGCGCGGAGTCTGACTGAGGCTGCCTGCGATGTTCTCGATCAACCGCTGCTGCGCCTCTTTTCCAATCAAGCGAAACAGGTCGCCCGCCTGCTTGTAATCGTCGTTGCCTTCGCGATGGTTATAGCGGTCCGCGGGTGCGCCATCGAGCGGCAACGGTTCTTCGCGGTAACTTGCATTCTGCACCGGGCCGCCGAAACTGTTGGGTTCGTAGTTCGGCGAACTGCCGCCATTGGAATCATGGCGCATGGAACCGTCACGATGATAGGTATGCACCGGGCACGCTTTAGGCCGGTTGACTGGCAGCGACTCATAGTTGGTTCCAATGCGGTAGCGGTGCGCATCGGGATACGACACAAGGCGCGCTTGCAGCATCTTGTCCGGCGAGTAGCCCATTCCCGGCACGATATTGACCGGAGAGTGGGCCGCCTGCTCCACTTCCGCAAAATAATTTTCTGGATTTCTGTCGAGCGTCATTTCGCCGACTTCAATTAACGGATAGTCCTTATGCGACCAGATTTTTGTCAGGTCGAATGGGTTGACCTTATAGTTGGGGGCGTCGGCCTCCGGCATCACCTGGATGCAGACCCTCCACTTGGGAAAATCTCCGTTCTTGATGGAGGTAAAAAGATCGCGCTGCGCATAATCTGGATCTTCGCCCTTAATGCGGGCCGCATCGTGGGCCATCAGGTTCTTGATGCCTTGCTTGGTCTTGAAATGCCACTTGACCCAGACGCGCTCATGGTTCGCATTGATAAGAGAAAATGTGTGCGAACTGTAGCCATTCATGTGACGAAAGCCATCGGGCGTGCCGCGATCGGAGAACAGAATTGTGACCTGGTGCAGCGATTCCGGAGAAAGCGACCAGAAGTCCCACATCATTGTCGGAGATTTTAGATTGGTCTGCGGATCGCGCTTTTGCGTGTGAATAAAATCACCAAATTTCAGCGCATCGCGAATGAAGAAGACCGGCGTGTTGTTGCCCACCATGTCCCAGTTGCCCTCTTCCGTGTAGAATTTCACGGCGAAGCCGCGCGGATCGCGTTCCGTGTCTGCGGACCCCTTTTCCCCACCGACCGTGGAAAAACGCACCATCACTTCGGTCGATTTTCCAATCTTCGAGAACAGTTTGGCGGTCGTGTACTTTGTAATGTCATTGGTGACGACGAAGCGTCCGTATGCTCCTGAGCCTTTGGCATGCACCACGCGCTCCGGAATGCGCTCACGATTGAAGTGCGCCATCTTTTCCATCAACTGGAAATCTTGAATCAGCACCGGCCCGCGCGGCCCTGCCGTCACCGAGTTTTGATTGTCGGCTACCGGCCTTCCCGCCGTGGTGGTCAAAGTATCGGGATGTTTCGCTTCTTCGGCGTGGCTGTTGGATGTGCTCCCGGCATTCGGGATTTTAGCGTCATTTTTCGAGTCGGACATGATGCGTTCTCCTTGGTTGCAGTTGTAAATGAAAATTTCAGGTAAATCTGCGGGCATCTCTCTATGGCTTTCAGTGTAGGCCCGGCATTCCGAGGTGTCCATAGACATACATCAATGTTTCCCATAGGCAATGACTATCGTTGCATCGGAAATACATTTACGATGAGACCAAGGCAGGCGAAGAAATGGAATTGCACCAATTGCGATATTTTTGCGCTGTCGCCCAGGCGGCAAGTTTTACACGCGCGGCGGAACGACTCGGAATCGCGCAGCCTTCGCTTTCGCAGCAGATTGGCCGTTTGGAGAAAAAGATTGGCGCGCCATTATTTATCCGCCTGGGACGCACCGTACGCCTTACATCCTATGGAGAGGCTTTGTTACCCCGCGCATTGGAGATCCTACAGGAAATCTCGGAGGCCGAATCTTCCCTGTCCAACCTCCAGCAAGGCGTGCGCGGCGCATTGCGTATCGGGGTCATTCCGACCATCATGCCTTATTGGATCGCCCCGCGTATCCACAGTTTTTGCCGGGAATTTCCAGAAGTGGAAATCCAGCTTTCAGAACGAATCACAAGTCGGCTTGTCGAAGATGTGCAGGCTGGTCTGCTGGATATGGCGGTCCTCAGCCTGCCTATCGGCAACCCAGACATTGTTTGCAGTGAACTGTTTCGAGAAGCATTGTTTCTGGCTGTCGCGGAAGGCCACCCACTGGCAAAAAAAAAGACTGTAGACCTGAAAGAACTCGCTCTGGAGCGTCTGTTGCTGCTGCGCGAGGGGCACTGTTTTCGTGAAAATGTTATGACTGCGTGCACCCGTGCGAAGGCCGAGGTGCAATCCGTATTTGAGACGGATCAAATGGGCAGCATTTTTCCACTGGTGGCGTCCGGCTTTGGGATCACACTGATTCCACAGATGGCTGCCGCGAGCGCAACCGGTTGCGTATTGGTTCCCGTAAGCCTAGGAAGTGTGCGGCGGGTGGGATATATCCGGTCGCGGCGGCATTTTGTAGGAAAGCCGATGCGTGAATTTGTTCAATGGCTCAAAAACGATCCCAGGCGGAAGGATATTTCCTGAGATTGGCCCGTGATTTCGTCGGAGATGGTTTGTGCGCGGATAACGAACGAATGCATCTTGGTGGTGTGCGCGGGTGCTATAGTCCAACTGGGCCGCCCAGCCGGGATTTAGAAAGCTCTAAATTTGTTAGTTTTTTCTATACGGAAGGTTGGGGCTTTACGTCCAAGTACAAGAAGTAGATAAATCTGCGACGTAGCGGTGCGCGATTTTTTCAGTTAAACTTTACTTTTGTTGTGCTTACCAGTGCCTGCCTGGATTAGTCCCAACAAATTTTCAGTTGCAAGAGAGAAACTTTGTGAAACCAAAGGTACTGGTTGTTGACGACGAGCGTATGATTGCCGACACTCTGGTCATTATTCTGAATCGGAATGGTTTTGAGGCAACGGCTGCTTATAGCGGAGAAACCGCCGTCGATTTGGCCCAGTCCCTGCAGCCGGAGATGATTATCAGCGATGTCATCATGAACGACATGGATGGCATCGATGCCGCGATCCAGATTCGCAGCATGCTCCCAAAGTGCAAAATTTTGCTGTTTTCCGGTCAGGCCGCTACGGCGGATCTGCTGGAACATGCAAGAACACAGGGGCATGAATTTGAGATTCTTGCGAAGCCAGTGCATCCGCAGGATCTGCTGATGCGGCTGCGATCATAAGCAGGCTGTCTTAGCTGCATGACGTTTTTTCTGCCGCATACTCAGCGAGTGTTCGCTCTTTTGTTTTCCAACGCACAGTTGTGATCTACCTCACATTTCATGTCGTCCTTCCATTGCGCGGGCCATGGTCACTTCATCGGCATATTCAATGTCGGCCCCTGCTGGGATTCCAGTTGCAATTCGAGTGATGCGTGCGGAGTTTCCTTGCAGTTGCTGCGCAAGATAGCCTGCTGTGGCCTCGCCTTCCACCGTTGGATTGGTGGCCAGAATCACTTCCTGCAAAGCCGTAGTGCGGGCACGCGCCAGCAGGCTCTTAATGCGCAACTGCTCGGGGCCGATGCCATTCAGCGGAGAAAGCGCTCCATGCAGGACGTGGTAGACGCCGTTGAAGTGCTTGGTCTTTTCAATGCTGGCGATGTTGGATGGCTCCTCCACTACGCAGACAATGGCTTGGTTGCGAGTGGGATTGGTGCAGAACTGGCATGGGTCGATGTCCGTGATGTTGTGGCAGATGGAGCAAAGACGAAGCTGCGCCTTCAGGTCGCGGATGGCGTCCGCCAGCGCGAAAGCGTCCTGCTCGCTGGACCGCAGAATATAAAACGCCAGCCGCTGCGCGGATTTTCTGCCGATGCCGGGTAGTTTCGTGAGCTGGTCGATCAATTCGGTAAGTGGCTGTGCAAAGCGCGACACGAGATCCCTCAAATCCAATTAGGTCTTATAGCCGATTTATAAATGCTGTAGTTAAAAATGGGATGAGTCATTCTGAGCGGAGTTTACCCTGAGCGAAGTCGAAGGGTTCACAATGACTCCCTTTCACAAATCACTACACCATCTGTCAATCTAATTAAGTCTGCATTTCTTTGTGGCCCTGCGGCTTGTTCAGCGC
>DAHUZH010000162.1 GCA_027306695.1 Acidobacteriaceae bacterium
CGCGTAGCTCAGTTGGTTAGAGCGCTACCTTGACACGGTAGAGGTCAGGAGTTCGAGTCTCCTCGTGCCTACCATATCCCTCAATAACTTACGGAAAAATCTGGGAACAGAAGCGAAGTGCGTGGGAACAGTATGGGAACACTTTCTGTTCACTGCACCACCTCCGTTGGTTGTGTGCGATTGAAAAGCACATCGACCGCCTTGCTCTGGGCGATACGCTTCTTCTCCATCCGTGCGTGTGTGTAGACCTCCATCGTTGTGCTGACCTTCGCATGCCGCATCAGTTCCTGCACAACTCTGACGTCATTGCCCGTTTCGGCCAGCAATGAACTGTAGGTATGTCGGAACGTATGCCAGCCAATGCGCTTGGTGATCCCCGCCTTCCGGGCCATCGGTTGCAGTATCTTGCTGCGAAGGCTGTCCGGCCAGACAGGTAGCCGTCCAAACATTCGCTCGCTTCCGAAGATCCAATCGTCGGATGATCCGTAAGGGCAAATCGAGCGCCAGACCATCAATCCTTCGATGGCGATCTCATCCAGCGGCACCGGCTGTTGCGAGATTTCCGTCTTGCACGCACCGATGCTGCCATCGACAAACGAACGGAGAACGTTCGCGGTCTTCTCGATGAAATCGATGTCCTCCCATTTGAGACCCAGCACTTCACAGACCCGCAGGCCCGTCGTAGCGCAGATTGTTCCGATCACTCGTTCGCGATTAGGCAGGATCGCAAACAGGGCACGGAACTCTTCTGCGGTTAGCGTCTCTGGAATGCGCTTCCGCTTGGCGCTCACCCGCACCAGCGTGATCGGATTCTCGTGTTGCCCAATCCAGCCCCAGCGAATAGCGTGACGAAAGACAGTGCTCATTAGGTTGCGAATCTTGGCCCGGCTTGAAGGAGCAAGCTTCAAGGTCTTGAGCCAATCTTCGACCTCCACACTGGCGACGCGCCGGAGCGGATAATCTCCCCAGCGCGGAACAATGTAGAGTTTCAGGTTGGTGTTGTACACGAGTTTTGTTCCCCTGGTCTTGCCCTCGTGCGTGTCCATTGGCATTTCCTTCAGACGATAATGCTCCACAAGTTTCCGTACCGTGGATGGAGGGCCGCCATGCTCAATCGTGTGCCGATTGATACTCAGCCGAAGCGCCTCTGCTGCTCTCTGCGCGTCAGCCTGGGTGCGAAGCTCGCGGACAGTGCCGATGATCTGCTTACGCAGTGCTCGCCTGCCTTGTCCGTCCGTCTCGCGCCAGCGGTAGACCCATACGTCCGGGCCGTTCTTGCGGGGTTCCGGGTACAACGTACCCAATTGGTATCTTGGCCGTTTCATAGAAAATTCTTCCTTTCTTGAATACGGCCCTCGTCGCTGCCTGATGTTACCTCTGTTTGCATCCACTGATCCAGTTCTGAAATCCGAAAGCGCCACATCTTCTTACGTCCGTCGCCGATGCCGTGGGCAGGGATACTTCCCTTGCGAACCAGCCTGAGCAACGTTTTCCGCGTCATGGAAAGGAAGGTTGCAGCGCGCTCTACGTTCACAAACGGTTCGGATGCGTTCGAGAAATGCGAAATCGTGTTCTGCACATTCACCCCCATCTGCTCTTCAAGAGTCACTCCCTTCAAAAGGTGCTCTCAGGAAGGAGCGTAAGAGAGTCTTTGAGCGCTGACCAATCGTTCTTTGAGGGGAGCCATCGCTGTGGCGATGGAAGAAATGCAACAAACTGCGGTGGAATTGGCACATTGAAGACACCTCGTCTGCGGGGCATAGCCGCTCAGTCAGAATCCGAATAGGCCCGTTGCAATCCAGTGAACCTCTTCAGCCCGTGCGTTCCTCTCAGCCACCGCTGACGAAAGGCTGGCTGCGCCCTGCATCGCATGTGCTTCTGCTTCGCATGGTCCGACCACGTACATTCCTCAACTCGTGAAGGGCCAGAGGATGGGTCGTTCCATGCGCCCTCCGGGTCTCGGTATCCCGTTGGAATCTCGCAAAAGGTAAAACTCCTTCTTATTCGTCAGCAAGATTCCAACGTGACCCACCGGAGAAAGCAGCCCATACGCTTTGGGAGCAGCCACCGTCCGCGCCCTTCGGGTGTGTGTCCTGAGAGATCACTCCCGGACCGAAGGAGATCAATATCATGCAAACATCCAGTTCAATTCAAAATCGGCTAATCGATACCATCGCACACGGCAATTGCATCGACGTGATGCGTCAACTCCCCGCAAACAGCGTCGATTTCATCCTCACCGATCCACCATATCTGGTGAGCTACAAAGATCGAGATGGGCGCTCCATCCTGAACGACTCGGACGATAGCTGGCTGAAACCCGCGTTTGCAGAAGCGTATCGCGTATTAATGCCGAATAACTTTTGCGTATCGTTCTACGGATGGACACGCGTGGATCGTTTCCTCGCAGCCTGGAAAGCCATAGGATTTCGTGTCGTGGGACACATGGTATTTGTGAAGCGCTATGCATCGAGGGCGCGGTTCTTACGCTATCAGCATGAGCAGGCATATCTGCTGGCGAAGGGCAATCCTGAACTTCCCGCAGCACCACTCAGCGACGTCATCGAGATGGTGTTCAGCGGCAACAAACTGCATCCGACACAAAAGCCCGTGTCATCTCTCATTCCGCTGATTCAAGCATTTTCGCGGCAAGGGGATCTGGTGCTCGATCCTTTTTGCGGCTCCGGTTCTACCTGCGTGGCAGCTTTCAATACTGGCCGCAGATACATTGGTATCGAACTCGATCCGCAATATCAGCAAATCGCGCAGACGAGACTTGCGCGACGGGCCGCGATCTAGCGACCCGTTGCTGCTTCCTTCCAAACGTCGCATATTCTGCACACCGTGCAACGTGCGTAAAGGTGAGCTGCGGGTCAGCATTACATTTCTTCGGCCTGGACTCGCGCCGGATGGCGACACTCTTTCCTGGTCACGCTGGGAATGAATTTCTCCGCGCTACTCTGCACAGCCTCCCCTGGTTCTCCTACCACCACTTGTGTTTTTTGTTCCATCGGCAGGGCGATGGCTCCCCACAAAAAGCGATTTTACTCACGCCGGATTCAGCCCTACCTTCGCTTCATGGCGTGCGAGGGGGAGCCGAGCCTCCACCGAAGAAGCACAGAAAGGAGCACATGCAAATCATCACTCTCTTGAAACGTCCGCGTCTTCGCAGGCTGCGTCCCCAATGGTCGAGGTGGGCAGTGCCATCGCTGCTGTTGTTGACAGCACTGCCTGTGTACGCGCAGCAGGCAGGCGGTGGCAGCCCGTGGGAAAACGCGGTCGGCGTTCTCGAACAGGCTTTTACCGGGCCGATCGCAACAGGGCTTTCTTTGGTCGCGATTGTGGTGGGCGGACTGATGTTTGCCTACGGCGAAGGCCAATCGAAACGCATGCTGGCCGGGATTGTGTTCGGCATCGGCATGGCCATCGGCGCGGTCAACTTCATGGCCTGGCTCTTTCCGTAGCAACTACCAACAACACGATGAGCAGAAAGGAGGTCGGCGAATGGCGGCGGGCAGTTCACGGCAGAACAAAGTCCACAAAACGATGAACCGCCCGCTGACCATTCTGGGCGCGGAGCGGCGGCTGTTCTTCGTTGCGTTGATTGCGGGCGGGGCCGTCTTTTCGCTGATGCATTCGCTGCTCGGCGGCATCCTGCTGTTCGTCGTCGGAGTTGTGATCGCACGCATCGCGACGAAGCACGATGTCGAAATCCTGCGCGTGCTCTTCAACTCCGGCAAGTTCCGCAGGAGGTACGACCCGATGCAGTGGGAAGCAACAGAGATTCGCATAGCGAGGCGCAATGTTCAAGATTGACACCATCACGAAGGACTGGAAGGAAGCCGGAGCATTCATGGCCCAGGTCAACCTATACGGCTTCTGGGACGAGCACTGTTTCCTGACGAAGTCCGGCGACCTTGGCTGCGCCCTAAAGATCGGCGGCATTGATGCCGAGGGCCTCGATCATGCTGGGCGGGATTATGTGGTGAAGCGACTGGAGGCGGCGCTGCGCTCACTCGACGAAAAGGCACGGCTGTATCAGGTTTTGTTCCGGCACAACCGTCCGGAGATGCCGCGTGCCGAATACGAAAATCCGCTGGTGCGGGCAGCAGTGGAACAACGTGCGGATTTTCTCGCAGCAAAATCAGACCGCCTGTATTCCATCGAGATTTTCTGGATCGTCATGGTCGATGGCAGCTACGCCCGGACTGGACTGCTGCATGCGCTGGCGCAGTTGCCACAAAATCCACGCTCGGCATTGGGCATGTTTGGGCGGGAGTTGCGCGCGCTGTTCTCCGGCAGCAAGGAACGCGCGTTGTTGTATGCGCAGATCGAACGCGACCGGCTGCGGCTGGAGCAGAAGGCAAAGAGCTTAAGTGGGCAGATGAGCGATCTCATGCAGATCGCCCTGCCAGGGGCGGAGGAGACCTTCCGCATGCTGCGGCGTCTCGTAAACTTCCGCCCCTCCAAGATTGAACGGAGCAAACTGCATGGGATGCAACATCTCGACTGGCAGATGTGCGACTCGGAGCTGGAAGCGCATCGCGGCCATCTGCGTCTCGATGATTTCTACGTCCGCGTTCTGACGCTGAAGGAGATGCCCAGCGAGACAAGGCCCCTGCTGCTGCATGGGCTGCTCGATGTCCCGGCGAACTTTCATGTCGTGACCGAGTGGCATCCGGTCGATAACGCGAGGGCGCGCAAGGAAATCAATAAACGACGCCGCCATCACCACAACTCGAAGACCAGTTTTCTATCTAACCTGCAGGACCAGAAGCATGCCGGACCTCGCGAGGAACTGGTCGATGACTCGAAAGAGGCCGCCGTTGCGGAGTTAGGAGACGCGCTCACCGCCCTGGGCATGGAGGGCAAATCTTTTGGCGAATTCACGCTGACGGTGGTGATCTACGAAGAAGATCGCGCCAAGGTCGAACATGCCGTGGCCGAGTTTCAGAAGATCTTCACCCAGCACGATGGCCTACTGTACGAGGAACGCTACAACCTGCTGAATGCTTTCTTCGCCACCATCCCCGGCAACAAACAATTCAACCTGCGGAAACAGTGGGCGCTCAATTCCAACTATGCCGACCTGTCGTTTCTGTTCAACATCGATTCCGGCTCCAAGTGGAATGCCCATCTGGAACGTGAATATCTCGCCGTCCTCGAAACCGCGCAGGCGACGCCGTATTACCTGAATCTTCACGCGGGCGATGTCGCGCACACGCTGCTGCTCGGCGCAACGGGGTCTGGAAAAAGTTTCCTGCTGAACTTTCTGCTGGAATCGCTCCAGAAATACAGTCCGTTGACCTTCATCTTCGACCTCGGCGCGAGCTACGAGACACTGACCCGCGTCTTCGACGGCACGTATCTGAACGTTGGGCTGAAGAACCCCGGTTTCTCGATCAATCCGTTTTCGCTTGCGCCCACGCACGAGAACCTAGATTTTCTTTACCTGTTCACACGGGTCCTGATCGAAGCCCAGGGCAAGTATCTGCTGACGCCAGAGGATGAAAAGGCACTCTATGCCGCTGTGGAGCGGGTGTACCAGTTGCCGCTGGAGATTCGGACGCTCTCGAACTTCGCGTCCATCCTCGGCCCGTTGGGGGAGCGGCTGCATCGGTGGACACAGGCAGGGCAGTTCGGCCATCTGTTCGACAACGTTGAGGACACACTGACCTTCTCGCGCTTCCAGACCTTCAACTTCGATGGCTGGTCGGATGCCCCGGACATCCTGGAACCGTTGTTGTTTTACGTCCTGCACCAGGCGTCGGCGGAGATCGAAAAGCCGGAGAACACCGCCACCTTTAAATGTTTCGTCATCGATGAGGCGTGGATGTTCTTGAAGAACGCCACCATCCGCGAGTGGATCACGCGCGCGGAAAAAACATGGCGCAAAAAAAACGCCGCGATGGTTCTCGCCACGCAGTCCGTCGTGGAGCTGGCGGCGTCCGAGATGCTGCACATCGTCCATGAGTCCTGCCCGACAAAAATCTTCCTCGCTAATCCCAATATGGACCGCAAGCTCTACGCCGAAGTCTTCCAGTTGAACGATACCGAACTGGAGTTGTTGGAGTCGCTGGTCCCCAAGCGCGACCTTCTGCTGAAGCAATCGGGGCACACCAAGAAGCTCGTTCTCGAAGTCGATGCCCTGACGTACTGGATTGCGACCAACAACTCCCGCGACAACCTGCGCAAGCAGGAGTATTTCGCCCGCTACGGGCCGGAGCAGGGACTGCTGCATCTGGCCCACGACTATCCCAACCCAGCATCCCCAACCCTTCACGAGGTGACAGCATGAATCGTTCTCCCATCTTCCCCTTGGTGCTGGGCCTGGTTGCAACCGTGGCCCACGGTCAGCAATCGGCCCGCATCGTGCATTATCACGCCAACGACATCGTTGCCATCCGCGCCAAGATGCATTACACCACGCTGATTGCACTGCCTCCGACCGAGAAGATTCTGGAAGTCGCCACCGGCGATAAGGACTTCTGGATTTTGGATGCAGTCCAGAATTACTGTTTCCTCCATCCGGCAAAAGAAGGCATCCA
>DAHUZH010000163.1 GCA_027306695.1 Acidobacteriaceae bacterium
TACAGCATCACGCCGGATGGCAGAGGCAACGGATCACTTTCATTTACGCTCAATGGGGCGCAAGTCCAGTTCGGTCTGGACTTCGTTCTCACATCTTCCTCCCACGGAATGATCACTCGCTTCGACAATAATGGCAGCGGCAGCGGCACCCTTGATTTGCAGCAAGCTGCAATTTCGCAGGGTGCGCTGCAAGGCTCCTACTCGTTCGGACTAGGAGGCGTTGACTCAAGCATCGTCAATCCGCTCTCCGCCGTGGGGTCATTCACGCTGGACGGAAACGGCAACGTGATCTCAGGGATCGAAGACCTGAACGACAATGGAAATTCCTCAAACCTGCAAGCACTGCCGATCCAGGGTGCAGTGCTACTGGGATCACCGGGGTCTGCACAGTTGAGGACGACCGCCCCTGGGCTTGGCACTCTGCACTTCGACGTTTGGGCCATCGATTCCACCCACCTTAAATTCGTCGAAACGGACTCAACGGCGTTTCTCGCAGGCGATGCCTTCATCTCAACCGGACAGACCGCCTTTCCGTCTGGGCCATTGGTCTTCACGCTGGGTGGTGAAGACACAGCCCAAGGGCCGTTTGTCGCCGGTGGCCTGCTCACCTCAGACGGATCCAGTCAGATTCAAAGCGGTCTCGAAGACATCAATGACGAGGGATACGTGGCGCAAGCGCCAAGCGTCAGTGGAAACTTCACTTCCAGCGGCGCGCGTTCAGTACTGACGCTCAACGGAATCTACAACGGCGACATTACAAACAACGTAGTTGTTGGAAACTACACGTTCGCTGCGTATCCCTACAGCGGCGGGATCATGTTGCTGGAGATCGACGGTGGCGCTGGGTCAACACTTGGGATATCGTCGGGCAACATTTACACACAGAGCGCTACCGCTCTTACCGGGTCGCAAAGCTACGGCCTGAATTTGTCGGGCGCAAACACCTTTGGAGAAACGGACTGGATTGCCGAGTTCACGTCTTCAGGGAATGGTGCAAGCGGTCTCTATGACGCAAATAACTCAGGATCGCTGATTTCCGGCTACAGCCTGGGGAGTGGAGGCAGCTACACAGTTGGACCGAATGGCCGCGGCACGATGCAGTTTCCCGGTTTACAGATAAATGGCTCATCGATCATTCCTGCTCTGAATCTGACGTTTTATGTCCTGGATAGCTCGACCGCTGTATTCATTGAGACCGACGGAAATCAACTCGCCGCAGGGACATTCCAAGCCCAGGATGCTACCAACTCGCCAGTGGCCGGGCCAGCGCACGCAATGTTCATGCGCCCACCGGTGGTCGCTGAAAGAACTCTGCGGGCTATCCACAGGTAGTACGTGCCCCATCAATGGCAAGTGTAGTGCCCCGATTGTCGGGAATTGTCGTCTCGCAAGACGAATCAGAAACCGCCGGGCTGTACTGGGTTTCTATTGAAAGAGGGGCTTCGTGGATCGATGTCACACGGCTATGAGAGTAGATGAGTGAACGAGCAATCCGGCTTTCAACGTTGTTGTGAGGCACGCGTCACAGGGGTCAAGTGGTAATGAAGAAGCCGCACAAATCCATCGACGATCGCACTTCTTCAAAGAGACAGCCTCTTAGCGGCCAATCGTGCGAAAGAGATCAGACGACGCGGCAATACTGGCATCTACGGGGTCCACACGGCGACATGGAATCGCTCTGTTTATTGTGCGAGGAGATCGTCGCCACTGCATCAGATGAATGGACATTGCTCGCTTCGGAGCAGCACCACGTCTGCGCTGCACGATGTAGCAGAAGGCGATGAACCATTCGAGGCGTGCGCCTGAATTCTACAAACACTTCCAACTGAACGGTGAAGAAGGAGCCGAGGACATGAATAACAGCAAGAGAGTCTGCACGATTGCAAAGATAGTTCTCCCATTCCTGCTCACGTGTGCTTCGTTTGCACAAACGCAGCCGCAGCCAGGGACGGCACAGCAACGTTTTCAGCAGATGCAGCAAGCGCTCGCGGCGAACTCGCAACGCTTGCACCAATACCAGTGGATTGAAACGAATACGGTGAGCATCAACGGAGAGCCAAGGCCACCCAAGCGTTCGATATGCAAATATGGGCCTGACGGGACTGTGCAGAAGACCCCGCTTGGACAACAAGAGGCAGCGCCTGAACAGCAAGCACCCATGCTTCCCTTGCGCGGGGGACTGATCCGGCGGTTGGTCACCAAGAAAAAGAAGGACGAATACGAGAAGGACGCAACGCAGATTCGCACGCTCGCCGCACTCTACATTCCGTTCAGCCGCGATAAACTGCGCGAAGCGCTGATGGCAGGCCGAGCCAGTCTTGAACAGGACGGGACGAATGATGAGACTGCCGTCATCAAGGATTACGCAAAGCCGGGAGATCAGGTGCAGATCACCCTGAGCCGCACCACAAAGCAGATCGAGCAGGTTTCGATTCAGTCTTATTTTGAAAAGCCCAGCCAGGTGTTGACGGCGAACGTGCAGTTCTCCCGACTGAGCGATGGAACCAACCATCCGTCGTACACGACGATCAACGCTCCATCCAAGAATATGACGATTTCCATTGTCAACTCGGACTATTCCAGAGTCACCGAATAGGAGTTGTTCTACCACGGTCGTGATTTGAAATGCTTGTGGAGCCAATCGTGCGCTTTGTCGTTCGCTTTGTACCTGTAGTTTTGTCGTTTATGACTTTGCCCTCTTTCTGCTTTGCTCAGACTGTAGCCGATACAAAAGGCCAGGTGCCAGGCATCGTGCAGGCATACATCTACGGGTATGCGCCGGTTGCCATGATGGCGACACGGGACATCATGACGGCCATCCCGCGAAGCACCGACTCCGGACAGGCTCCAATCAACCAGTTTTCCTATAAGAACAGTCTCGCCACGCCCACAAGCCGCTTGATTGTGCGCCCCAATGCGGATGCACTCTCCACCACCGCCTGGCTCGACCTGGCAAAAGAGCCAATGATCCTGCACGTGCCAGCAGTGTCGGACAGGTACTACATGATTCCGATGTTGGATGCATATTCCAATGAATTTGCCTCTGTTGGGCCGCGTACAACTGGATCTGGTGCCGGCGATTACGCCATAGTCGGGCCACAATGGCACGGTGTTCTACCGGACAAAATTATCCGCGTGTTCAAGGCTCCCACGAATACCGCCTGGCTTCTCGGCCGCACGTTCGTGAATGGTCCACGCGACCTGCACACCGCAATTGGAATCACGCACCACTATCAATTGGTCCCACTCTCGGCATATGAGGAGTTTGCGAAGACTGGAAAATATACACCTCCCGCCAATGTTCCAGTTGCTGCTCCGAATCGGGAGTTTGAAGCCTTGCCTGTGACCAATGCCGCTGGATTTTCGAAGCCAGACTTTTTCGATGCTTTCGCCAGGTACGTTGCGGAGAACCCCCCTCCAGAAGACGAACGTGCGCGGGCATCAGCTCTCGTCAACGAAGGGCTTGGGAACAGGAACCAACTGACTCCCGCTGTGGTCTCCGAAGCGACAGCCGCTATGATCGAGCGAGCCATCTCCGCTGCTACGCACACGAACGGCTGGTCATACAATCTGAAGATTGGAAATTATGGGAGCGACTATCTGCTCCGCGCTGCAATCGCAAAATTCGGTTTCGGAGCGAACCTTCCAGAAGATGCGGTGTACATGAATGCCCGCACAGACATCGACGGAGCAATTCTCAGCAGGGTCAACAGCTACGTGATTCATTTCCCGCCAGGAAGGACTCCGCCGCAGCGGGGATTTTGGTCGATCACGCCGTATGGTCGTGATGGCTTCCTGATCGAGAACTCGATCCACCGTTACGATGTGGGAAGCCAAACCGGACTCGTCCCGAACCCAGATGGCTCCATCGACATCTATCTCCAAAGCACCGCGCCGCAGGCCATGCAAAAGAACTGGCTGCCGATCCCCACCGCGCCATTTACGCTTACTCTGCGCATTTATTGGCCAGGGCCATCTGTACTCAACGGCGAATGGGCTCCACCGATTGTGCGACCGACAGGCGCACCGCTTCCGTAGCGTGCGAAGCGATATTTCTTACACGCCTGCCGCCGCTTCCGCAGTCGAGCGATCTTGACCTGCGAGTACAGTTTTTGCGGGGAACCGAATGGAGATCAACAATCCGCTTCCCTCCCGATTCCGCGCGATGATCGTGCCGTCGTGGCGGAGAATTGCCTCCCGCGCAATGGACAAGCCCAGTCCCGTTCCTCCACTCGCGGCTTCGCGTCCAGGGGCTGTGCGGAAGAAAGGTCGAAAGATGTCCGACAACATGGACTCAGGGACACCGGGACCGGAATCCATAACCTCAAGGACTACTTCTTGTGCATCCGAATCGAGCCTTCCATTGAGCAGTACTTCCGAACCGGAAGGGGAATAGCGGATTGCATTCCGGAGGACATTGTCGATGGCCCGGCGCAATAGCTGTGGATACGCCATCACAGTTGCGTCCTGGACGGTGGCTCTAATCGAGCGGTTCGATTGCGACGCCTCGAGACCATGGTCCTCGACGATGCTGTCACAGAACGACCGGATCGCAACAGGTGTCAGATTCTCGGCAGGATAGACTCCTGCTTCAAGTCCAGCCAGAAGCAGAAGCTGTCGCACCAGATTGCTCAACTTATCGGTTTCGCGATCTATTCGTTCCAATTCACCTGGAGCTCTTCCGTTCAATTGCCGTCGGAGCAAAGCAAGCGCCAGATGCATCCGCGTCAGCGGCGCGCCCAGTTCGTGAGACACATCCGCCACAAACCGGCGCTGGGCGGTCATCAGAAGCTGGATTTGTGCAGCCATCCCATCGAAATCGCGGGCAAGATCTCCCAACTCGTCCCTCCGGACTGTCCCGCCCGGTGAGCAGCGCGCGCCCAGGTCGCCACCAGAGAGCCGTCGCGCCGCTTCCTGCAGCTTTGTAATCGGACGCGTAATGTAGAGAGCCAGCGCCATACAGACGAGAGACATCGGTAACATGGCGATAGCAAGATTGAACCAGAAACGCGGCCGCAACACATGGAAACCGGTTCCACCAACAGTCAAAATGACTGCGTAGTGTTGTCCCGTTGCACTGTCAATCGGACACGCAAATACCAAACGAGTGGGAAGCCGCAGTATCTGCGAATGGCCGCTTTGTAGTACTCCTCGTGCCATAGGCAGATAAAACGGAGGGGGCGATCCGCTCTTGGCAAGCACTCGATTGTGCTCGTCGATCAGGTACACATCGTTATGGTTGATCGTTATGTCGGAGAGAAAGGCTTCTGCCCCGCGCCGCTCATACTCATTAACGGCATTCGCAAGAACGGAAGCAGCCACCTCCGGCTCAAAGAGGTTGACCCCATCTCCTCTAAAAACGTGGGTAGAGAACTCGCTTACACCTATCACCGCAACAAGCATCAGGACTGTGGCGACCCAGAAACTCAGGAAGATACGCAGGAACAATTTCATTGGGATTCCTCCTGAGTGGTACGAAGACTTCTACGCAGATACACATATCCGGTATTGCGAATCGCGCGTAGGCGCTCTTCTCCGTTCGGGGCAGGGCCAAGCTTCTTACGGAGAGCACTGATCAGGTTATCTACGCCCCGATCTCCGGCGTGTGCTGTTCGGCCAAGTGCAAGCCGCGTGAGGTGTTCCCTGGCAACCACCTGCCCGGCTGTCGAAACCAAGGCATGAAGAACATCAAACTCTGCAGAGGTGCATTGGATATTCTGGCCTGCGCATTCCACCGTTCGCGCGCCTGCATCCAGAATCAAATCGTCCACAGCAACGAAAGAGCTGCCAAAGCGGGATGGCTGGCCACGTCGCAGTACTGTGCGAATCCGCGCCAGTAGTTCGACTGGTGTAAACGGCTTCGGAACATAGTCATCGGCGCCAGCTTCGAGTCCAGCGACTTTGTCCCCTACCGCCGACCTTGTCGTTAGCATGATTACGGGAACGCGGCTCCTTTGCCGAATTTCCTGAAGCACAGTGAATCCATCTCTGTCCGGTAGCATGACGTCGAGCAGGATTAATACAATGCCGCCTGCCTTCGCACGATCCAGTCCCGACTCCGCCGTGTGCGCAAGATGCAGGATAAACCCCTCCGGGCCGAGGTATTCCGCCAGCATTTCAGCCATGTCCTGGTCATCGTCGATCAGGAGGATCGGCCGTTTTGACGCGTCCGGAGAGGAAGGCTTTACAGATCGTGAAATGTCCATAAATGGCATCCTACTGCACCCTGATCAGACCATGCGGCGTGGCCCGATTATTGTCAACATCGGCATCGCTTCTCTGTCCGAATCCAGGCACTGCCGGACGTTTCCTCTAAAGCGCGACAAACGACCATGCGTCACCGAGAGTATAGGAACCCTTTTTCGCATGAACAACGAGTTGTTGTTTGCCAGAT
>DAHUZH010000164.1 GCA_027306695.1 Acidobacteriaceae bacterium
GATCTCGTTCGGCGATGGCGGCGCTGATCTGCTCCACGACCGAGACCGCCAGGCGTTCGGCGGCCTCGCGCGCTTCGCCGCGTACCCAACGCGATACCACGGAGGTCGGGGTCCACACCACCAATACCGCTTTGGCTGCATTGATTTCGGCATCAATCTGGTCGTCGAACTCCTGGCCCGGATTGATTTCCGGATCCCACCATACCGACCAGCCCTTGGTTTCGAGCGCGGCCACCAGCGGCGCGACGCGTGCCTTGTCACTGCGGGCGTAAGAAACAAAGACGTCAGCCATGCCGGTCAGCCTCCTGATCCAGTTGACTTGATCGCCGGCGTCGCCGGGTTCTTTGCCGCCACAAGCCGCGCCTCGGCCGTGGCGACCATGGCCTGCCAGCGTGGATCGTCGTGCAAATGGTCGAAATCAGGATCCGCTTTCATGTAGTCGAGCAGGGGTTCCGTGGCTGTTTCCAACAGGGATTTGACCATCTTGAGCGTCGCTTCCGTGTCCTTGAGGTACACGCTGAGTGCACACGCGAAGTTGTACCGCATGTTCCAGTTGTCGGGATCGATCAACATCGCACGGTTCATGCGTGCCTTAGCCCGATCGCCTTCGCCCAACGCTCCGAGCGCATTCGCACTGTAGGCGATCACGCCAGCGTTGCTTTGATCATGCGACAGAAAAGCGTCTGCACGTTTCAATGCGATTTCGGCGGCGCCGCGCATCCCTGCGATGTCACCCAGAGCGCGATACGAACTGACCAGCATCATCGCGGAATTGACATCCGTTTCCATCAGATTCACGGCCTTCTGGTACAGCCGGACCGCATCTTCAAACCGATGCTGCAGGTAATTGAGCCTGGCCGAAGTCCTGTTAGCTTCATAAGACTCGGAGTTTAGCCTCAGCGCTGCCTCTGCCTCGGCGACTGCCCCCTCCATGTCGCCACGCATCTGCAGGATGTAGCCTTTCACCGCATGCGCTTCAACGAGTTTGGGGTCCAACGCCAGCGCCTTTTCGGCAGCCATCATGCCATCGTCCGATTCCAAGCCCAGCTCGCGTAAACTTCGATAGCCCGCCGCCATCAGCGCCCAGGCCTGTGCGTAGTTGGGATCGATTTCAGTGGCACGTACGCAGGTGCGCACAATGGCCTTGGAAGCCTGTTCGTCTTCCTGATTCGTGACGTAGAGCTGTCTCGCCATCAAGTAAAGATCATGCGCGTCCGCGCTATCGGTACCGCGGCGTTCGATAGCCTTCTTTTCCTCGGGCAACAAACGCAGCTTCAAAGCCTTGACGATGGCCTGTGAGATCTCGTCCTGAATCGCGAAAATGTCGCTGGCGTCGCGATCGTAACGTTCGGCCCAGACGTGGTTGTCGGATGCGCCGTGTATCAGCTGCGCATTGATCCGCACGCGCCCGCCGGCTTTGCGCACGCTGCCCTCCAGCACATGGCTCACCTTGAGTTCGCGCACGACCTTGGGAATGTCGGCGTGCTGGCCCTTGTACCGGAAAGCGGTGTTGCTTGAGGTCACTGCGAGTGCCGATACCTTGCTGAGATCGGTTATGATGTCCGCGGTGATGCCGTCGCTGAAATATTCCTGCTCGGGATCGCCGCTCATGTTGCTGAAAGGCAGCACGCAAATCGAAAGCCGTTTGGAATCCCCGGCCGCAGCCGTGGCGCTGGAAGCGTTTTTCACCTTTGCCGCTTGCGCAGTCTGAGCACGGGCAATCATGGCGCCGAGCGCGTGCAGGCACTCCTGCACGGCAGGGTGGGTCGGGTCTTCGCGCCAATCGTCGAGGTCAGTCGTATGGATGGCGCGCACGTCCATCGGCAGGCGCGCCTGCTCGAACCGCACCGGCACCAGAATCCCACGCTCCGCCGCTTCCCGGGCTTCGCCGCGCACCCAGCGCGATACCACCGAAATGGGCGTCCACACCACCAGCACCGCCTTGGCGGCATTGATTTCGGCGTCGATCTGGTCGTCGAATTCCTGTCCGGGCGTGATTTCGGGGTCCCACCAGACCGACCAGCCCTTGGCCTCGATCGCCGCCACCAACGGCGCAACACGCGCCTTATCGGCCCGGGCATAGGAAACAAAGACGTCAGCCATACCGGGCATCCCCTGCGATCGAAGCAAGCGCTGTGACTTTCTTCTGCATCCGGGCACCGAGATCAGGCATCCTGCGTGCCCCCCTGGGTGGGACCGTTTGCAGCAGCGAGGCGCGCTTCAGCAGCGGCGACCATCGCCTGGTAACGTGGATCGTCGTGCAGAAGCGCGAAATCAGGGTCTGCCTTTGCGTACGGCAGAAACGCGTCCGTGATCGTCGCGTATACCGACTTGAGCATTTCCAAGCCAGCTTCCTTATCCTTGAGGTACACGCTCAGCGCACATGCAAAGGCGTAACGCATATTCCAATTATCCGGATCGATCAGCTGCGCGCGATTCATGCGCGCCTTGGCACGCTCGCCCTCGCCCAGTGCGGCAAGCGCGTAGGCGCTGTAGCCAATCACCCCGGAATTGTGCTGATCGTGCGCAAGTATGGCTTCAGCGCGCTTGAGTGCCTGCTCAGCCGCACGGTGCATACCGGCGGCGTCACCCAGCGCATTGTATGAACTGACCAACATCGAGGCGGAATGTAGATCGCCCTCCATCAGACCCGCAGCCCTTTCGAACAACCGAATTGCGTCTTCATAGCGATGTAGTTGGTAATTCAGGCGCCCGGCCGCGCGATTGACCTCGTAGGAATCCGGATCCAGCTTTAAGGCTATTGCAACTTCATCGGCCGCCTTGTCGGTGTCGCCGTTCATCAACAAGATGGAAGCCTTGACCGCATGGGCTTCCGCCAAGTCTGGATTCAATGCAAGTGCCTGTTCGGCGGCCATCATGCCATCGTCCAGGCCGACCCCGAGCACACGCAATGTTCTATGCCCAATCGCCATCAATGCCCACGCCTGCGCGTAGTTTCGATCGATTTCAGTTGCGCGTGTGCACAAATGCACGATAGCTTTCGAGGCACGTTCGTCGGCTTCCTGATTGGTCACGTAGATTTGTCGCGCCATCAAATAGAGATCGTGGGCCTCGGGGCTATTGGTGCCGCGCCGCTCGATGGCTTTCTTTTCCTCCGGTAGCAAGCGCAACTTCAACGCCTTGACGATGGCTTGTGAAATCTCGTCCTGGATTGCGAAGATGTCGCTGGCGTCGCGGTCGTAGCGTTCGGCCCACACGTGATTGTTGGTTGCCCCATCAATTAACTGAGCGTTAATCCGCAGCCGGCTTCCGGCCTTGCGCACGCTGCCTTCCAGTACGTGCGTGACTTTGAGCTCGCGCACCACACTCTGAAGATCTATGTGCTTGCCTTTGTATGCGAAAACACTATTGCTGGAGGCCACCGCCAGTGACGACACTTTGCTGAGGTCGGTAATGATGTCCTCGGTGATACCATCGCTGAAATATTCCTGCTCCGGATCACCACTCATGTTGACAAACGGCAGCACGCAGATCGCGAATTGTTTGGGCGCCTGCGCACGCTCCGCCAGCGAGACGTTCTTGGCCTTAGCGGATTGCGTAGCTTGAGCGCGTGCGATCATCATGCCGAGCGCATGCAGACATTCCTGCACGGCGGGGTGCGACGGGTTTTCGCGCCAATCGTCGAGATCAGTGGTGTGGATCGCCCGCACGTCCATCGGCAGCCGCGCCTGCTCGAACCGCACCGGCACCAGAATCCCACGCTCGGCGGCTTCCCGGGCTTCGCCGCGCACCCAGCGGGAGGCTACCGAAACCGGTGTCCACACCACCAGCACCGCCTTGGCGGCATTGATTTCGGCGTCGATCTGGTCATCGAACTCTTGGCCAGGGCTGATTTCCGGGTCCCACCACACCGACCAGCCCTTAGCCTCGATCGCCGCGACCAACGGCGCAACGCGCGCCTTGTCGGCCCGTGCATAGGAAACAAAGACGTCAGCCATGCCAGTCAACCCCTCGAAACGGGTCGCGTCCCGCAACCGCCCAATTATCAAGCATACCGTAGCGGCCTGGATAGTAGTGGGCACGGCAAATAACGATCCGACCTCCGCCGCGTGCCTTTGGGTATTTACCGTTCCTCACACTTCTTGCTGAAAGAGCCCTGTTCCCCATGCATTGCTTGGGTACAGGGGTGGGACAAGGGCTGGCTCAAGGGACCTTGTCCCATGCCGCGCGGGGTTGCTGAACGAAATCCATTGCCCATTTTTGCTTCGCAGCCGAGTTGCGTGCTGAAGCCCGGAGCAGGCACCCTGGACAGCCAGTTCGGCGCACCGCCTCCTTATTGCTGATAGATATCGCGTACGAACAACGGCCAACTCTTTGGGTTCGGCGGGCGTAAAATATCCAGAATATCGGCGGGCAGCCCCCGCGGGAGGTAACGGCAATGGCCACGCCGGCCCTGGCGTTTGATTTCTATGCCTCGCTGGAAGATGAAACCTGCGATGCACGCATTCGTGCCGTCAAGGCGCGGCTCAAGGGCCGTACGGTGATCCTCGGCCACCACTACCAGCGCGAGGAAGTCTATCGCCACGCCGATCTGACCGGCGATTCCTTGAAGCTCGCGCGCCTCGCCTCGCAGGTGGATGCCGAGTACATCATATTCTGCGGCGTGCACTTCATGGCGGAGGTGGCGGATATCCTCTCGCGGCCCGAACAGACCGTGGTATTGCCGGACCTGGCCGCCGGCTGCTCCATGGCGGACATGGCGAATCTCGCCAAGGTGGAAACTGCGTGGCGCGAACTGGCCGAGGTGCTGGAACCGGATGCGGATATCACGCCCATCACCTACATCAACTCCGCGGCCGACCTCAAGGCCTTTTGCGGGCGTCATGGCGGCATCGTCTGCACCAGCACCAATGCCAAGGGCATTCTGGAATGGGCGTTCAAGCAGCGCGAAAAAGTGCTGTTCTTCCCGGACCAGCACCTGGGCCGCTGGAGCGGTTACAAGCTGGGCGTACCGCTGGATCAGATGGCCGTGTGGGATTTCAATAAACCTCTGGGCGGCCTCACGCCGGAACAGATTCGCAAGGCGAAGATCCTTTTGTGGAACGGCCATTGCTCCGTGCACCAGATGTTCCGCCCCGAGCACATAGACAATTTCAAGAAAAAATATCCGGACGCCCAGATTATCTGCCATCCGGAATGCGCCTTCGAGGTGTGCCTGAAGTCTGACTGCGTGGGTTCCACGGAATTCATCCAGAAAACCGTGCACGCAGCCAAACCCGGTACACGCTGGCTGGTGGGCACGGAGCTGAATCTGGTCAACCGCCTGCACGAAGAGGTCAAGCACAAGGGCATCAGCGTGCACTTCATGTCACCCATGGTGTGCATGTGCTCCACCATGTTCCGCATTGACTCGCAGCACTTTGCCTGGACGCTGGAGAATCTCGCCGAAGGCAGGGTGGTGAATCAGATCACGGTGCCGGAACCCGATGCGCGCGAATCAAAACTGGCGCTGGAGCGGATGCTGAGCGTGAAGAGTGCGTAGGTTGGAGTGAGCATAGCGAACCCCAACATCGCCGAATTCATAAATTGTTGGGTTTCGGCTTTCAGCCTCAACCCAGCCTACATGTACTACATTTTCAGGCAGTATTAAAGAGGAATTCTTATGAAATACAAGTGCCCGCTTTGCGGGAGCCCTCTTACGGAGAGTCATTTTCATAAAGTCATCAAGATTCAGGAGAAAAAGGCGAAGATACAAAAGGGGGAACTTGGGAAACTGAAGAAACAAGCGGCAGCAGCTCAAGCGGCTGCTGTCGCCGCGAGGCGGAAAGAACGCGAGACCCGGGCCGAATCAAAACAAAAAATAGATGCCGCAAAAAGAGAGGCTGCCGCCAAGGAACGCAAGAAGACCGCAATTCGAGATAAGCGGATGGCGGCACGAATCAAAAAATTAGAAGAAGAAAGGAAGATGCTTAAAAGAGGTACATCTCCTCAAGAGATCGGGCTTGCCGACGAACAGGTTCTCGTTAGGCGGCTTCGAGAAGAATTTTCAAACGATAAAATCGAGCGTACAGAAGGAGGAAGAGGCGGCGATGTTCTTCACGAGGTAATTTTTGATAAAGAGGCAGCCGGCCGCATCATTTACGAATGTAAGCATACTGATAAAATTGCTGCCGATCATAT
>DAHUZH010000165.1 GCA_027306695.1 Acidobacteriaceae bacterium
CTACCCTTTGGGCAACTGGTGTCATCGACGACCAACGATTCGTTTCAGTTTACCGGCCTGGAGCAGGACACGGAGAATTCCAGCGACCATGCCTGGTTCCGCAACCTGTCGACGGAGCAGGGCCGCTGGCTGCGGCCCGACCCCTACCTGGGCAGCTACGACCTCGCCAACCCGCAGAGCCTGAACCGGTATGCCTATGTGCTGAACAACCCGCTGGCGTTTGTCGATCTGAGCGGGCTGGATTGTACTGACGACAATTCGGATGATTCCTGTGACGGGGGCAGTAATGGTGGAAACGGCGGCGAGGGCCCAGCAACGCTGCAGGCTACCGACGGTGGCTTGAGCGGCGGGGGCAGTGGTGGCGGCGGATGCGATCCATTGGTGGACCTGACCTGTGTCCCGGGCGGGGTCATCGATTTTGGCACCATCACGGGTGGCCCGCTGCCGCCCTCGCCAGGGAATTGCGATGGGCCTTGCCAGCCCACGTCGCAGACGCCCAACAGCGGCCCAAGCAGCGGCCTTCCCGTCATCGTCTTCGTCAACTACCTTTCGCCCACCATCACCAATACCGGGGGCAGCGGTGTCGGTGGCTCAAACACGACTGCCAAAAATAAAAACAAGGGCTGTAGCGTGCTTGATGCAAATTGCAAAAATCCTGGACCAGTTACAAACTGGATAAACTTTCTTGCTTGCGAGGCTGCTATCTCGATTAATGACCTTGGGCATTCTGGAGCGGCTGGCTATGGCGCTGCGGCTACGGGTGCAATCGGAGTTAAACAGATGATTTCGTTTCTGAATGGTGCATCCAAAGGGGTGCCTATCATTAACGAGATAGCCGCAGTTTACGACGTAACAATGATGAGCATAGAAGCAGTTAATGTCAACCAGGCCTGCACAGCGGCGGTGTATGGTAACTGAGGACGGTTGGCCTTCATCTGCTTCTATCGGAGTACTGATGAGCATTATGTGCAGGAGGGGTCGTGCAACTTTTTGATTCTGTAAAGATGTATGTATTCATGTTTTGCTTACTCGCGCTCATCGCAGTGCCGAAGTTGCATCAGCTAACCACGGTTCCGACCTCGGCGTCCACGGCTGGTTTCACCATCAATAACATTGTGCTCGCTCTCATCACTATTTACCTGGCTATCTATTTGGCAGGGTTGCTGCACAGGCTCTCAAGCAGAATTGAGCAGATAGCAATTGTCCTAGTCGAAGTAGCCTGCATACTCTGGCTAGCAAATTGGTTGACGGCATTCGGAATCACTTGGGCCGAGATTCCACATAGCCGCTTCTTAAGCGCGGCTGTCCATTGCGCAGTCACTGTACTTGCAGGAGTGCGGACGTTCCAAGTAATACTGCATGGGAGACGTACTCAGACGGGATGACGGATGACGAGACCATCATAAGAAGGCCCCGAACAACGGCGGGTGGCCCATTCAAGCCGTCTTTAGGCTTGAGTGGGGCAGGTTTGCGGCATAAGCTGGCGCTAGGAGCATGGACGGACATGATCTGGGGCAATGGGGCGATGATCGCGGAGGTGGCGGGCAGCCAGACGGCGACGCCGGAGTACCGGCTGCTCGATCACGAAGGCTCGCTGGCGGTGGAGACGGACAACAGCGGCAATGTGACCGGGTCGAACGTGTTTCTGCCCTTTGGGCAACTGGTGTCATCGACGACCAGCGATCCGTTTCAGTTTACCGGCCTGGAGCAGGACACGGAGAATTCGAGCGACCATGCCTGGTTCCGCAACCTGTCGACGGAGCAAAGCCGCTGGCTGCGGCCCGACCCGTACCTGGGCAGCTACGATGTGACCAATCCGCAGAGCCTGAACCGCTATGCCTATGTGCTGAATAACCCGCTCAGCTTCGTCGACCCCAGCGGACTATGGGTTCCACCACCGCCCCCGTCAATTATTTGTGTCCAGCTAGGTGGAGATAGCTGGAATGTCTCTTCCGGTTCGAGCAATTGGCCTGGGAGTACCCCAAGCCAGAATTCCTGCAATGGATTTGGAGTAGGCGACGGCAGTGGCAATGGAAATGGTGGTGCCGGAGCTGGCAATGGCAGCAACGGCAGTACTAGTCCAAGTAACGCGACGCCCCAAGACCCTTGCGCGTATATGGGCAGGGCCATGCCTCCGAGCGCTTATGCAGCGCAGGGGGCAGCATCAAATGTATATCAGAATCCACTTAGCTTCGCTGCAGATACTGCGACAGGTTGGACCGGCTTCCTCAATTCGCAGCCTTTGAATTCTGGGTCGGTGCAGCAAAATGCTGCATACGGCAATTATGTGTTTGGGGTATACATGCAGGCCGCCGGACTGACGCTCTCACAGGCCCTTTTTGGAGCCGACGCATTTGCGGCCATCCGTAAGCTGGGCAATCCGGGTCAATATGCTGGCCAGCAAATGGCCCCCAATTATCCATTTCTTCCGACACAAAATGTTGCGAACATCACGAACGGTTTCAACGCTCAGGCGAACGGAACCACATGCCACTTCTGATTCTAAACGGAGCAATGAGAAAGATGAGCAGAAATAGTATGGGCGTCTTCGTTGTGATGCGCAGATTCGCTCTGCTATTCATTGTTGGAGTCTGCACCTTAATTTTCGGTTGTGGGAAAGCTCCGCTGACGTGGTCTGCGGAGTCCAAATCGCCAGATGGGAAGATGATCGCAACGGCTAAGACATTTGACGAAAGTGGGCCAGGAACAGATTTTATTCAAACCACGGTGTTCTTGAATTGGACGACGAACAAAAACGCTCCGACGATGATCCTAGCGTTTTCTGATGGACCAGCCGAACCTGGTGGAATGAACGTGGGGTTGAACTGGCTGACTCCGACGCATCTGGAACTGACGTACAAGGGGGCAAGGGCTTTCGACTTCCAGGCTGTGAAATGCGATGGCGTAGATATCTCCGTCCGCGACCTCTCTAACAGTACGACGAATTCTTCCCAGTAGGGTTGGAAGCGATGGTATATGTACGACTCTCCTCTGCCTTTTGTTGGCAGAGATAAGTCCCGCCAGCGGAGCGTGGACGGACATGATCTGGGGCAATGGGGCGATGATCGCGGAGGTGGCGGGGACGCAGACGGCGACGCCGGAGTACCGGCTGCTGGACCATCTGGGATCGCTGGCGGTGGAGACGGACAACAGCGGCAATGCGACCGGGTCGAATGTGTTTCTGCCTTTTGGGCAACTGGTGTCATCGACGACCAACGATTCGTTTCAGTTTACCGGCCTGGAGCAGGACACGGAGAATTCGCCGTTGCCCACTAGCCACCAAGAGAGAATCGTCCTACCGACAGCGCCAATGCTTATCGCCGGGTCGTCTGCGGCGGAAACAATACAAACTGGCAGGTGGGTGTGAATTCAGAACAAGATAGCGCCGCTCGGCGTGCAATCTTTTCTGGGCCGGAATCGGGAAACATCGGTCCGTAGTTCGCCTTCTTTAAGAGAGCGCTCGCGCTACGCAGCGTTTCGCTTCCGCTCAGGAACTGCACGTCCTCCATACCATGGGAAGAGAACAAAACGAAAAACTCTGCTGTGGCCATCTTGCGCGGCAGTCCGGGGATGTTGATTGTGCGAAGCTTGCTTAAATCAGATGGTTGAACGACATCCACTACCGGTCGCGCCATTTTACCCGGCACATATCTCTCTGCCGCCTGTAATCTCTGTTCAGTCTTCGCCTCATCCTCAGGATCTCCCGCAGCCAATGCCAGCCTGTACATGTGGGCGGCCTGGGCCAACTTACCTTCTTTTTGATAAATCTGCCCCAGATGGTCTGCGACCCCAGGGTGCTCATCCAGCAGCCATGCGGCCCGCTCGTATCGTTCAGCATCGGCATACTTCGCTTGTTTGAAATCGATCCAGCCGACCGTGTCCCATGTTTCGCCAAGGAATATCACTTGCCGGAGGTCCTCGCTGGTCAATCCAGCCAGCGTTATCTTGCCGGAGGAATCTTCCATCTGTTTGAGCGCCTTTTCCGCAAATTGCGCCGCTTCAGTCATATCCGCATCATGATTCGCCAGCTCATATGCGGCGTTATTGATCGTGGTGGGTTTGTCAGCCGCTGCCATGGCCTTTTGCAATTCCGCGATTCCAGCTTCCTTCTGGCCGGCATCCAATTCCGCTGTTCCCAATTGAACTTGCAAATCGGCGTTACCGCTTTTCCCATCCGCTACCTTTTTCAATAATGTGACTGCTTCGTCATAGTGTTTTTGCTGCAAAAGGAGCGCCGCTAAGATCTGGTTTGCCTGGGTGTTGTCAGGGTCTTTCTGTAAAATGCGATTCCAGACTCCAATGGCTTCGTCATTACGTCGCTGTATCATAAAGCTGGCCGCCAGGGCTCGGGCCGCGCGAAGGTTATCTGGATGATTGGCAACCTCCTTTTGGTATTCCGCAATTCCGCGATTCGGATCGTTTTCACGCCAGTACAAATCACCATAGGTAGCTGCCAATCCCCATTGGGTTGGATTGATCGCTTCCGCCTGCTTCAGCTTCTCCTCTCCCTCTTCCAGACGCGATTGCTGGATTGCTAAATATGCTTCGTTGATGAGGTCTCTCGCTTTCGGAAAATCCCTGACCGCCGTTGCAGCCGTTGTCCCATTGTTTACGCTAATTGGAATCGTTAGGTTTTCCCGTTCCTGAACGGCCTTCTCGAACTTCAGGTAATCGTCCCATTGTGCGGCGGGTAGTTGCGGCTTGTTCACTTTCAAATATCGTTCCACAATCAAAACGCCATCGTTCACCGAAGATGTTTCCCGGTATTCCGCAAAACCTGCCTGAATATCTTTGTCCTGTGCGAGCGTGGCAATGTCGCCTTTGGGCAGTTCTATGGTCGCCCGGTAGTCGTATTCTCCCGGCGCTCCAAGAGAGATTGTGTCGTTCGGCTTCTTATCATTTTCGCCAAGAGAGAACCGCATTGCCGGTAGCGGCGGGCTGATTTGTTTTCCATCGCTTTCTACGTAGTCCTTACGTGTGTAGTCGTAGTCCAGATGAAAAGGCTTGGCTGTATCGTCTGGATTGTCGGCCTGCACCTGGCTGACGTCGCCGGCAAAACCGATCAGGTAGCTGACATTCTGCATTAACTTCGTCCAGTCCGCGTGCGGCGTGGCGTGAAATGCCGTGCGAAGTCCCAATTCCCAATCGCCACGGGCCGTCAGGTCCGCGTGTCCTGTCAGAACCGCCTTACTGTCGAGCACCGCCTTCATGGTGAAAGTGTCTGCCTCGAGGAACGGAGGATCGATGGGTGTCCTCATCAATTCAGGCTGTCCAGAGGCAGGCATTACCAGCGCTTGCTTATCGCGCAATACGCCCGCCAGCATCCCAAAGGGAGCGACCTCTTCCGTCGTGTCCAGCCAAATCAAGCTCTTACCTTGCGGCAGGACAGAGATGACGTGGTCGAATTGTCCGGGGTAAGGGACTGCGGCGTCCAGTTTGGTTCCGCTGCCGATGAGTGCCGGCCATACTTCATACCCGACCGCTTTCATTAACGTCGCGAAGAGGGTGTGCTTGTCCTTGCAGTCGCCAAATTTATTTTCAAAAATCTCACTGGCCATGTGAGGTTGGTAACGTCCGATACCGAAGGAAAGGCCTATATATCGAAACTGGGTAGAAACATAAGAATAGATGGCGCGCTGTTTGGCATCGTCCGTCGTCAGACCCTTCGTCAATTCCTGCGCCTCCTGCTGGATTGCCGGAGTAACAACCACACGATCCGATTGGAGAACTTTGTACCAATCTCCAATTTGTTGCCAGTTTTGAAATGTTGTGACCTGAATGGAGGGCTTGCTGTCTGCTGGGGCAGTTGTTTGTTTCTTATCTTCGGGATCGTCCTGTAGGCGTGCGGTCTTCCACTCATAGACTGTGTCTGCTCCGTCTTGATGGACAGTCGGCTGCACATCCGAGCTGACGACCTGAACATAATTAGATTTCGGGAAACGTAACTGAACCTCTTCCTCCAACACAATCCCGACCTTGAGGAAATTCTGTGCGAACCAGAATTGATTGGGAATTTCTGCCCGTGTTCGAACAATGCGCACCTGGTATTCCAGCGTGTCTCCAGGATTGAGACCCATGACAGGAATCTGCTTGATCCGCAAGTCGCTATACATGGGAGCCTGGAGCGTGACCGGGGCCG
>DAHUZH010000166.1 GCA_027306695.1 Acidobacteriaceae bacterium
CAGTTCATGCACGAGGGTTGAAAATTCCTCGGCTTTCGACTGCCCCGGCAGCAGAACGATCTTGCCGCCGTAGCTCATGCCCATTGCTGGCGCGATGTGCTCGTTGATCTCCAGCTCGATACCCTGAGTTGTGATGAAGTCAATCAAGCGGTCGCGGTGTTCGCCGACTTCGCCTTTTACTCCGTCCATGCCGGGAAGCTCCTTGCCTTCGGTCTGCGAAACATCGAAGACGTACACGGCGCGAAAGCCAACCAATACTGGGACATTTTGCTTGGTGATGTCCTGCTCCGCATCGGCATCTTTCTTGCGCTTGACGCCGATCATGGGCGCGAGAATCTGGATGCCTTTCTCGCCCTTCTTGACGCGACGGCCAAGCTGGTTCCACGCATACAGTCCGGCAACGTGGGTTGCATCGGGTTTCTGCCGTGCGATCTGGAGAATGTTGCCGAAACTGTAATTGTGAAAGTGGCTCATGGCGGTGAGATAGGAAGTGAGTGCATCGCTGTGTCCCGCCTCAAGCTGTTCAATGAGGAAGTCCACATTTTCGCGGATGAGTTTCTGCGTCGCGTTTTCATTGCGCGGCGTGCTGTTGCTGCTGCTGCGGTTGTTGGTTGATAACATTGTTTTTCTCCTTGGTGTCCCGTTTGGGAGTGGTTGTCCTTCACAAAGCGCAGCGGACAAACCCGTACAAACGGACACCAAGGCAGAACGAGGGCAGCGGAGGTGGGAGGCTGGAGGCAGAGCGCGGCTAGTGCCAAACGCGCACTATCGTTTGGCGCGCAGACGGCGCTGGCCCGAACAGACTCGGAGAGGCCCGTTCAGCGCGGTTTTATGCGCTGGGCCGCCACCGCAGCGGCATGAAGTGGACACAAGGCGCGCGAA
Source organism: Acidobacteriaceae bacterium (assembly GCA_027306695.1). Lineage (GTDB taxonomy): Bacteria > Acidobacteriota > Terriglobia > Terriglobales > Acidobacteriaceae > JAKAAZ01. Next base: position 883 of record DAHUZH010000166.1, read on the forward strand.
GCGCTTGCCGCGCTTTATATTTGGCTTGTTGCGGGGTACTACTTGCGATTGGGGTTGCCGGGAGCATCGGTGTCGATGGCCTGGTTGACCATTGCCGCCAGTTCGCGCATTTGCGTGTTGGAGAGTACCCGTGCGGCAGGCGGTCGATGAGTCTGTCTTTGGGAAGGATTTGGATGAAGAGACCTGGAAATAAATACTAAAAGTATCTATGGTTGCATATAGTAGCACTATATGCAACCATAGCTTCATATGGTGCAGCGTCATTATTGGATCGATCTAATAGAACAGGCCTGGCGAAAACGCTCTATCGTCTGGCTGGCCGGAGTGCGTCGTGTCGGCAAAACCTATCTTTGCCGAAGCCTTCCTAAAACCGAGTATTTCGACTGTGAATTGCCCCGTATCCGCCGTATGATGCAAGACCCGGAGGGGTTTCTCGACGACCTCCGAGACGAACGGATCGTCCTTGATGAAATCCATCGCCTTGATAATCCATCCGAGTTGCTGAAGATTGCCGCCGACCATTATCCCGACACACGAATCATTGCAACAGGTTCGTCCACACTCAGTGCATCGATCAAGTTTAAGGACACTCTGGCCGGGAGGAAACGCGATCTTTGGCTAACGCCCATGTGTCTCCGCGATCTCACGGACGCAAAACATACCAATCTGAGACGCCGTTTGCTACGCGGAGGATTGCCGCCCTTCTTGCTTGCAGAAGAGATGGAGGAACGCGACTTTCAGGAATGGATGGATGCCTATTGGGCCAAAGACATTCAGGAGCTGTTTCGTCTGGAGCGGAGAGATTCCTTTCAGAAGTTTACTGAACTCATATTGACGCAAAGTGGTGGAATTTTCGAAGCGAACAAATTTGCCGGCCCCTGTGAAGTGAGCCGACCTACGATTGCAAATTATCTTCGTACTCTAGAAGCCACTTTTGTGGCGCATGTGATTCGCCCGTTCAGCTCCAGAAGACCAACGGAGATTGTATCGGCCCCTAAGGTGTATGGTTTTGATACGGGTTTTGTCTGCTATTGCCGTGGCTGGCACGAATTACGAAAGGAAGACCTGGGAATTTTGTGGGAACATTTCGTGCTGAATGAAATCATGGCCCGCTTGCAGACCCGCGAGATCGGCTATTGGAGAGACAAGCGCGGGCACGAGATTGATTTTGTACTGGCAGGACGCAGGAAGACCCCTCTAGCCATCGAATGCAAGTGGTCGGCGGACAAGTTCGACCCGGTAAATCTGGAGGCATTCCGAAGGCAGCATCCAGCAGGAGACAATGTTGTCGTTGCCGACGATGTAAAGCAACCCTTTAGTCGGAATTACGGAACACTGAAAGTGCGCTTTGAAGGTTTAGGTCCATTCATTGACGGACTGGTCCAATAGTCATGCGGAATGACGCTCCAGCCACTCCTACGGTCGCAAACTTGAAGCCAACCACCAGATCCTGCACTCCGGCAACGACTGGCCAATCCAACACTGTTGCCTGAATGGTGTCGCCGATCCCGGAGAGCAGGGAGTCCGTCTCGTTCGTGCTCACCGGCAATACCTATCCAAGAATGGGAGTTGCGTTGTCCTTGTCGCGATAGAGGAAGAAGAGCAGGAACAGCATGATACGGGTTCAGATACTGGTTAGCTGGGACCCGCAGTTGCCAGAGCGGTTTTATGCAGGACAAGGGAGCCTTCAATGCGGGTCGTTCCGAGCGCCCGCTGATAGACGAGCGAAAGGCGGACAAATCTGGAGCCCGCCGGAACCGTGAAATCCAAATGGCCAACGGTCCCTTTGTCGGCGGACAGACTTTCGCTGGTGGCGAGAACGTTGCTTGTGTGTAAGTCGACGGCTCTCCAAGTCAGTCCTGTCCCCGGGGCGATGCCCGACGTGGCGTAGTCGAACAGAAACCTGTATGCGGTGTTCGGCTCAACGGCGAGCACCTGCGTCAGAACTTCCACGGACTCGGGTTGATCGCTGGAAAATTCCAGTCGAAGACCGCCGAGACCGTTCTCCTGCGAGGCATTGATTCCAGGCACGGTCGCAAGGTGCCAATCGAAGCCGATGGAAGTCGGCGAATGGATGAAGTCCGCGTTGGTGACTACGGGCTTGGAGTTTGGATGGATCGCATGGAATGGAATGCGATGCTGTTCAGCCATGCGGTTCCAAATGCTGAGAGCTGCCGTCGCCTGGTGTTGCGCAATGAGCCAGTCGGAAGCATTCAAGAGCAATGCGGTGTCCTGGTTTCGATCGCTTGCGGCCAGACGGGAAGCGACAGATTCGACCGCCTCGGTCCGGTTGTCCGCCATCAGGAAGTTTAGATACTGCGCCTGCATGTCCGGACGGCTGAGGTCGAGTTGCCTCTCGATCTCGTTGCCATCGTCGGTAAAATGCCAGCAGAGGCGGAACAATGGGGAAGCGTCCTCGGGGACGAGACGAGACGCTTGATGGATCCAGTACCAGAATTGAACGGAATTGTTTTGACGAAAGTAGAAGTTTGCCAGGGACCAGGCTGGAAGAAAGGTGTGGTCAACCTGGGCGGCTTGATACAGGCATCGGCTGGCATCCGAGAAACGATTTTTTGCCTCATAGAAGAGTCCCAATTGGATCCATGCGGCGGCATCGTAGGGGTTGAGCGCAACGGCGTGCTTCAGGGCCCGCATCGCCTCCCGTCCGTCTGTGTCAGCCAAATATCCGGCCAGGTGATTCTGGTATTCCGCCTGGCCGGGCGTGAGCCGGATCGCCTTTTCGGTGTCGATGAGAGTATGTCGCTGAAAATCTATGTCGGCGAGTCCGATCCGCAGCGTCCAGAGGGTGGCGAGCGCAAGCCCGGCAACGGCGCAGCCGATGCCAAGGAATTTCAGCAGGTGATAGCTCGAAAATCCCGTTTTTTCAAGGACACTCATGCTGATTCCGCTCCCTGGCATCGATACATGTGGATTCGGTACTCAAGATCGAGAACTTGAGACGAGTCTACTTGTGCTTCTAGGTCTCCAGGCAAATAAATCCCTACCTAATTTCTTGGGATGGGGTAGCTGCCTTAGTACAGTAGCCTCTACATATTGTGTTCACTCTTGCGTTAATGGTGTGTGCGCGGCTACTGCTGTCGGCTTCTCAACGTTACATGCTGTCGTTGTCTCGCTCTTGCCTTTGAATCTCTGCTCTGTGGTCTTTATGCCACTGTTGGCGATGAGAATCACAGTTGAGTTCGTCTGGGCTAAGCAGTCCGCAAGAACATTTCCCGTGGCCTATCCTCGATCCCAATACGCGATTTCCCGTATCTGGGCGAAACGGCGATCCCTCCGCAACCAAAGAATGGCCTTTCAATAACGTCTTGCCTCTGCTTGTTGTCATTTCGTTCTCCACTGACTGCCGTTACTGGCGCCGTGGCGCCAACGACGAGGGTTGTTAAGGGAGAGTAGTGCGGATGCTTAGGGATTCGGCGACTTTGCCGAGGTTCCCGTCCAGGGTCCATATTTGAGTGCCCGGAGTTGCCAGGCAGGAGGCAATCAAATGTGCGTCCGTCAAGCCGATCCCCTTCGAGGCAAGTCCCCGAGCTTCGATCATGTGCCGGACATCCTCCAACCGCACCGGGCAGATTGAAATCAGATTGTCGAGATACGCCAGTGTTTTTCGGCGTTCCGGCAACGTGCCGAGCGCCAGCTCCGCAATCAAGAATGGGTGAATGCAGAGTTGGTCACTGGCAATCAATATGCCCAACTCTGCCTTGTAAGCGCCAGTACGAAACATGGCGATCCAGATTGAAGTGTCCGCGAGAATCACTCTTCGTCTACTCGCAATCTCCGCACGTCTTCAATGTTGGGGGCGGTCCCAGCCAACGCCAGAAGCCTGCGACCGGCTTCCCGCGCAATCAACGACTTTAGCGCGGCACGAATCAATGCCGATCTTTCAGTCAAGCCGCTGTATTCTTCCGCTGTTCGTAGCAGATCGTCGTCGAGCGATACGGTTGCTCTCATATTTTCTCCATGCACCAAATATAGCACCGCTCCGCGTATTTAAGTGGTGACTATTGGCCAAGATTGCCAAGCGTTCCCGACATCCGCCGTCTTAATCGCGACCATCCTCGGTTTCACGGGGTTAATACGTCTCATACCACAACCTATTGCGGCCACTGTACTAAGGCAGCTACCCCACTTCTTGAGGATATGCTCCAACCGGGGCATGGGCAGTCCGGTTACGATTGTCATAAACACCTGAAAAAAAAGAGATTGAAATCCACTTGGTAATTCTGTATGCTGCAAGCTAATGCCAATCTGCATTTGGCGGAGGGTGGAAATGTTCCTGAAAATTCAAGCCGCTGTGTCGCTTTTCACCTGCACATGTATGCTGGGCGCAACCACATTGCCCACAAGCTCTATCGGTACCGTGACCGCGAACGGCGAGATCAACGTCGACGGTTCCGCAATACGCAGCAATTCCACCTTGTTTAATGGAAGCGTAGTCCAGACTTCTGCTGTGCGTTCTGACGTCCGTCTTGCCGATGGATCTCAGCTGGTGCTGAATCCCGACTCTCGAATGACTCTTTATCGCGACCATGCGGTGCTGGAGCAGGGTCTGACGATGCAGCGCAACGCGGGTAAGCACGCCGTGATCGCGAACGGACTCAAGGTTTCATCGGAAACTCCGAACGGCGTGGTGCTGGTGGACATCCAAAACCGAAGCCATATGGAGGTTGCAGCTCGCAGCGGCGCGGCCGACGTTCGGACCCCGGCCGGCGACCTGGTGGCCCGCATCGAGCCGGGCAAGGCGCTAAGTTTCGATACGGCCCCGGCGGAAAATGTATCGGCTTCTTCCATCAAAATCGCAGGCGTTTTGCGTCCAGTTGCAGGGCACTTTGTTTTGACCGATGCATTGTCTGGTGTGACGTTTCAATTGCAGGGTTCAAACCTGGCTGCGTATAGCGGAACACCGGTGCAGGTGATTGGAATGGTAGCGTCCGCAGCGCCGGCCGTACCAGAGGCCAGCCGTGTGGTGAATGTTTCGGAAGCATCTCCCGAGGAAGCATCTCCTCAGAATGATAATTCTGACAACAATCGCGACAACTCGGCGCTACCAGCAGTCTCTCCGATTAGTAATCCTTTTTTTGATAAAACGACGATC
>DAHUZH010000167.1 GCA_027306695.1 Acidobacteriaceae bacterium
GTCGTCGCGCTCGGCGCCGAGCTGGCCGCGGAAGCCGTGCCGGGTCTGCGCGAGGCGGGGCACGATTTCTACACGCTTGCGGGTGCTGAAGGCCTGCATGCCGCGCTCGGCTCGCTGCGGCGGGGGCGTGTCGTCGTGCTCACGGCGACGCCCGCGTACAAATGCCCGGCGGCGCCTTACGAGGCGGCGCTGCTCATCGATGCGTTCTATCGCAAGCGTGGCCTGCGCGATGCGGTCGCCATCGATGTCTTCGCCGCGGAACCCGGGCCGATGGCGGTTGCGGGTCCGGAGACCTCCGCGGCAGTGAAACAACTGCTCGCAGCGAAAGGCATCGCGTACCACCCCGAACATCAGGTGACGTCGGTCGACGCGGCCGCAAGGCGAATCGTTTTTGCCAACGGCGCGAATACGGGATTCGATCTGCTGGCCTACGTGCCACCGCACCGCGCACCGCGCGTGGTCCGCGAGAGTGCCCTCGCCGGCGAGACCGGGTGGATTGCGGTGGACCGGCACACGCTGGAAACCCGCTTCCCCCGGGTCTTCGCGATCGGCGATGTCGTCTCGATTCCGCTGCAACTCGGCAAACCGCTGCCGAAGGCCGGCGTCTTCGCGCATGCAGAAGCGGAGGTCGTCGCGAAGAACATCGCCTCACTCATTCTTGATCGTGACGCATCCGAACGATTCGATGGTCACGGCGCGTGTTTCATCGAGAATGGCAACGGGCAAGCGGGTTACGGGGGCGGCGATTTTTATGCGGAACCCAAGCCCATCGTGAAGTTCCGCGCACCGGCTCGGCGCTGGCACCTCGCCAAGGTGCTGCTGGAAAAGTCCTGGCTACACCTCAAGGTATAAAGGCATGAATGGCATGTGGATGAGCGGGATGGGGGCCTTGTGGCCGCTCTTCATCCTGTTCTGGATTCTGCTGATCGCCGGCGTGGTCGTGGTCATCGGCTGGTTGCTTCGTGGCAAAACCGATTCGCCGCTTGAAATCCTGCGGCGTCGCTATGCCCGGGGCGAGATCGACCGGGAAACCTACACGCGCATGCGCCGGGAACTCCAGGAAGACGACCGGTGAATGGGCGCGGCCCCTTGATCACGGGCCTGGCGCTGATCGCGGTCGGCCTCATCGGCATTGTCGGCTTGTACCCGGTCCTCATGCCCACGGGAACAGGCCGGATGATGAGCCGCGGGGGGATGATGATGGGGATGGACGGAATGATGGGCCGCAGTGGAATGAAACGCATGATGCAAGACATGATGGGCAACATGCTGCCGCTCGGCATCAACCCCGCCGCGCTGCCGCAGCCCCATTCGGAAGGGGCCAGATTGATGCAGCACTACTGTACCCAGTGCCATGGCCTGCCGGGGCCGGGACTGCATACGGCCACGGGGTGGCCTGCGGTCGTGGCGCGCATGGTCGCGCGCGAGCGCATGATGAGCGACCAGGACATGATGGGTATCCAGGCCCCGTCCGCAAAGGAGCAGGCGACGCTGCTCGCATATTTGCAGAAACATGCCCAGATACCTCTGAACAAGGCAACTGCCAAAGGACTGGATACGCCCGCGGGCAGGGCTTTCAGCGCAACCTGTTCCCAATGTCATGCCCTCCCCGACCCCGCACAGCACACCGCCGCGGAGTGGCCCGCGGTCGTGCTGCGCATGCAACGCAACATGGTGGCCATGGGCAAACCCGTCCCGTCACAGTCAACACTGGATGCCATCGGAACGTACCTTCATAAATATGCCAAGCAACCTAGGGAAGGTCTGAACAAGTTCAGACCTTCCTCAAGCCATGGATGACTTGTCGCGTATCGAGCACGCAAGTGCTTGATGCAGCGTAGCCGAGTCCGGACCTGCGCCGGACTCGGCGCCCTCTGACAAGTCCAGGATGGACTTGTTCGGAGGTTCCCTAGCAAGGGTGGCTCCTGAGAGGGTCGTCGACGTGGAAGCCATGACGCAGTTGGGCTTCGATGGCCGTCCGGAAGCGATCGGAGCCGCAGGCATGCTGCCGTTGCAGGTACAGGCGCATGCTGTCGAGTTCTTCCTCGGCGACGCCCTGCATGACCCGTGCGCGATAGGCCTGAAAGCCGAAATCCAGTCTCTTCATTATCTTGCAAAAGCCCTGGATCTCGGCCTGCGCCGGGATGACGGCTTGTTCAGATGACTCTGTTAGAACTCCGCATTCAATGCTACGTACTCCGACCGTGGGGCTCCGGGTTCTCCCAGTAATTCCCCGGCGACGCCATAATATCCGCCACTGCTGATATATTCATAGGCGTTGTACTGTTTGTTGAGCACGTTGGAGACGCCAACGCTAACGGATATTCCATGAAGGCCAGGGACTATATTTTGGTGGTTTATACTGATCTTCAATGAAGCATTCAAAATACTGAATGCTGGCAACTTCTGGGTAGTCGGGGCGTTCGTATTGTTGTTATAGATATTCTGGGCGCCCGTGTACTGCCACCACACACGCGGTGAATAATCGATACCGCCGCGCGCTATACGATAGTACGCTCCCAGGTTCGCAATTTGCGCCGGCACATTGGAAACCGGCAAGCCCGCATATGAACCGCCGCTCGGAGTCGTATAGTTGCTATACGTGGCTCTCTCAAAGCTGATATTAGAAAAGACATGGAGGGTAGAAATCGGATCGTCTTCGAAATACATGTTTACGCCACTGAATGTCGAAGATCCCGAAGCAAAAAGACTGTACAGGTGGCTTACCACCGGAATGGGAATAATCTCATTCGTGTCACTCAGCTTGTAGTAATTGACTCCAAAAGCTGCGTCATTCAGAAACCCGTCATGGGGGACAAACGCCTTCATGCCCACCTGGTACTGCGTAGACTTTTGCGGCTGCAGTGACGAGGCAAGCAGATGTGCGTATGTTCCCGTGGCCCCGGCCGGCGCCTTGTAAGCTGTCGAGTAATTGGCGTACAAGGCGATGTCTTTGGCTGCCCGCCAGCTTATTCCTATGGACGGCTCCACTTCTCTAAACGTTGTTGAGGAGTTTGGCTGATTACTACCCCCCTTTCCGTCACCATTGGTGCCAATTTGGTCGGCGACGTTAATCGGGAACAGCGTCGAGGCGTTATTGACGAAGTTAGTTTGGAAACTCACGAACCTGATGCCTGGGGTGATCCGTATTGACCGGATAGGCTGAATATTATCTTGAATGAAAGCCGCCAGATTGGTCATGTAGAGATAGGAATCATGGTAGTGACTGGGCAGTGCCAAGCTATAATTGACCGGCTGCCCGTTGATGGTCGCATTGTTGCCCGCGTTCGGGCCGTACGCATATTGCGCGGGTAAACCAGAATTATAAAATTCCAATAAACTGGCGTACTTGCTATTGAGAAAATATGCACCGACAGACACATCATTGAATGGCAGACGGATGTCAAAGTACATCTTGTCGCCGTAAGTTGAACTGGTGGTGTAGTAGTACTGGTTCAAGACATTGGCTTCGTAGCCAATGTTGTCATAATGGAGGTGCTGACGATGCCCGTAGCGATACCAGACCAAATTATGCAGCGTCACGTCTCGGGAAATTTGATTGACGAAGTTTGAATACAGAAGATCAGTATCAACAACAGATTGTTTCGAATATAGCGAGTAGGGCAACGTAGTATAAAATCCAGTCGTCTGCTGGCTATACAAAGGGCCCGGGTTGGGAGTTGATGTAATGGGATTCGCTCCATTAATCGTGACGTTAGCATTCGGTGTGACAGGGATTGGCACCGGTCTATACGCATACGCACTCTCACTGTATGCCCCGAAACTTATGTGACCGCCATTGAATCGTTTTACCAACTTGCCATAGTACGCGTAATCTTTTGATGGATTATTGGAACCGTAGCCTTGTAAATAATTACTGCTGCTTTGGGTAACACCGCCCGCCAAGATACCGGACCATCCATCACCCATATCGCCGGTGCGCACATTGAAATTTTCACCATGGGTACCGAAGCTACCGATAAACGTGCCAATACTCCCGCCCGCCTTTGCAGTCGGCTGTAACGGTATGAAATTGACGGCGCCACCAATGTTATTGTACCAACGGTTCACGGCGTAGCCCGGCCCATACGTTACGGATATCCCTTTAATCATGGATAGTTGTGGAACTTCTGAACCGTGCCATACTCCATAGGCAGGATCTACCATCGGAACTCCATCAAAGGTTACCATCACCGTTCCATCGTTGGCGTTACCGGCAATATTTCCCCAGCCGGTCTTCATGCCATTAATACTGATAGACGCTCTCGGGGCGCCAGTCTGGCCTTCGGTCATGATATTGACGCCGGGAGCGACCGCCAAGGCCTGGGCTGCACCGCCCGCGGGGCCAGCAACCGCCATCTGCTTTTTACCGATGACCTTCACGGATTGGGTCGATTCAAAGACATGTTTCTTGGAGGGCAGTTCGGTTAGGGTATTGAGCGGCTTCGCCGTCACGGAAACCACGCCAAGAGTGACGACTGAACTAGATGACGCGGGCCCGCTGGACGGTGGCGCGTCCTGCGCCAAAACCACAATAGGAACACAAGTCAGCGCCAGCAACACCGCGATGGTGATGCGCCTCATGGAATTCACTGCATACTCATGGCGCTTGTTTGCAATGGAACCTCGATGCTGATGCATATTTGAATACGGGCTGCGCAGGACTTTTCCTCTTTGTTGAATGTTGAATTGTCGAGACATAGCCTTCTCACAGAAGTGGAATGTTTGGCTACGGTGCGCCCGACATGTTTACGAATTGTTGCGCTCTCCAAGCGGTTACGTGTCTTTACCCTTACTTTTCGGTAACCTGCAAAAACATGGATCAGTCCCACGCTCGTGGGGCGGCAGCGGTGTGTTCCCGCATCATTCCCACCGCGGTCCGCTGCACCGTCCACGAAAAAGGGGAGAGGCAATTAACCCTCACCGCAGCCCCGCATTGATCTTCTCCAGCACCGCCGCGCCGGGGCACAGCACGGCTTCGCCCAGGGCGTTGAGCGGGGCGTTGACGGTTTCCAAGTGGGCGTGCAAGTCGCGCGCCTCGGGATCGACGTAGAGCAGGCCGGTGACTACCTCGCGATCTAACCGCGCTGTGGTCAAGACCAAGATCTGACGCTTGACCAGGCCCATCGCCCGCCCCCTCCGCAGGCTCTCTGAAAGTGAACCTGAAAACTCATATCGCTGCCTCCCGCGCTTGGCGGTACGTTCGAGACACCACGTTTCGACGTCGCCCAGCGACAGGAGGCAGCCATGTCACTTTACGCAGCCATCGATCTGCATTCCAGCAACAGCGTGTTGGCCGTCATGGGTGGCGACGGCAAGGCGTTGCTGCAGTGTTGACGCCCCAACGCATTGCCGCGCCTGCTCTGGCTGACTTGGCGCCCTACCGGAACGACCGGGTCGGCGTGGCGGTGGAGTCGACCTGCAACTGGTACTGGCTGCTCGATGGCCTGATCGATCACGGTTATGCCGTGCACATGGTCAACACCACCGCCATTCCGCAGTACGACGGCCTCAAGCACGGCGACGACCGCAGCGACGCCGTGCATCTGGCGCAGCTGTTGCGGCTGGGACTGTTGCCGGAAGGGCTACATTTATCCGCGCGAGCAACGCGCCATGCGCAAACTGTTGCGACGTCGGGGCATCGGGCCAGGCGGCGAGGCGATGCCCGGCATCGAGGGGTTGTCGTGCGTGCGCCGCGCGCTGCACGAGGCCGCACCCTGTCTTTCAGCCCATTCGTGCCGGGTCGCGATCGGCTAGCGTGCGCGCAACCCTTGTCCAGGAGTTCGTCATGCTCAA
>DAHUZH010000168.1 GCA_027306695.1 Acidobacteriaceae bacterium
CGCCAGTTCGCGCAATTCATCGACCGCGTCGATGGCGCCATGGCCACGCACTTTCTGCGCAAGGCCGAAGCGCGCGGACATGTACATGTTCTCGGCTGCGGACAACACCGGCAGGTGATTCATGTCGGCGGTAAGGCCATCTATCGCTTGTTGGGCAATGAAGATTCCCAGAACCGGCGGATCAAGGGAGAGGAAGAAATCCTGCGCCGTCTCATGCTCCTCGATTATGTGCTCAAGAATTTGTCCGCCAGCTTCCTCATCACCGAACAGCAAAAGGTTGCGTTCTTTCACCAACAATGGTCTATCCCGCTGGCAAAGCTGCCCCAGGTCGCTTTTCCCTCCGCCGATGGACGGACGCAAACGATACATTATTTCATCGAGCGGCTGCCGGTGGAAGCGCTCCAGGGAAACGCAAATCAACCGTCCGCATGCTTCATTTATATCGATACAGGCACGGCGACGGTGAAACCCTTCCGGCGCTTCCTGGCAAGCCACGCATCGTTGTTCAATGCGCTTACGGAACTGGGGCTTGTGTACGTGGCGGCTGCCGAGGAGAACTTCGCGGAAGCCGAGCAGGAATTTCAGCGCCGGCTTCCAGCGGATGCTTCGACAAAAAAGTTTCCGCGCGGCATCGAACACTTCCTTGCGTATCTGAAAGCACGGCAAATGTGGAACGGAAAAACCAACTCTGTGCCGTTGGAGCATTTGGCGCTTTTGCGGGAGGGGATCGAGCTGTACGACATGCCGGAACACGAAGTGATGGTTGCGCAGTGGAAGGTTGGAGCAATCCGGGAGCCAACGCTGCGCGCGGAATTCTCCGCGCGGACCGGGACGCGCCGCTTCACTCCGTATCGGCTCGAAGTGTCGTATCCATTCGGCCCTCCCAAGTATCGGGGCCGGATGTAGGCACTGTTCCGCTAAGGATTGCGCTAGTGGAGGCGCGGATAAGTGACGTTTTATCCAATGTTTATGAGTGCAAACACAGGGAAAATATGCGGGTCAGGGGCGGGAACGACCCGCCTTGCGGCTGCCGCTTTCGCTCCGTCGTTCCCGCCCCTGGGCCTGCATGGAGACCGGAGAACGATGCGTAATGAATATCCATCCGATCCGCGCTAATATCGGACGGATCAAATGCAGATCGATAGGAGAAATCGCAATGAGCAAACTGAAGATTGAGCGTGGCGTCAGCCGCACCGAGCGCGTGAAGCTGCAGGTGTCCATCGAACAGTCGCTTGCCCACGATATCGAGTTGATGGCGCAATGGTCGGACAACGAAAAGAACTATATCGTCAATGAACTACTGCGCTTCGCACTGGAACAAGCGACAGAATTTCAGGGGCACAAGCGGTCGCTCAGTGGGAAGCCAGCGGCATCCGTTTCGGCGCCGCAGAAAATCCCGGGTTCATCCGCTGCAGGTGGCACTAAATCTGCTTTGACCGGCCAACCGCAGGGAGGCATCTGATGCGACGGGGCCTCCTGCCGCAGGTGCGCGCGTGCGGCAGTTTCCTGATCGAACAACGGTGGTTGTTGTCCGTTGGATTCGCCATCGCTGCCGGTGTCGTACTACAGAGCCAGTTTGCGGTCTCCAGCAAAGATCCTTTATTGAATCTCATTGCATGGGAGCGGCCAGAGATTTATCGCGGACTGGTGGATAGCTTCGAGGCGTTCCTGTTCACCACGCCGTTCCTGATTTTCTCCGTGCTCTTCTCCCTGGCCTACGTCCACCTCTATAGAAAGGATGCCGAGGAGGTCTCCGGGCCGCTACCGCCTTATCCCGAAGTTCACTTACGCGAGGAACTGTATCTCGTACTCGGCGAGATACACAAACGGACCATCGCCCGGCCCAGTCAGAACCCCTCATGGTTGATGGTCCCGGCACGCGGTCTCTATACCGGCATGGCCATCTTCGGCGCGACCGGCGCGGGCAAGACCCGTGGCCTGGTCCTGCCGATCTTCGAGCAACTTTTCGGTTGGATGGCGGTCGATCCGGAACGGAAGCTTTCCGGCGTTGTCCTTGAAGTTAAAGGCGACCTCTGCAAACATCTGTACCGCATCCTGACCGCATGCGGACGGGAAGAAGATTACATCGGCATCTCGCTCGAAAGCGATTTCCGCTACAACCCGCTGCACAACTCGCTCGATCCCTATGCCTTGGCCTTCAACCTCGGCTCCATCATCACCGCCGTCTGGGGCAAGAGCAGAGAGCCCTTCTGGCAGCAGTCCTATACCGACCTCTGCCGGTACGTGATTTTGCTGCACCGTATCCAGGACGACTACGTCACCTTGCGCGATGTGTACCGCACCACGATCAGTCCCCAGCAACTGGAGGACCTGCTGATCGCAACGGGGCGGCGCTTCAATGGATTGTCCTACATCGCCATTGCAGCCAAAGTGTACGAGGCGCACGCGGAGACGCTGGCCGGATATGGGTTCGCATTGCATGCCAACTTCCATGCGTACATCGCCCGTCACACGCCGGAGCTGGAAAGATTTCTGATCGAACACACTGCCATCGAAGCTCTGGTTTATGCGCCCAAACCTTTCCCGGAGGAAAAGCGCCTGCACTGGGAGAGCCTGGATTTCTGGTATTGGGAGCATTGGAAGTTCTTCCGCCACGAGGTCAAAAGCTCCATCGTGCAAGGGGTCGTCATCCTGCTTTCGCACTTCGAGGTGAACCTGGATGTGCGCCGCGTCTTCTGTCCGCCCAAGGAGTTCTATCAGGGCAAGCCAGTGCCTTCCGATCCCCGTGGCAAACTGCTGCCACCCTTTGAGGAACTGATCGAATCCAGCAAAGTCCTCGGCCTGGAGCTGCCTGTGATGTTCGATCCGGGCCTCGCGCGCACCATCGGCACCATGATGAAGATCGACCATCAGCGGGCCGTGCTATTGCGCATCCCAAAGATGGAAACTGCCCCGGAAAAACACTTTCGTCCGACCGTCTTTCTCTGCGACGAATATCAGGGTTTCGCCACCGTGGGCGGCGACAGCCCCATCGGAGATGAGCGCTTTTTGTCTCTGTCCCGGCAGTCGAAGTGTATTCCCATTGTGGCCACGCAGAGCGTCTCGAGCCTCAAGGAAGCCTTGCCCAATGCGGGCTGCAACACGCTTTTTCAGGCATTCCGCACGCAGATCTTCCTGACCACCATGGATGAAGAGACGGCCCGGTATGCCTCCGCGATGTGCGGCAAGGTGGACAAGACACGGATCAGCTACACCGTCTCGGAATCGAGCACGAACGCCAATGTCGGCTGGCTGAGCGGTCGCACATCCGCTAATAAAGGATCGGTTTCGGCTTCCAAGCAGTATCAGAAACACAAGGAACCGCTGTTCGATACGAACATTTTTCGCGATCTCGAAAATTGCCAATTGATCGTTGTGACCTATGACGGGCTCAGACCGCTGCCGCCGACCTACTGTTACCTGAAGCTCGATTTCATGCCCCTCTGGATGACCTGGTTCGAGCAGCGCAAGCTCGGTTTCGATCCGGAAAGGATTTCCAATGAGCTATGAATTGATCCTGCCGTTTCTGCGACCGATCGAGCATCTGCTGGCCAGCGAGACGATCAACGAGATTATGGTCAACCCGGATTCCTCCGTGTGGATCGAGGAAGGTGGTCAGAAGCAATTGATCGGCACTCGCTTTGAGCCAGGGGCGCTCGATACGGCATTGGAAGTCATCGCCAACAAATTCGGCAAAAAACTCGATGCCGACTCGCCCATCCTGAACCTGCGATTGCCCGATGGCAGCCGTTTGGCGGCGATGGTTCCACCGCTGGTCCATCCGCATCCCTTGCTGACCATTCGCAAGTTCACCTCGCGGCATTTCACTATGCACAACCTGATTGCCCGCAAGATGCTGACCGGGGAGCAGGCCGCGTTGCTGACCCATGCTGTCCATCGTGGCGACAACATTTTGATCTCCGGCGGCACCGCAACCGGCAAGACCACGCTGCTGAATGTTTTGGCCGATGCCATCCCGGCAGACGAGCGCATTCTGGTCATCGAAGATACAGCGGAACTATATATAAGGAAGCCGCATGTCGTCTCCGCCGAGGCACAGACCGACACGCATAAGCATGCCGTGACCTTCGAGGACCTGCTGAAGGCCGCCCTTCGTCATCGTCCCGACCGGATCATCCTCGGCGAAATTCGTGGCGCGGAAGCGCGCACACTGCTCGATTCGATGAATACTGGGCACCGGGGTGCGCTCACCACCATCCACGCCAGCAGCGCCCAAGGCGCTTTGCAGCGGCTGCGCACGCTGGTCATGCGCGGCGCGGGGCAGATGACTGCCACGGACGTCGACCGGGAAATACATTCTTCCATCCACCTCGTGGCCCATATCCAGCGCCAGAACGGAGAGCGATCGGTGCAGGACATTTTGCGGGTCAATCCGGAATCTCAGGTTGGCCGCGACGGCGCTGCCGGAACCGGAATCTTTCCGTGTCCTTCCATATAATTTCGAGAAAGCTATTGATCAGATCGGTGCGGTTGTCCCGGCGCACGAATACGCCGGTCTTCCATGTCAGCAATTTGTCCGCCAATGGACGAAAGACCACACCGGGCCGCGAGAGGGTCGAGCAACCCGCGCTCAACAGCGCGATGCCCGCGCCCAGCGCCGTCAAGTGCATCGCTTCCGAGGGAAAGGCGGTCTCGACAGGGATGTGTACTTTGATCCCGAGTGCTCGGAAGTGCCGCCTCACCTCATGAAACACCTCCGGCAGGACCTGGCGTCCAATCACAATCAAAGACTCCTTGCCCAATTCCTCCGGAGGGATGGAGGCCATTTCTGCCAGCCGATGGTGTTTCGGCATGCAGACCGTGAACGGCTCATCGTAGATCTCCCGGATTACCAACTCCGGTTGGCGCAAGGGCAGGATTCCGACGCCCGCTTGGAATCTCCCGTCCAATACGGACACCACAATGTCATGTGTGGTGGAGCTTTCCATCTCGATCAGCGGATAGGACGGTTGACGGAACTGGAGACCCCGGACAACCGGCAGCAACTCCGGGTTGATGTGGGAAGAATAACCGACATGGAAGGGGCCAATCTTGTGCTTTGCCCTCTGGATCGCCAACTGAGACGCCCGGTTCGATTCCTCGAACACCTTCATGATTCCCTGTATAAATAACTCTCCCGCCTCGGTCAATTCCACTCCGTCGGCGAAACGGATGAAAAGTTGAATGCCCAGCACCTCCTCCAGATGCTTGATCCTTCGCGTCACCGAGGATTGGTCGATATGCAGCTTCTTGGCGGCCCGTGCGATGTTGCCCTCTTGCGCCACCACAAGAGCGCAGATCAACTCCTGCATCGTGAACGGAGGAAACACTCTGCACCTTCCTCAACCACCAGCTCTGGGCAGTGCATCCATGGACAGCAAACATCAGAAGTAATCTCTCAGTACGTGCAACGCTCCTAATTCAAGGCACAGCAGAAGTCCCCTTCACTTGGACTGACACTTGTAACAATTTCTTCATGCAACAGCCGGATTGACTTCTGGCTTAGTTCCTGCTGTGGGTTCGGAACTGGCGTTTTATGCAAGAATGCAAGCCCCGAGCAGTCCAGCATCCGATCCCAATGCTGCGGATTTAATGATTTAGCCGATTTGTTCAGTTCGTTGTAATTTTCATTAATTTTAATTCTATTAGATACCGTTCTCTAAATGTGATTAAAGAGAAAAATATTACAAAAAGTATTTTATATAAAGTAATCAATTTGGACGTAGGAACAGACATCGCGAAGATAAAGCCAATTC
>DAHUZH010000169.1 GCA_027306695.1 Acidobacteriaceae bacterium
TACCAAGCCTCACTGGATGACTGGCCTGCTGGAACATCCTGCACCAGATGCCGATGAAAGTGCTGCGGGAGGAATGATGCGGGTGCTGCAATAACGCGAGGCTATACTTCCATTATGAAAAAAACGCTTATTGCCTGTGCGGCGTTTACTCTTGGGCTTTCCATGGCTGCGGGGCAGAGCATTGCAAGCTACGTTGGAATATGGTCAGTTCGGATCGATACTCAGACCTTTGCTGTGGTGACATTAGCCATGGATAAAGGTGGGCTTGTAGGAAACATAACGCTCCCGGAACGATTTGAAACCAATGGACTGACGATCTCGAATATCTCAGGCGCTGTGCATGAAAATTTGATTGAAAAAGCCGTGATTGAGGGGTCCACCTTGCATCTGACAACGCATTCTACCGATCCAACAGAGAAGGACGAATGGATCATGACTCTGCCAGCCGGAGGTGCGTCGAGTCTTCGGTTCGCAGGCATGCCGATGGCGGCGTGGCCGATGCAGTCTGAACCTGGCGCGAAGGTCTCACTCTCTTGGAACAAAGACCGCACCTACTCGCTTCTGGAGAGCAGTGTGTCCTCTCCCGAAATGGCAAAGATATTTGCCGAGGATCAGAGGGTGCGAACAGGAGTAACTTGGACTTCAGAGTATGCGTCAAAGATGGCGTTGGGAGATGATCAGCGTCGAGAGCAGGTGCGAAATTTGTTGGAAAAAGGGAAACTGCGTTCAGGTTTGGATTTCGAGCGGGCCGCATTTATCTTTCAACACGGAGAGAAATCCCAGGACTTCCTTTTGGCACATGTGCTTGCACTTGCCGCTTTGGCCAAGGGGCAGAATAGCGCCTCTTGGATCGCTTCGGTCTCTCTCGACCGATATCTGCTGGCGATTGGGCAGCCGCAGATTCTTGGGACGCAAATGAACATTGGGTTGGATGGCAGCCTCCGCAAACCTTATGACAGTACGCTTGTATCAGAATCCTTAAGGCGACAACTTGGACTCCAGTCTCCTAAGGACGAAGTGGAACAAATCAAACTTCTGGCTCAGCCAGGTTTTACGCCAAAATAGAGGCCTCTTTTTCGGGAATGAGAATCTAAAATACTTAAGAGCAAGCCCGCACCGATGACGTGGCCCTCATGACCGATAAATCCAAATATCTATATGGCGGACGATACGGAAGTTGATTCAAGCCGATTTGTTCAAACAATTGACCGAAAAGCGCGCTGCCAATATATTCAGTAAGGACGCTGTTTCACCTCGCGCGTCTCCGCACTGCCCCTTCGTTCAATGGTAGGACAGCTGACTCTGAATCAGCATATTGGGGTTCGAATCCCTGAGGGGCAGCCAATTTCTTCGCCGGTCGCAACTCCTGCTTCCCAAAGACGCATATTTGCGGGAAAATCATGAGCACGATGAGAATCCCGTCCGTAATGCGCCGTTATTTTTCTGCAGCAGCCATGGCGTGTCTTGCTGTGTGCTTTTCCAGTGCGCTGTCGATGCACGCGCAAACCACAATCCTTACTCCGCAGGACGTCAGCAAGATCATGCCCGGGACGGTCTTCTTTCGCGGCCAGTCCGCCACCGTGCAAATGCGCAATACGTTTGGGCTGCGCTTTGCGGATGGCAAGTTGATGCTGGCCGGTCTGGTGGACAGTTCGGGCTATTCGAGCGGCATTCGAGAGAAGTATCAGGGCTACCTCCTCACCGAAACTACTTTGATGATCGATGGAATGGGTCTGCCCGCGGGCGCGTATGGATTTGGTTTTCTGGCGAACGACAAGTTTGTCGTCATGAACATTGGGGCGGTGGATGTCATGAATTTCTCCGACCATACCGATGCGACGATGCCTCATCCACGGCCATTGGCGATCGTCGCCGGCAAGCGTCCTGGAAGTTTCCGTCTCTACGAAGGCAGGAAGTTTGTCACCATCCAGGTCAAATAAGTTGGCTACACCAGCATGACTCTGCAATTTTCCGCGCGGACCCGTTGGGCCCTGCAACCGACACCGTATGCTCTCGCGTTGCAGGCCGCGCGCGCCAGCAGCGCGCCGTTGTTCGACCTGACCGCATCGAACCCGACCACTTGCGGCTTTGAATATGACAGTGCAGGCATTTTGCGTGCGCTAAGCCAGCCGGAATGTCTGGAGTATGAGCCTGATCCCCGAGGACTGCCGATTGCGCGTCGCGCCGTGGCCAACTATTACGCGGAGGCGGCTTCTGCGAAAGCTGCGATGGAGCAGATATTCCTGACCACCAGCACCAGCGAAGCCTACAGCTATCTTTTCCGCCTGCATTGCGACCCCGGTTCCGAAATCCTGATCGCTCAGCCCAGCTACCCGTTGTTTGAGTTTCTTGCCGACCTGGATGATGTGCGCCTGATGCCGTATTCGCTGTTCTATGACCATGGCTGGCATCTCGATCTGGCGGCGCTGGTGGCGCGCATCACGCCCGAAACACGCGCGGTCATCGTGGTGCATCCGAACAACCCCACCGGCCACTTCACTTCGGCGCAGGAGCGAGAGGCGCTGGAGCGCGTCTGTCGCGAGCATAGGCTGGCGCTGATTGTGGACGAAGTATTTCTCGACTACGCATTCGATTCTTCGGCTAAGAATCCATCCAGCTTTGCGCACGGCGAGCATCCAGTGCTGACCTACGTGCTCAGTGGGTTGAGCAAAGTGGCGGCGCTGCCGCAGATGAAAGCTGCGTGGATTGCTGCTTTCGGGCCTGCGCCGATCCTGAACGAAGCGACGGCGCGGCTGGAAGTCATCGCGGACACATTTCTTTCGATGAATGCGCCGGTGCAGCATGCATTGCCGTATCTGCTGGCGAATCGGCACAGCGTGCAGCGGCAGATTCTGGAGCGTGTGCGCCGGAATCTTGCGGTGCTCGATGCTCGCCTGGCCGACTCTCGATGGACAGATGCGACCGCGCTTTCGCGGCTGGAGGTGCAAGGCGGTTGGTACGCGGTAGTGCGTGTGCCTGCGCTCTGTAGCGGAGAAGCACTGGCGATTCGCTTGCTGCAGGAGCAGCGCGTGGCCGTGCATCCCGGATATTTTTACGGCTTTGATGGCGATGGTTGGCTGGTTCTGAGCTTGTTGCCAAACTGCGAAGAGTTTGCCGAAGGAACTGACCGGCTGATTCATTTTTTTCGCTGACGGTTGCGGATAACGCTCTACGAATTTGTCAGGAATGGATTCGTCTCGCGTTCGTGCCCAATTGTTGTGGCGGCGCCGTGGCCGGGGATGACGCGGGTATCGTCGGGCAAGGGAAGCAGGCGTTCCTTCAACGAACCCAGGATTTTTCGCAGGTCGCCGCCGGGAAGATCGGTGCGGCCAATAGAGCCGGCAAACAGTGTGTCGCCCGCCAGCAGCAGTTGCGGCGCGGGCAGATGCAGGCAGATGCTGCCTTCCGTATGGCCCGGAGTGTGCAATACCTGCGCGGATTGCCCGGCAATGCGCAACGCCAGCAGGTCGTTGGCGTCCACATCCGGCGCGGCGACCTCTGGCACAGCTACGCCGAGCCAGCCTGCCTGCATCTCCATCATTTTGAGCAAAGGCAGGTCGAGCTGATTCATGTAAATGGGCGCGCCGGTTAGGCGCTTGAGTTGGACAGCGCCGCCGACGTGGTCAATGTGCGCGTGGGTGATGAGAATCTGTTCCACGGTGAGTTGATGTCGGTTGAGAATTTCGACGATCTTGTTGAGGTCGTCACCGGGATCGACCACCGTGGCCAGCCGAGTAGTTTCATCGGCAAGGACGCTACAGTTGCAGGCGAGCGGTCCGACAGGAAAAATCTCGTGGATCATTGCTGGTTTGCCAAGTCTGTGTGGGCGGCTATTTTTTACCGGGCGTGGCTGGGGCCGATCTCGTCTGCGTCGGGGCCGACTGTAGCCCGTGCAGCACGGATGTTCCATTGCCGCGACGCGCGATCAGGACCGTCAGAGAGATCGACGTGATGGCGAAGATGATGGCAGCCCACGCGGTGACTTTGGTGAGAACATTCACGGTTCCACGCGGGCCAAAGGCCGTTTGCGAACCCTGTCCACCAAATGCGCCAGCCAGGTCAGCACCCTTGCCGGGTTGTAGCAGGACAATGCCGATCAAAACAAAACATACGAGAACGTGTAGTACGGTAAAAAAATAGATCATTTGCAATCACTTTCGATTTGGGAACTTGTGCGTATAGAGAAGTGAAACCCCTATATTTGGTGCGGAAGGGGGGACTTGAACCCCCATGCCTCTCGGCGCCACCCCCTCAAGATGGTGTGTCTGCCATTTCACCACTTCCGCTTGGATGCGCTAAAGCCTACTATACCATCGGCGTGCGTCCTTACGCAGCATCCAAGGGTCAGGAAAACACCTTTGCGAGATCTGCAAACCCTTCCAACCACAAGCAATGCTGCCCTGGTGGAGCAGTGCGCACATCTTCGTGTTCCAGTACCCATGTATTGGGGTGCGCGAGAAATATGGCGTGCAGGCCGGCCTCTAAAGCCGGATTGATGTCCGACTTTGGGCTGTTGCCGATCATCCACGTCGCAGCAGGATTCAGTCGATATTTTTCGACGATGTTGCGATAAGATTCCGGAGTTTTTTCTGCGGGCACTTCGACGGCGGCAAAATGTGTGCTGAGGCCGGAACGCTCTACTTTCGCTGTCTGCTCCTCGAAATTCCCTTTGGTCACCAGGAGGAGCTGATGGTGTGCGGCGAGCGCGGGCAACGTTTCAACTACACCCGGCAAAAATTCAATGGCATGGTCTTCCACCACATGCGTGAAATGAATGATTTCCTGTTCACGCTCGGGAGTGAGCGGCTCCACGCTTAGCGATTCAAAACAGCGTAGCAAGGAGTGGCGAAAACTGTGCAGGCCGTAGCCGCGTTCCTGAACACTTTCCTTCTCCACGCGATTGAGGAATGCGCGTACCTCATCGTGGGAATAGTGCTTGTGGTTCAGATGCTGGATGAATCCTGCAATCGCTTTCTCAAAGTAAAGATTGTTTTCCCACAAGGTATCGTCCGCATCGATCAACAGAGTTTGGCCGGATGGAAGATGCAGAGACGAATGGATGGATGGATTTTCAGGGGGTGGATGCATGGCGCATAGTATTTAGTACATACCCAGTGTATCGTGGGTTTATTTTTTTCTGGTTGCTCGAAATAAAACTTTCTGTAAGCGGCGGACTGTTTCCATTTGAAACTTAAATGGGACAGCGGCTTTAGGCGGGGTGCAACGCATAACGTCAGCCTCACATCTGATGGGAGTGAGGTGACACAACGTGTCGAACAATGACAATGCAGTGAAGGTCGTTCGGTCTGTAATTCAAGTGCTTCATGATGGTCAAAGGGGTCTGGCCGCGATTGGAAGCGAATTGAAGGATGAGTCAGCCAAGCATTTTTTTCTGGAAGAGACGCAGGTGCGCGCAAATTACGCGGCGGAATTAGAAAACGAGTTGCATCGGCTCGGTATCCATGATGTGAATGAGGGCGGCACGGTGGCCGGCACGGTATATCGGGCATGGGAAGATTTGAAGGCAAAACTTGGCGGCGGAGACCATACTTTGCTGGAAACAGCCGAGCAGGGTGAACCACCTGGAATGCCCGGCAAATCTTGTACCAGTGGATAAGAGAGAGGCTGGACACAAGGAGCCAAGGAAATGGC